>CAZMFM010000259.1:0-1551 GCA_964565565.1 uncultured Spirochaetaceae bacterium | reverse complement strand
GTAGGGCATTGCGATGACCGAGCCGATCTTCAGCCTTTTCAAGACGAAGTGATCTGGCCTAACGGGCCGTGGGAAGGCGTCGAGGAGGTCGAGTTCGTAGCGTTCGACTGGTTCGGCAATCGACGGCTGCTCGAGCCGATCGGAGATATCCCATCGGCAGAGCGCGAGGGATCTACTACGAAGGGAAGGGAGAATCGGCCAAGGAGGCTGGACTCAACGAAACGAGTTTCCGGGAATTCCGACGTGGTTCACAGTGTTCCGTGGACCCTACCTGTGAAGATATTCAACCGGGGACGACCGTGATGCTGTGCCCGCGCTGTTGGGCGCGAAGCCACGGTGGGGCGGTCGACGACTGTCATAACGATATTCACAGCGGCATGGCAGTCGGAATGCAATTCATTTCGCAGGCGAGACATCCGGCCTAGGTACTGCGCGTCGATCTGGGCCGCCCTCCTGTCTACGCGATTGGGGGATGCGACGCGATTTCGAAACAATCGCTCTCTATTCGCCGGATCAGCGAGAATCCCGAACCTTCCGCGGCAGGCATCCGTTGGAGGCCTCATCATTCGGCGGCCCGCCAGGCAACGCACTGCCAGATACGCCATCGACAGATCTGACTTTCGTAAGGCTCAGTTGATCGTCGAACTTTGTCTTGAATCATTCTGTCATACCCAGGAGGCTGGCAAGCCCGAAGTTTTGGTACCAGCCGTTGGATTAGAGAATCGGTGGCGCATATGGACACGATGGCGCTCTTCGCCGATACCGCCTGGTTGCCGAAACGACCCGGCGTCCCGTTTGGAGGCGACGAAGGACGGATCGTCACCAACGCACTTGTTGCCAAGAGTATGGTCTTGCTCGCGAACTATGGCCTGCTCACTGTCGGATCGACGATCGAAGAAGCGACCGTGCTCGGCGTTGTTTTCGAACGTGCGGCCCGTCTCTAGCTGCTCGCACGATCGCCGCCGAGATCGCGATCGAGGCACGCCGCCACGCTCGGAGCCCGGCCTTTTGACGGGCCAGTTCCGGTGTTGGACCCGTCAACTTCCAGAAGATCAAACGTCCTGGGTGACGAGTTGGTCGAAGGAGATTCTGAGATCGCCGAGCGAGCAGCCGCCTTGCCAGCGCTGTCACGGGTGGCGCTCCCAAGAGAGGCAAATAGCTGGACATCCTTAGGGAACTCGGAATTCGCCGTCGCACCGAATCCGGGGCAAGCAGTTAACGACCGTTCTATTCAGGGTTCCGAGCATGGTGCCGAAGATACCGACCCCCAAACACGAGGGGCGGAATTCTTGAATCCGATCGAAAAATAAGAATTGCGAAGAATTTTCGCGGAGTTTTCCCCGTATGCTGGTCGAATCAGTCCGGTGTGCAGTTCGTCACTTTCGGGGTTCAACTGAGCGCTGAATTCGAATTCTAAGCCGGTTCAGAATGTGAAGTCGGGATTGACGTCCACTAGTCGAGTCCGCACCGAGTTCAATATTGACACCGGCTCCAGCTGGGGGCGGCAAAATAAGGAGTCTACTCAGTGTCCAACTTATCAACCAATTCAGG
>CAZMFM010000258.1:0-1558 GCA_964565565.1 uncultured Spirochaetaceae bacterium | reverse complement strand
CGCCGATATTCGGCCCGATTGGTTTTCTTGAGAATCAACAAGGCTGCATTGGCGCCGGCGCGCGTCGCAATGGGGACGCCGCCACCATACTCGGCCCAATGTCCGCCCAGGAGCAGGTTCTTCACGGGGGTGTAGTAACTTGCGACGCGATTTCGGATATTCGGCCGAGTTGGGCGACCGCCCATCAAGCTCCCGCCACGATTGCCCGTATAGCGCCAATGCGTGACCGGCGTCGCGATTTTCATGACCTCGATATGTCCCCGCACATCGATCCCGAGTTCTTGCTCCACGCGCTCGAGCACGATTTCGGCGTAGGCTTCCTTGAACTTCCGATAAGCTTCACCGCGCGCAAGCCCCTCGCCCGTCTTCCAATGATCTCCGTAGTCGATTTCCGCCGAGACATAGATCGTCAGCGTCCCTTTACCCGAAGGAGCCATGGACGGATCTCGCGTCGAGGGCGCCAGGACCGTGATTGCCGCGATTTTTGGGTCACCACAGTTCTGCTTCTCGCGATCGACGTCGTCGCGCGTCACAGTCAGCATTTCTTCGCCAAATCCAAGCGCTTCGGCAGGGCAGTCGAGGCCGATCGAAAGCGTCACCGACGAAGAATAGGTCTCCATGTTCTTTAGCTTGGTGATCAGCGCTGGCGGCACGCTGCCCTGCGGCAGCATTGTTTCGTAGAGCGTCAAGATGTCGTTGGTGGCGATCACATATTTACATCGAATCAGCTGTTCCGGGATCCGGCGTCTGGGTTTCGCGTCGAGGACGACGCCAATGGCACGACCCTTCTCGACTTCGATGCGGCTCGCGCCGCGCCCGAGGATGATTCCCGAACCGTTTGCTTCGACATGTTTCAGCAACCAACTCGGGAAGGCCTGGCTACCGCCGATCGGCGGGGCTTGAAAATCGTGATGGTAGGCCCAGCCGATCGGAACGATGATGGACATGAAGTCCGCCTCGGTCGCGAAAACGCGTTTGATCTCGTTGCTCTTGAAGTAGAGGGCGAGCCCTTCTGGACCCGTCAACTTGTATTTCGAGATAAAGGGCCGGCTGCAAAGCGCCATCCGAATTCCGAATCGAATGTACTCGAGCAAATTGAAGGAAGCGGGGGCGCGCACGAGACGCGCAAGCTTCTCCATCGCCGCACCAATCTCTTTCGCGTCGTCGAAGAACCGATCGATCCCGCCCCGCTCATCGGGGAAACGCGCGAGCCAGTCGCGCCGGAGGGCGTCGGGATCATTCGTGAGCAACTCGTCGAAGGCCTGTCCCTTGTAGCGGCGAATCGCCTTCAACGGTTGGCACTTCGGATGATCGTCCCCCAGAAAATCCAACACGCGATAGACCGAACCGCCGGGGCCACATTGGTTGAGCCAGTGAATCGCGGAGTCGAAGATGAACTCCTTCCGCCCGAAGCCCGCCAGGTAGCCCCCGGGCCTCGGCTGCGGATCACACACCACCGTGTCGAGACCCGCATTCGAGAGCAACGCGGCCGCGACCAACCCACCCATGCCGGACCCAATCACGACTACATCACAGGATTCTGGAGGGGAGAAGCGAT
>CAZMFM010000257.1:0-1565 GCA_964565565.1 uncultured Spirochaetaceae bacterium | reverse complement strand
CGATCCGTTAGGCAGCCGGAACTCCGCTTATGGGAACCGACATTGATCTCTTCGTCGAGTATGACAATTGCGAGGGCGAACCGTTCTCCGGCCCGAGTCGAATCTCGTCACTGACATGCGGCTCGTTCGAACTGCCGAGAGATTTCCCGTTCGCAGCCATAGCCGGCATTCGCTATAGCAGTCCAAAGCCGGTTGTCCCGCCACGTGGAATCCCCAGCTTTCTTTCACACGAGACGTCGCGCAGCTACTACCAGTTCATTGTTGAGGATTCAGAAGCTCCGCTTCCGCTACTGACCGATGATCGGTACATATTGCGGAGCGAAGCGGCAGAACAAGTCGCTGAAGGCGATTCCCACTATCCTCCACAGTCGCCAGATCCACCTCAGCTAGTCTCCGAGCCAGTATTCGGTGTTGGCTGGCTTGGCAGCGCGGAGTTCGCGAGAGCACTAGCGGCCACTGACATAGAAAGCGGCCCAATAGCCCCGCAATTCGCAGCTCTAGGCGCAGCTGTCGCGATCTTGGCTGAACGTTTCGGAGCAGATCGCGTTCGAGTCGTATTCTGGTTCGGGTAGATTGGGCGCTAGCTAACAAGGGCTTGCAGTGGTCAAACCACGGCGAGGTTCAATCGGAACGTGGTACAGTCTGGCGCCGAACCAATGGGCTTCGGACCGACCGCGGAGGCGCCGCGGCTCGCAACTGAAGCCCGATCCGTTAGATGGCGCACCGCGTTCCGCTATCCCGGCTATATTGAGAAGCGAGGAGATTACTCATGACGACCATTTGCCGACTACTCGTTCTAGTACCTCTTGTACTCGCAAGCGGTATGGCCGACGCGAGCACCACGGTGTTTTTCGATCGGGCTTCGTGGGAGTCGGCCGTCGGAGCCTTTCAAGTCGAAGACTTCGAGACGACACCTCTCGGCACACTCACTTGCCCAGATTCGGGTGCATTCCCCTGTCCCAGTGTCATCACTATCGACGCACCCAACCTCGACATCATCATTCCTCCCGGCGCGGATATCCAAGGCCGCCATGGAATCGTGGCAACAGGAGACGTCAACGGGACTCGTGAGTACAGGGCCGATCTACACTCCGGCGTTCTGGTCGAAGGAATTTCAACGAATACATTCGTACTTCCTGGTCTCGTCACGTCCTTCTCCGTTGACCTAGCCAACGTGTTCGACTACGACCGTCTCTGCTACGTCGACTGTGGCCCCGTGCCCTTCCCAATGACCATCGAACTGGCCGGCGAGTCCTTCCCTATCGCGTTCGGCGCTGAGTTCTTTGGCGTTGCTTCGACAGTCCCTTTCGAGCAGGTGGAAGTACGAAGCACCTCCATTTTTCAGGGCCAAGCGGTACTTGCGTCTTTCGACAACGTGAGTTTCGCCCTCATTCCAGAGCCCTCTACGGGGATCCTACTTCTCATGGGCTTGGCACTAATGGCACGCGCTGGCCACCCGGCGAGATCACGCGCCGTCTAACAAGACGATGAAGACCGTCGTGGAATAGCTGGTTGAATCGAACGCGGTAGAATCTGGTGACAACCTTTTCAGGCTCGACGACCTC
>CAZMFM010000256.1:0-1635 GCA_964565565.1 uncultured Spirochaetaceae bacterium | reverse complement strand
CGACGTTCGAGGACTCGGCCGAACTCGTCATGGGTTCGTGTCGTCGCATTGTTCTAAAAATCCGTCGCTTCGATTCGGTTGCCCGCCGCATCAAAGGCAAAGGTATCGACGCGGCGTCGTACGCCATGTTCCTAGAATTACGTCGGCCACCAATCGCAACTCGGCAACCCAAGCGTGATATGCACGCTGCCGGGACTAACTCCTGTCTCTCGCCCCATAAACTGGCGAAGTGACACCTCGTCTCTTCCCGGTTCAGGAAAGGACAAGTCTACAAAGAGGCCGGCCATGAGCATAAGCCCGTGAAGCCCCCCGAACCCGACCAGCTGGGATCGAGCGGAGTCGTCGTACGCCACTGTGCCGGGAGATGAACACCCAATACGATTTAGGGATGGAAGCAATTTTTTGTCAACATCTAAATTTCCAAAAGGATTCACGCCTACGGCCTGCCTCATATAGAGGATTCGATCGATTGAGAAATCCGCCTCGGTAGGCCTTCCGGTCCACAATTTACTGCCGTGTTCGAGTCTGAGGGCCCGCACGACGGATCCCGACTCTGGAAGATCGATCACGCAGACATCATCTCGACTCGCTCGCATCGCGAACAACATGCATAGACTTCCGAGCGCTCGGAATGCGTTTGCCGGACCCAAGACGAAAACTCGCTCTACCCTGATGTCGTCGCCGGCGTACGTGTGGCTCAGTTGAATCCTGAACTGATCACACGTGTAGACCTTCTCTGGTCGGCTTTCGCTCGGCTCTTCGATCTTGATTTCTTCACCCTCTTCAAGTCCCTCGAACCTTGCTGAGAACTTCTTCATTGCTTCTATGAGGTCCATTCGATTGCTCCACGACGCCGCGCTGCTACGGCACGGCGGCAGTTTAGCTCCCTTCCGACACAATCTTTCTTCTCACCTGCGGAAAGGAACGGGACCCGGGCACCAAATTTCGCCCGATCCGGATCTCGATATCGACATGCTCGGCAGCCGTCTGGGGGAAGGCATCCGAGTACCCGGCCGGACACCCGCCAGCCACCGCACAAATGTTGATCTGTCGAATCGCCAGCTTGAAACCGAGCCGCCGATTTCGCCGCTGGCCGGGAGTTAGTAGCTCCGCCTCCAGAACTGCGAGTCCAATTCGTCCGTCCCGAGCCGAAATCGGAGACGTACCTTCGAGCGTAACGCTCTTTTCTGTTCCGCCGCCTTGTGCTTGAAACTGAACGACAAAGGGTGACCGTCGTCGCCCCCTCGGATTATCGCGGGCCTCTTCCGCGTCGTTCGCCAACCCTTGTGCTATGACGAGAAAGACCGAAACACCAGCGGGCAAAAAGTTTGGATTGAACGCCGGATCGAAGTCGAACTCGGGCTCGGGTAAGGCGATGGATGCTGTTGGCAGTCCAGCGCTCAGCTCTCGAAGGTTCGGCAGCGTAGTCGCCGCCAACGTCGCCGAGATCGCTCCTGCCAACACGACGTCGGAGAGTGTCAGCGACACTCGCCCACTCGGATCCACGCCCATCACCGGATTCGCATTGGCATAGAGATACTTGTTCAGCGAAACCGGATTTCGCGCGAACCCCGCAAACCCATCCCGCGAAAGGAACCGCCCCGCCCCCGGCTGGTAGTACCGAGCCCTGAGGTA
>CAZMFM010000255.1:0-1654 GCA_964565565.1 uncultured Spirochaetaceae bacterium | reverse complement strand
GGGTGGCGCCGACTTCGTATTCGAATGCATCGGCCTCGTTCCCACCATCGAGCAGGCCGTCGCCATGACCGGGCGCGGTGGTACGACCGTGCTCGTCGGCCTCACTCCGCTGACCGCGACCGTATCGATTGCCGCGGCCGATCTCGTTCTTCAGGAGAAGAAGATCACGGGTTCGTATATGGGATCGAATCGGTTCCGCTTCGACATGCCGAAGTACATTGATTTCTATCTTGATGGGCGGTTGCGCCTGGATGAGATGATTAGTTCGCGGATCAAGTTGGATGAGATCAATGATGCGTTTGATTTGATGCGGAAGGGGGAAGCGGCGCGGCAGGTCATTGTCTTCGACTGATCGACCTGTTTCGGTTCGTTGTCTATTGATGTGCAGGGGAGACGAGACCGGCGCGGCGCAGTCTGAGTGAATGGCTCGCCCTTGGATCGGGGTGCGGGGCGTGACGGGCTGGTGTGGTTGGCAGGTGGCATGGCTGTTGGGGGGCGAAGGCTCCGCTTTACTTCACTCTGACTACGCCGCACCGGTCTCTCGCGGTTGCGCAGGGGGGTCGGGCGACACGATCGAGGACTGTGCCCTGGTTCGCTGAGAGCGTGTCGCGCCGGTCGCTCGCGTGTACGCGAATTGGGGACAGACTAGAGTCGGCGTTAGGCGGTGATTTCGGGGGCTTCGAGGTCGCGGCAGATTTTTTGAGCGAGATATTCGTTGATTTCGCGATGGCGCGGAACGGTAGAGACTTTGCGAGTCTGTGCGTTGACATAGATCGAATGGCGGCCGCCTTCTCGAAGAAGCTCGCATCCATGCGATTCCGAGTGCTTGATTAGGGTTCGCCGCTTCACCCGGCGATCTTTAATACTTCTCGAATGACTCTGGCAGTGCCGAGCGACTGCCTGGACACCTCTCGATTCGCGGCGAGGATAAGTTCCACCGCCTCTTGAAGGTTTTCTCGGGCTTCCTCAAGGGTTGCTCCCTGCGTATTCGCGCCCGGGATCTCTTCAACGAATGCGATATAGCCCTCAGGTATTTCTTGATAGACGGCGGTTAATCCCATGGCTTTTTTTCCTCTGGAGAAGCCCCCGGATCATGACGGGGAGCGATCCCGCCGTGTCGCAATCTACTACACCTGGCGAATTCAGGTGTCGACGAGGATGATCGGCGACAGTGGATTATTCGCCCGTGAAGACGGGGCGGCGTTTGGCGAGGAAGGCGGCGATGCCTTCTTGGCCGTCGGCGGTTTTTGAGGAGGCGGCGATGCCGCGGGCTTCGTGTTCCATCTGGCTTTCGAGACTGTCGTAGGTGGAGTTCACGAGTAGGCGTTTGACGATGCCGTAGGCGTTGGTGGGTCCCGAGGCGAGATGCTGGACGAGATCTTCGGCGGTCGACATCAACTCTTCGGCGGGGACGACCTGGTTGACCAGGCCCCACTCGAGCGCCTCGGCCGAGTTGAGGACGCGATTGGTCAACATCAGTTCAAAGGTGCGGCGTTGGCCGATGATGCGGGGCAGGAAATAACTCGAGCTGCCATCGGGCGAGAGACCGGCGCCCGTATAGGCCATCGTAAACTTCGCCGTCTCGACTGCGATCGCCATATCCGTCGCGCACATCATCGAAAAGCCCGCCCCGGCCGCCGTCCCATTCACGGCC
>CAZMFM010000254.1:0-1666 GCA_964565565.1 uncultured Spirochaetaceae bacterium | reverse complement strand
GGGCGCGTAGCTCAATTGGCAGAGCAAGTGGCTCTTAACCACTAGGTTCGGGGTTCGATTCCCCGCGCGCTCACCACCCATTTTGATCGACTGCCAATTGCCAGATCGACTGCTACATCGATGGGCCGATGGGTTGACCGACAGATTGACCGACTGATTCCAGAACGACCCTTGCGGTGCGACGCGAACGAATATCGACTCGCGAGCAACGGTGGGAATCGGGTCGCCGTGCCGGGGTGGCGGAATTGGTAGACGCAGTGGCTTTAGGAGCCACCGTCCTTAGGACGTGCAGGTTCGAGTCCTGTCCCCGGTACCAACGAAGCAGCGCTGAGGAGCGCCGCGAGGTAAACTCGGGGTCCCTTTTCCCAATGCGAGACGGCCCCCGTTCAGCTGCGAGTGAGCAACGAAGAGTCCATGCGGTCCCGCGGCGCGTGTGAACGAGGTGGCTCGGCGTCGGATCGTCTTGAGGTACGGGAAGAGGAATTGATCCGAGTGGGCGATTAATCCGTTCCGTCTGCAGATTCTCGTCGCGGTCGCCTCGGCATGTCGCTTGCTACCATGTTTAGAACACTCCGTGTCGTGATCCCGATGGACGTTTTGTCGCCATCGAATACGAACGCCATGAACCCGAAAAGACCCTGCTCCACGAAGTGATCTGCGAGCAGCTCGAGCCCTTCCTGGCTCGGGCACGAGGGCAGGGTGCGCCCGTTGCCCGGTTCGTGGAGCGAGAGATCCGTGCGTATCTGGAGTGCGGTGTACTCGCTCACGGATTTCTGCGTGTCCATTGCGACGCGTGTGGACACGATCAGCTCGTTGCCTTTTCTTGCAAGAGACGTGGATTTTGTCCGTCTTGTGGTGGGCGGAGGATGGCGAACACCGCCGCTTCGCTCGTCGACCATGTCTTGCCCAGAGTTTCCGTTCGGCAGTGGGTTCTGACGCTTCCGTATCCGCTCCGGTATCGATGTGCCTGGGATGCAAGGCTCATGAGCGAAGTGCTGCGGGCCTTCATGCGGGCGCTATTCGCCGATCAGCGTCGCCGGGCACGGCGCGTTCATGGGATCGAGTGCGGGCATAACGGATCGGTCACGTTCATCCAGCGCTTCGGATCGGCCCTGAACCTCACACCCCACTTTCACACGCTCGTGCTCGACGGGGTCTATCCCGGACCCTCGCACGATCTCGGATCGTTCGTTCCGCTACCCCAGCCGGAGGAAGAAGATGTGTCGCGCGTTCTGGCGGGCACAGCGCGTCGAATCCTTCGGATTCTCGAGCGCCGGGGCCTCGATTCGGATGAGGACTCCTTGGCGTCCGACGACCCGCTGCTCGCGATGCTCACGGCGGCGTCGATTCGCTCGCGGCTCGCGACTGGCCCCGAGGCGGGCGAGCGTTGGCGGCGTCTTGGGGATCGGGTCGAGCCGATCGATGGCGGGGAGGGCGGAGCGAATGGGGTCGAATCGGAAGCTCCGATTCCGCCTCGCTGCGTGCGAGAGGGTGGCATGAGCTTACACGCCGATGTGGCCGTCCCGGCCCACGATCGGAAACGGCTAGAGCGTTTGTGTCGTTATGTGGCCCGCCCGCCGCTGGCGCTCGACCGACTCGAGGCGATGCCGGACGGCCGCCTCGCGTACCGGCTCAAGAACCGATGGCGAGACGGAACGACTCATGT
>CAZMFM010000253.1:0-1710 GCA_964565565.1 uncultured Spirochaetaceae bacterium | reverse complement strand
TGCGATCGGTCGTCCCGCGCGCCTGACTCGGCAAGTGACCGAGTAGGCGGTTAACTCGAGAGGAGACCAACATGAAGCATTACTTCAATCCGATCAGCCGCGGTGCGACCACGGCTTGGATGTTCGCCGAACTCGATGTCGAGCATGAGGACATCGTGATCAACCTGCCCGGGACTGAGCAGGAGAGGCTCGCGTACCGGGCGGTCAACCCTATGGGAAAGGTCCCGGCGCTGGTCGACGGCGATGTCGTCGTGACAGAGACCGCGGCGATCTGTGCATACCTGGCTGACCGCTTCCCTGAGCGTGGGCTCGCACCGGAGCCGGGCTCGCGCGAGCGCGGTGCGTACTACCGCTACCTCTTCGTTCCGGGGACAACGCTAGAGCCAGTGTTTTCGCTGGCTGCGCTCGACTTCGAACACCCCGCCCCGCAAAGCGCGGGTTGGGGGGACGTCACGCGGGCACTGGCCACCATCGAGACGATGACACCCGAGAACGACTGGGCGCTTGGCGAACGTTTCACAGCCGCAGACGTCGTATTCGGGGGCAACCTGGACTCCCTCGTCGTTCTGGTCGGACTCGAGCCGTCGCCTCGCGTCGCCGCCTACTTGGAGCGGCTGAGGAGCCGCCCGGCCTACCAGACGACGCACGCGGGGTTCGGCACGACCTAACATTGAGGATCAGAGAGGCCGGTCCGCGATCGGGGCCGGCCTTCTCCAGTCACAACTTGCCAAGGGTAGATTCAATCGGTCGATGCAACATCATCTGTTTTCAACGACAAGGAGATGATGCTGATAGCTCAGATGGGACGACCAGGACTTTCTGTCTCGCAGAAGACGGAAATGTGGCGTCGATGGAAGAACGGCGAGTCGCATAGCGACGTCGGTCGGGCGCTTGGCAAGCAGGCAGCTTCGATCCACGGCTCGATTCGCATTCGCGGAGGGATCGCCCCATTGCCGCGCACACGATCGGTTCGCGCCTTGAGTTCGGAAGAGCGCGAGGAAATTTCTAGAGGCGTGGCGGCGGGAACTTCGATGCGAGCGATTGCCGCGTCGATCGACCGCGCCGCCTCGACTGTGAGTCGCGAGATTGATCGCAATGGGGGCCTGAACAAGTATCGGGCGATAATCGCCGACGATGCAGCCTGGCAGCGCGCCCGTCGTCCAAAATCGTGCCGCCTGGCGGTCGCACCCCGGCTTCGAGGAGTCGTCACCGCCAAGCAGGAAAACTGGATCTCCGCAACATGGTTCCTCTGGTCGTGCTTCACGTGGCGTGCTGAACCCGAAGTTATCCCGTCGCCACTGTCCGTTGCCGTACACCCCTCAGTTAGCCTTTTCGACGGTGAAAGATTCGATCGTCGTCGCCAAGGTCAAGGGCCTCAGGGGAGCCAGCGGCTTCAATGCAGCCACTGAGGTCTACGAGGATCTCATCATGGCCTGCGTCATCGACCCGGCGAAGGTGGCTCGAACCTCGCTGCAGAATGCAGCGCCGGTTTCGGGCCTGCTTCTCTCGACGGAAGCCATGATCGCCGGCAAGCGTGCGGGAAGTTTAGACTGCGTTTTCAGTAACGCCGGTAAGTAGTCTTCCGACAGCTACGTTTCGAATGAGACATCATCGCCCCGTTCCGGGCCTAACGGCCGTCCAAGACATCCCTCAATCGCCGATATTCGGCCCGATTGGTTTTCTTGAGAATCAACAAGGCTGCATTGGCGC
>CAZMFM010000252.1:0-1718 GCA_964565565.1 uncultured Spirochaetaceae bacterium | reverse complement strand
GCATAACGGATCGGGCTTCAGTTGCGAGCCGCGGCGCATCCGCGGTCGGTCGAAGCCCATTAGTTCGTCGCCAGACTGTACCACGTATCGGTTGAACCCGGCCGTGGTTCGACCACTGCAAGCCCTTGTTAGGCAGATACGATTATCGACCGTGAAATGAGGAATTCTCGAAGCTGCCTCGACGATCGATAGTGGATGGCGTCCCAGCCTGCCTCCGCCGCCGCCGAGACATGCCCTTCAGTGTCGTCGAAGAACAGAATTTCTTTCGCCGAAACTCCAAGTCGAGTCTGAACGGCCTCGAACAGTGCTCGTTCAGGCTTGACGTGGCCGAACTGAAAGGAGAAGAGAATCGGATCGAAACAGTCGATCAGCTCTGGGAAATGATGCAGCAGAGCCTCTTGGAGCAGCGGCGAGTTGTTGGTCAGAATGCCAGTTGGTTTGCGCTCAGCGACTCTCTTCGCCAGCAAAAGCGTCTCAGGGCGCAGGTTGAAGGCGAGGGCCTGCAGTCGCAACAGTTCATCGCGTGTGAAGTTCACGTCAAGAAGTTCGCAGATTCTCTTCTCCATCTCGTCAGCGGAGAAGCGTCCTTTGTCCGTCTCGATCCAGAAATCGTCCGTCGAGAGGCGATCAAGAACTTCCGACTCCGAGAGGTTTGACCGACGAGCATACTCCGCGACTCGCGGACCAACGTCCCAGGTTGCGAGGACATTCCCCAGATCAAAGAGAACGATCGAAGTCGCCAAAGTACTGATCCTGCCTAACGGATCGGCGATAAGTTGCGAGGAATAGCGCCTCCGACTTCGCCGAGTCCTAAATTGTTGTTGCCAGAAAGTACAGCGGTCTTTCGAGGCTCGCTATTGATCGACCACTTCATCGTCTTGTTAGACCGCTCTACGATTCTGTGGACTTAATCCGTCGAAGCTCTGGGGGCGGAGATGTTTGTTGGCACTGATGCTCGTCGTGCTCCTGCATTACATCGTGGATTGCGCCCAGAAGATGCCCGATTTCTCGAAGTTCGGTCTGCCTGGTGGCCAGTTGTCCCGAGTATCCGCGGTTGAGTATGGCGACGAACTCGAGCAGGTGTGCAGTCAAGTGAGCGTCGATTCCGTGAGCGTTCGTGTCGATAACGCTTGCGGTAGGGTTGTAACGCAGCCTGCCAAGTCCCGGCCCATTTATCGAGCGAACGTTGGAGAGTTCGAGGTGCAGATTCCAGCTGCAGAGTTCGAACGAGCAATGTGTAAGATCATTGAATTGCTTACGAAGGCGCTTTCGATACTCGGGGAGGTCGACACCTTGAGCCTTGACGCCCAGTTCAAGTGCGGTCCATTGCTTCGCGGCGTCGCTCGCGCGTAATTTTCCCGCGCGCCATTGCTCAGCAGCCGACTCGACCAGCAAGACCGCAGCAAAGCAATCGAGCGCATCCTCTAAGGGACGGAAGAGCACCACAGCCGCGGAGTGGAATCCGGACACATTGAGATTCCCGGCCGCCTGTAATGTATGCAGAAGATGCGTGGCTATGAGTATTGCTGCTGATCGTGATGCGTCGGTCTTCAGATCAGGGCACGGATCCGAAATCAGAAACGATTCGATCCACCGGAAGGTTGCTCTCACGGGGCTGTTGGGTTCGATAAACATTCGAAGTGCGTGCTCCGCTTTACGCGGTCTAACGGATTGGGCTTCAGTCGCGAGCCGCGGCGCCTCCGCGGTCGGTCGAAGCC
>CAZMFM010000251.1:0-1741 GCA_964565565.1 uncultured Spirochaetaceae bacterium | reverse complement strand
GCCCACGCTCGTCCACACCGTGAAGTGTCGGTTCCACTTGGGCTGGCTCCAAGCTTGAAATACTCCGCTCGGCATGATCGGTCCGCTGCTAACGCTCGCCCGAACAGCCGCTCAACAAGACGATGAAGACCGTCGTGGGATAGCTGGACGACTCGAACGCGGTACAGTCTGGCGACAACCTTTTCAGGCTCGACGAACGCGGAGGCGCTATCCCACGCGGCTTATCGTCGATCCGTTAGCCGGCTGACGAGACGCCCAGATGACACGCAAAACTAAGGCTGAGTTCGCGAAGTGGCTCGGGCCTGTACTCGATGCGTTGCGGGCACTCGGAGATTCTGGCCGCCCTCGAGAAGTCTGCGACCAAATTGCGAAGACACTCGATCTGCCAGACCAGATTCTCGATGAGACCCTCCCCTCTGGTGGCAACAGATTCCACAACCAGGTCGCATGGGCTCGGCAGTATCTTATTTGGGAGGGACTTCTCGATTCGTCCAAGCGAGGCACCTGGAAGCTGACCGAGAAAGGCCGCAATACCACTTTGTCGGAGGACGAAGCGAGCGAGATCGCTGTTAGATGGGCCCGCGTTCACGCCGAGAATCGAAAGCGGCGATCTGCTGAAGCGACCGACGACGTTGGGATTGAGGAACGTCCCCCTGAAGAAGTCGATCACCAGCAAGGTCTCGACCTAATCGAGATTCTGAGAGGCCTATCCCCAGAAGGATTTGAGAAGGTCTGTCGGGAGCTTCTTCGAGAGTCGGGATTTGAGAACGTTCACGTGACGGGCGGTTCTGCGGATAATGGAATCGACGGGTATGGAACCCTCGAACTGAATCCGTTCGTCAGTTTCAGGGTCCTTTTCCAGTGTAAGCGCTACAAGAAGGGCAACTCGGTGTCTCGCGCA
Source organism: uncultured Spirochaetaceae bacterium (assembly GCA_964565565.1). Taxonomy (GTDB): domain Bacteria; phylum Myxococcota_A; class UBA9160; order UBA9160; family UBA4427; genus UBA4427. Next base: position 840 of record CAZMFM010000251.1, on the reverse strand, counting down.
CAAGTAGGTGACTTTCGAAGCGCGATGATGGGCCGAGCCGACAAGGGAATCATCATCACGACGTCCTCATTTACGAACGCTGCGATACAGGAGGCAAATCGAGACGGCGCACCCCAGGTGGAGCTCGTGGACGGCGAAAAACTGATCGCGATGTTCGAGAGAGTCGAACTGGGACTGAAGAAGCGGACTGTGTTCGACGTGGACTTGGCATATTTCGAAAAGTACCGACAGAAACCAGCCGGCTAACCAGACGATGAAGACCGTCGTGGGATAGCTGACTGAATCGAACGCGGTAGAATCTGGCGACAACCTTTTCAGGCTCGACGACCTCGGCGGCGCTATCCCACGCGGCTTATCGTCGATCCGTTATGCAGCTCGCGACTGGCCTATGGTTTTCCTTTTTTGGCCGCTCTCGGCAAACGAAGAGACTGATTTCTACTGAAAGGCCCGTCCCGACCGCAGTCCGCTCGAAGTGACGCCCAGAAAGCGGCCTTGAGAAATGGGTAGGTTCCCGCACTTGATGAGCCACGTTCGGCGGGTTCGGCCAGACGGGCTGATTGCTCGGCCGGCGAAGTGCTTCTAGCCAAGCTCATCCGGCAGCCAAGCTCGGTTGCTGAGAGCGACGGATGGCCTCAAAACTCTCCGCAAGCTAGTCGCTCCATAACAAGGGCTTGCAGTAGTCGATCCACGGCGCGGTTCAATCGGGACGTGATAGAATCTGGCGACGAACTAATGGGCTTTGACCGACCGCGGAGGCGCCGCGGCTCGCAACTGAAGCCCGATCCGTTATGAAGCTCTCGACCGACATTTGGTTTTCTCTTTCTTGGCGATTGAGCTTTT
>CAZMFM010000250.1:0-1759 GCA_964565565.1 uncultured Spirochaetaceae bacterium | reverse complement strand
AGCATGAACGACGGGAACTCCCAGTCCACGAGAGATCTTCCTCGGTAGCGAGAGAATCGCCTCGGCGATCGTTTGTCGGTAGCCGTGGCTCACCGGGAGGAAGCGCATCCCCCGCCAGTCTGGCCACGCCGACCCAACGGCGACAATGTCAACACGCTCCCGGTAAGAGGTCCACGGACTTCGATACACCATGTCGGAGCAGATCCCGAGACCGATGGCTCCGATGTCGGTTTCCACGATTCCAGCGCAATTGCCTCGGCTCCAGTATGCGTTCTCCGTGAAGGCCACGTGGATCTTGCGATACTTTCCGAGGTAGCCGTCCGGTCCGACCACGACAAGCGTGTCGAAGCAGTCCGAACCGCTTCGTTCCATGACGCCGCCCACAGCAATGACGTCGCAGCTCCGAGCCAGTTCAGCGAAGGCTGCGACAAGCGGCCCTGGAACTGGTTCGGCCCGCGCGATCGCTCTCGGCCCGAATTCGTAGCCCGTCAGCGACAGTTCAGGGAGCACGACAAATCGAGCCCCTTGCGCCGAGGCAAGGCGCATACTCGCCTCAACTTCACGAAAGCGACCCTCGATGCTCTCGACGGCCGCAGGTAGCTGAATTGCCGTGACGGAAAGCTTCATAGTCGCGTCACTCTCTGCTAAAGCGAGTTCTGGGAAGGCACTTCCGAGCTCTCGCGATGCCCGTCTAACGGATCCGCCCATAACCTGCGGGGTCCGCCTCAAAGGGTTCTTCGAGAAGATACAGCTCCGAAGCCAAACAGCACGAGGGACTCTCGCGGTTCCTCCGCGACAGGCCCGATTGGCCGCTCCAAGCTCAAAAGACGCCCCGTCTGGTTCAGGGGCTTGTTATGCAGCGGACGACTAGTTGGTCGAGTCTGGCCAGTCATCAAGACATGCCAACCGGCGACCAAGGGCGGTTAGCTTCGGTTTCGGGCCGCGCTCCGGATCAACTTGGCCTTCAAGACCGCGCCACCAGGGCTGCGGCCTTAGGTCAGAGACCCAGCTGCCCCACTCCCGTCGCTCCGTTTGAGAGAGGCCCGGAATCATCGTCACACACTGGGCCAGCCGAGGCTTCGAGCTGAGGTTCGGGCCGGCGCAATGAGGGAGCTGAGGTTTCCAGAGAATCAGGTCGCCGGCTCGACCTGGCACCGCGACAGTCGGCACGTCCGCCAAATCGATCGGGTACGGCTCGGTCAGTGGATCGAAGGAAGGAAAGTCGTTTCGGTTTGCGAACAGTTGCGGGGCACAGCGAAACGCGCCCCGTTCTTCTGGAGTATCTGTGAGGTAAACCAGGCCTTGGATTTCCCGATGATCTTCTCCAGGATTGAAGTCCCAGTGAAGATCGTGATGGGCACCTTCCCACTGGATCACAGAATGTGGTGGATGGAATGACGCGCGATCGACGCTAACGGCTAAGTGGCTCGTTCCAAACAGACGCTCGAAGAAGGCGAATAGATCGGGGTCCTGGCGGAGATTCCAAAGAGCCTGGTGGTGATGCATCGGCACCATCCCGTAGTTCGCGTGCGGCATGCGACTCCACGATTCAGGACGGTCAACGAACAGCCCGAAGCGCTCCCCAATCGCGGAAATCACTCCGTTCAGAAGATCGGATTTGAGTACCCCAGGGACTCGCAGATACCCGTTGTTGTCGAGGCTGTCGCGTTCTTCGTCGGATATACACATATGCGAGTCTGCCGTATAACGGATAGGCCGATCAGCGGCGAATCCGGCTAGAGGAAGTCGTCAGAATAGC
>CAZMFM010000249.1:0-1763 GCA_964565565.1 uncultured Spirochaetaceae bacterium | reverse complement strand
GCTCTCCCTATGGCTCAGACGACTACCTCGCCGAACTCAAGAAAAACCAGATGGTCCCCAGCATGAGCCGCAAGGGTGATTGCTGGGACAACGCCGTCGCCGAAAGTTTTTTCTCCAGCTTCGACCACGAATGCCGACGCCACCACAAATTCAGCGACCCTCACCACGTTCGGCGGGTCATCGCCGACTACATTGAGAACTTCTTCAACCTCGTGCGCCGGCACTCCACCTTGGGCTACGTCCAGGGCAATCGCATCTCACGCCAGGGACGCCGAAAGCACCTTCTCACGTATGCTAGGGTCCCATGCGGCCTGTTCTCGTGTTGAGCGGACACCTCCATCCACGCCCCCCACGGACCGTATCAGGTTCAGGGCTATATGCCTCACCACCACGAGATTTTCGGCGGCGTTGGCAGCGTAGACGCGTGACTCGTCCTCTCTGAACGCGACATCCAGGACCCAATGCAACTTGTTCTCGACGCACCAATGGGCACGCGTGATCGCCAGCGCCTTCGCGGCGTCAAGTTTGTCGAGCGAACTGATATAGAGGCGCGTATGGGCCTCTACCTTGGGGTCGCGTCCTCGACGTTCTGTCGTGACGCGGATGATCGTTTTGACGTGCGGCCACTTTTTCGCGTGGCTCAAGACATCACCTACGTCGAGCGTTTCGCAACGACGATATTCGCCGCGCCCATGGGCGACAGCCTCGGTCTCATGCTGCGACATGAACTCTCCCTTGCCAGCGATGTCGACGTCGTGGAAGGCGATGTCGATGTCCTCGAACAGAGTCCGTTGGTTGTTCTTCACCGCGAGAACGAAGTCCCCACCTCTTTCGACGATCTGGTTGGCGATATTCTCCTGGCAACCTGCCGCGTCGATCGTCACGATCGCTCCCTTGAGCACCAGGACATCCAACAGGCGTGGAATTGCGGTAATTTCGTTCGACTTCTCCCCGATCTTAACCTGGCCAAGTACCAACGAATTCGCGTCAGCGAAGGCACTCACCATGTGCACAAAGGACCGCGTCTCGCCGCGACCGATCGCGCGTCGCACAGTCTTCCCGTCGATCGCCACCACACCGTCGACGGCGGCAGCGGTCGCGGTCACCCACGCAACAAACATCTTCTCGAGTTCGTCGGGGTCGAGCATCCCCAAGACACGCCCGAGCGTGTCGTGACTCGGGATTCCATTCTCGTAGGGCAAGAGCGTGCGAAACCAATCGAGCTGAGACTTTCCGAATTTCTCGACCGAGGTCAGAAAGTTTACCCCGCTGACGGTCGCGGCCAGCAGCAGCAAAAGAATCTCCGCCAAGGGGAAGGCGCGGGTGCGATCGACCCGTGGATCGGTGAGGCCCTCGAACAAGGAGACCAGAGATTCCATCGACTGGGGTTCGCCCATCGTGGCTTTCGCTTTGACTTTTCGTCGCGTCATCGCGCGCACTGGATCACACCTGGTGGGGGCCAGGCAACTGCGGCTCTATGTGATCGAAATTACTCAGGAATTAGACGCGATACCCCTGCGCGAATTGGCGAGAAGAGACGCTCTCGACTATACGTGATCAATGATCTCCCTAAATCCGCACGCAGCCGTCTGGTCCATCGCGTCGATGCTCACCCTATGCGCCTCGTGTAGCAACAGCAGCAACAATGACATCAACGCAGATGAAACACCGACCGACGACGAGGAAACGGCGACCGAGGCCGTGTCCGATGGAGGGATCTGCGAGAAGCTCATCGAGTGCGCGACGGAAACCAATGCGCTCGC
>CAZMFM010000248.1:0-1791 GCA_964565565.1 uncultured Spirochaetaceae bacterium | reverse complement strand
CGCTGTATCGGAGTCCGATCGGGCCGAGATCTTTGCGCAATTGCCCCAAGAGGCGGCGGACGCGCTCTTTCCGCTCTCGGAGATCTTCTACGCGAGGATCACCAGTCGCCGGTTCAATTCGCGTGCGACCTTTGAAGATCCGAGCATGCGTCAGTTCTTTCCGACACTCGCGTCCTATTCGGATTACTACGCGGCCCTGGTCGATGCCCTCGATCTGGCCAATATCCAATTCAATCGGCCGACCGAGGTCGAGTTGTTGGGCATCGAGGTCGCTTCGAGTGGTTCGCTCCATCTTTCGCTGCGCTTTGTCGGGCGAAACGATCTGCCACTTCGCGTGTGGAACGCGGCTCTTTTCAGGACAGACGAATGGCGCTGGCAGGGCGGACGCTGGTGGGTGGTGCCCGGCAAGGTCTGAGCCGATTGACCAGTTGGAAAGAAGACGCCTAGAAGGGGAAAAAGATTCTCTTCCAGGGGGTACTTTTGGTTCGTTGGTCAAAAGTGTGATCTTCCTCACGGTCCTTTGTTTATGGGTAGTTAGGCATCCAGTTGCGTGTCGCCAGCGCATGGCACGCGGCTTGCTCTAGTATTTGATCAGTCCGGGAGACCGGGCGGACTTTTGAAAAGCCAATAACTCGACGAGTTTCGAGTGGGCAAAATTCGGCAAATCGATTCGCATCGCGTGGGAGTTCAGGGACCCGCGGCATGAGGTGGAATCGAACAGGGTGCCGAATCCGGTGTGAGTACTGTGGGTACACAGGCGCACCGCCCGCACGGAGCCTCGTTGAAATCGAGGACAACAAGCGTGCAAGCAAAAACGAACGAACGACCGCAGACCGCCAAGACGACGACCGCCGACCGGGGTCAGAGCACAACTCAACCCAAGACTCGAGCCAAGACTCGAGCCAAGAAGAGCCCCGCGCAGAGCACCAAGGCCTGGGAATCGGACCGCGAGTTGGTTGACCAGATTCTGGCGGGCAGCCGTGAACATTTCGATCTGCTCTACGAAACGTATTTTCCACGCGTCTACCGGTTCGCGCTGAAGCGTCTGCGCGATCCCGGTGAAGCGGAGGACGTCGCGCAGGAAGTCTTTCTCACTCTGATGACCGCCTTGGCGTCGTTCAAGGGTGAGTCCTCACTGCTCGTCTGGACCTTTGGTGTGACTCGCAACAAGGTCAACCGGCGCTTTCGTCGTCCCCGACCACGTCTCGAGCCTCTGGAAGAGGGCGGTGCATTGGATATCCAAAGCAATCTGCCCGGTGCGGATGAGACCGTTGATGCGCGGCGTGTCCTGGGTCGCTGCGAGGAAGTCATTGCCAACCAGCTGACGCCTCTACAGCGTCGGATCTTCCATCTGAAGCATCTTCGCCAGCAGCCGATCCGGGCCATTGCTGATGCCCTCGGCAAGAGTGAGGACGCGGTCAAGGCCAACCTCTACCGGATGCGGCGAGCGATCTCGGCCGGTACGCCTGGCCTCGAAGGAATCCTTCGCGGGTAGTTGCCTACCTCGAGCGGCTCGCGGCGCTTTGCTCTGGAATGCGGGCGCAGCGGATAGATCGGACCCCAGGCTCGCCTCACACGTCGTGTGAGGCGGGCCTTTTTGTTTTCAGCGGGCTGATCTCAAATCTGACGGATCTTCATTTTTTCATTGACGTTCGTCAATGGATATCGTATTTCCTCGATCATGGACGGTGCGCCAGGAAACTCAGAGCTGACGGGACTCGGAGAGCCAACGCCTCCGATCGAGCATGCCCCGATCAGGTCGGCCGGCGCCTCTTCCAGCCCTTCCAATCC
>CAZMFM010000247.1:0-1806 GCA_964565565.1 uncultured Spirochaetaceae bacterium | reverse complement strand
GCTCACCTATCACGTCGACGAAGAGAAGGGAGCGATCGTCTTTGCGGAAGGTCGGCCGAGTCCGGCGAGCCAGGGTCGCCTTTGCGTGAAGGGTCGTTATGGCTGGGACTACGCCGCGCATCCGCAGCGTTTGACGAAGCCTTTGATTCGTCGGGAGAGCGCCTATCCGAAAGGCGCGCTCTCTGCGGACGTGCGCGGTCGGCACGACGGCCGACGGCGCGCCGGGGGCTTCGTCGATGAGCGAGAAGTGCTGCCCGCCTTTCGTGAAGCGAGCTGGGAGGAAGCGTTCGAGCTCGTGGCTTCGAAACTCGCTGGAATCCGTGATCACCATGGGCCGGACGCCCTGGCGGGATTCGGGAGTGCGAAGTGTTCGAACGAGGAGGCCTACCTCTTCCAGAAAATGATGCGAGCGGCGCTCGGGACGAACAACGTCGATCATTGCACGCGCCTCTGTCATGCCTCGAGTGTGGCGGCACTCCTCGAATCGATTGGGAGTGGTGCCGTCACGACGACCTACGGAGATGTCGAGAACGCTGATGTGATCCTCGTGACGGGATCGAATACGACTTCGAATCATCCCGTTGCGGCCACATTCTTCAAGCAAGCACGAAAGCGCGGCATGAAGATGATTGTCGTCGATCCTCGACGTGAGATGATCGCCGATCACGCCGACTACCATTGCCGTATCAAGCCGGGAACGGATGTCGCCTTCTACAATTCGATCATGCAGGTCATCATCGAAGAGGGGCTTTGCGACGAATCGTTCATCGCTACGAGAACCGAGAATTTCGAAGCCTTGCGTGAGACGGTGGCAGACTACGTCCCCGAGCGGGCGTCGAAGATTTGCGGTGTGTCGCCGAACGAAATACGTGAAGTCGCCCGGGTCTTCGGGCAGGCCCGACGAGCGATCGTGTTCTGGGGAATGGGGATCTCCCAGCACGTCTACGGCACGAACAACGCGCGCTGTTTGATTTCGCTGGCTTTGATCACCGGAAACGTCGGTGCTTCGGGCTCGGGTCTTCACCCGTTGCGTGGCCAGAACAACGTGCAGGGCGCAAGCGATGCCGGATTGATTCCCATGGTCTACCCCGATTATCAGTCGGTCGCAGACCCCGAGATCCGCGCGAAATTCGAGGCGGCCTGGGGATGTTCGCTATCACCGGACCCTGGACTAACAGTGGTCGAGATCACCCGGGCGGCGTTCGAGGGCAGCGTTCGAGGTATGTATATCATGGGCGAGAATCCGTTCTTGTCCGATCCCAACGTCAATAAGGTGCGTGCGGCGCTGGCCAATCTTGATTTTCTCGTCGTCCAGGACATCTTTCTTACGGAAACGGCCGAGTTTGCGGATGTCATCTTGCCGGCCAGTGCGTATCTGGAAAAGCTCGGGACCTATACGAATACGGATCGGCGTGTTCAATTGGGGCAGCCTGTCGTCGGCCCACCAGGGGAGGCGAGGCTCGACTGGAGGATTCTTCAGGAAGTATCGAGTCGGCTCGGCTATCCGATGGACTACGCCTCGACCAGCGAAATCTTTGACGAGTTCGCCAGTCTGACCTCGAATTATGCGACGCTTCATCACGAGAACCTCGGCCCCTTTGGAAAGCTCTGGCCGAATCCAGATCCGGAACACGAAGAGGGGCCGGCTGTGCTTTTCGAAGAGCGCTTCCCCACAGCGACGGGTCGGGCGAAGCTCGTCCCCGCGGAATGGACGGCGGCCCCCGAGCTGCCCGATGAGGAGTATCCCTTCGTGTTGAGCACAGGGCGCCTGCTCGAGCATTGGCATACCGGTGTGATGACGCGCCG
>CAZMFM010000246.1:0-1839 GCA_964565565.1 uncultured Spirochaetaceae bacterium | reverse complement strand
ACAACGCGTCCCTGATCCATCACCACGATCCGATCCGCCAATTTGAGCGTACTGGGCCGGTGCGTGATCATGAAAACCGTACGGTCCTGGACGAACTTGTCGAGCACCTCATGAATCAGCCGTTCGCTCTCGACATCGATTTGGCTCGTGGCCTCGTCGAGAATAAGAATCTCGGGATCGCGGAGTATCGCGCGTGCCAATGCCAGACGTTGCCGTTGGCCTCCCGAGAGCCGGTTGCCACCCGATCCACAGAGAGTTTGGTAACCTTCGGAGAGTTTTTCCTTAATAAACTCATGGGCATGTGCCTGACGGGCTGCTTCGATCACCTGCGATTCCGTGGCCTCGAGTGAACCGTAGCGAATGTTATTGGCGACCGTGTCGTCGAAGAGCAACGTTTCCTGAGAGACGACGCCAATGCGATCGCGAAGATCGCGAACTCGGACGTTGCGTAGATCAATGCCATCGATGGTCACCGCGCCCTCGACCGGATCGTAGAACCGGGCCACAAGATTCATCAACGTCGACTTGCCGCAGCCGTTGGGTCCGACAATCGCGATCGTCTCGCCACGCTCGATATGAAGATCGACACGATCGAGCACCAGTTCGTCCGATTGGTACGAGAACGAGACATCGCGAAAATGAATTCGCCCCAAGCGGGTGGGGAGTTTGACGGGCACCGGCGGGTCGGAAATGGTGGACTCACGATCGAGGAGCTCGTAGACCCGGTCGCTCGAAGCGGCCGCCCGTTGGAGGCTATTAAACAACCCCGACAGCCGTCGTAGAGGATCGCTCGCACCGGCAAGCATTCCATAGAAAGCGGTAAGCATGCCGTGAGACAGCGGCTCGGCACTGACGCGAATCCCGAAGAGATGCGTTTCTTGGTTGAGGACCAGATAGCCACCCGCCATGATGACGGCCACAATAATCGCGACGCCAATCGATTCGGTGATCGGACTGACGAGCGAATCGTAAAACGCGATCTTCATTGAACGACGGTAGTATTGCTTCGACGATTGGTGGAATCGGCTCCGCTCGCGCGATTCCATCGTGAATGCCTTGATGACTTTGATGCCGCTGAAGGTTTCCTCCAGGTGTTCGTAGACCGAGGAGAGCTCTTCGAGGGCTCGACGATTGGCCCGCTTCAGCGCCTTGGCCAACCAATGGATGGCATACGCTCCCAAGGGAGCAATCACGATGGTCATCAGCAGCAATTGCCAACTGATCCAGGCGGCTCCTGCTAGGCACGCGATCATCTTCAGCGGCTCTCGAATCGCCATGCCAAAGACCGTTCGTGTACCCTGGGCGATATGACCGACATCGCTCGTGAAGCGATTCATCAGATCGCCGGGGCTGGTCTTTCGGAAGGTCTCCAAATCGAGCCGTAGGGTGCGGCGATAAAATTCCTTGCGAAGTTCAAAGCCTGCTAGATGTCCGAGACGCGCAGTGAAGAACGTGCCGGCGATGCGAAACGCGCTTTTGAGAAGCGTGCTGCCCAGAAGGGTCAGGCAGATAACGACCAGGGTCCCGAAGGGAGTCACCGGGAGCCAACGCTCGGCCGGGGGGGAGAGTCGTTCGTAGAGACTTTGCCAAGACGCACTCCTTTTGCGCTGATCTTCCAGGCTCGACATTTGGGCGCGTAACGCTTGCTGCGGTGAGTTGGGGGCCGCTAGCTGAAGTCGACAAGCCTTGATTTCGATATCCAGCTCAGCAATGCGAGTCGCCGACTGATCGCTCCAGTCGTCGAGCAAGTTCGGGATCGACTTGCCACGCATCACCCCGTCGACGATCGGCACGATGGCCATGATGCTGCCGCCCCACAGCACGGCAACGCCTAGTGAG
>CAZMFM010000245.1:0-1839 GCA_964565565.1 uncultured Spirochaetaceae bacterium | reverse complement strand
AGGGTAGTCGATGGGGTCGTGGTTCGGCTCATCGGAAAATGGCTCCGTGCTGGAGGGGTGTGGTTCGCGTGCTGATCAAGCCGCCGTCCGGACGGCTCTGCGCAGCGGCTCCAACGTGAGGCGAAGTGCAGCGTCCCAGCGATCACTGAGTGCGAGTGCCCTGAGCTGGATGATGTGCTCGCCCGTATCCTCCTTCCAGCGAGCGCCCGGCCGCTTCATCCGCATGGCGACCAAGCTCTTGCACGTGGCCTCGACCGAGCCGGAGCCCACAGGTCGGCCTTGTTCGCGGGCGGTCGCGTAGTCCATCCGGTCGGCCGCGTTCTCGATGTACGTGATCGCGTCGTGGACGGCCTGCGTGTCGTTCGCGGAGGCGCGCAGTTCGGCGAGGATTGTCTTCGCCGCCGTCTTCGCATTCATCAATCTCAGTTTCCATCGCCGCAGCACGGCTTTGGCCTCGCCTTCACCGTGAATCGCTTTCGCGGCTTCGTGGAGCTTCTCGAGAAAGTGGAAGAGGTCGATGAGACGATGAGGCCTGATGCCCAGGGCCTTCTCGTTCAACTGCTGATCGACCAGGTTCCATAGCTCATGCGCCCCGTCGAGCACGAGCGTTACAGCCAGCTTCTTTCGTTGGTCCCGAAGCGCCATGACGTCGCTGGCGAGCCCCTCGACGAGATCGATCGCGTCGCCCTGAGCCATCCGTCCATATCTGATCGTGTGCAGCGTTTCGCCATCGTTGTCGACGATGGTGAGCGCGCCGCAGTAGGCCATCCGGTAGTTGCGCTCGATGACTCGCTTGGCGCGCCTCTTCTTCGATCCTGCACGTTTCCTGCCTCTTCGCCCTTTGGCGCCCTTTCGAGGTTTGCGCCGCTTCTTGCGTGTACGTGCTGGCGCTCCGGGAATCGGTTCCTCCATCGGTACGGAGACGCGGTCGATGGAGACGGCGATTCCGGCCGCTCCTTCTGGCATCTCGAAGGCTTCGATGAGTTCCTGGTCGATGTCGGCGTGCCTGATGACGTACAGCTCGCCGACCACATGGGCGATGCGCTCAAAGCTCGAACGTGAAAACGGCAGGCGGCCGAGTTGCCTCGCCGTCTCCTCTGCTTCGCGCGATGTCCCTCGTGCAAGCAAGTAGGCCATCTGCGAGGCTGCTCCCGGGGACCATGTTCGGCTGACCAATCCCATCTTCATAGCGATGGGGTCGAAGGTTGGACCGTTTCGGACCTCGCGGTACAAGCTTCGTTCGACCGCGACGGGCCCAGCCGCGAAGTGGTAGGTGGTCGCGAATCGGCCAACCTCGAACAGAGTCTTCCCAGACACCCGAATGAAGGGAGCAGCTACGTCGGCGGCTTGCACCACCAACTCCAAGCCTGCGACTTCGACCGCCCGGGCGGCGTCTCGCATCGACTCCTCCAGCCTCATGCAATCCAGACGCCGGTTCGCTTCGGCCGTCTTGCTGGCCTTTGTCGCCACAGTTACCAGATGTTCGATCGCGGACTTGAGTTCGACGGGAATTTCGATCACAGTTGTCTTCACGGGGCACCCTTCGTCAGGGGTCGTTTTGCAACTGCTTTGACGTGAGGCTCTGCCCCGAATTCACGCCCGCGCCCCGTTATGCGCGTGCAGTTTCAGATCCACACCCTCTACGAGAGGAGAGTACGCGATCACGTATGACTCAACCAAGGCTGCGAACGTCTTCGAACCGAGCGCGCCGTCCACTGCCAATCCAGAATCTTCCGGCTCAAGGTCGGCGTGCGCGTGGAACACCCGGTCATTATAGTCAGCCTGAAAATTCCGAACCGCCGTCTCGGTGAGCGGCCCAAACTCCCCATCGATGTAGCC
>CAZMFM010000244.1:1465-1915 GCA_964565565.1 uncultured Spirochaetaceae bacterium | reverse complement strand
GAGCGCGTCATAGGAGTAGATCGTCGTGCCGCCCGGAGACTGTGTCGAGGCGACGCAAAACCATTGGCAGGCTCCGGCGGACGTGGGAAAGCCGCGGCGCCCCTGGGTGCACGATCTCGATCAATCTTGCGAAGAAGGGCCGTCATACGTAGGAACGACTTCGTATCGGATTTCTGGATGTGAAGTCGCGTGACTCCAACCACGAAAGCCGTTAGACCGGATCGCGTCTACGATACGCGCGGTTACGACTATCGCAGGTGAAGACCGACGAATCAACATCCCGTCTGGCGAGGACATGTTGTAGTCCATTTGAAAATCCCACGTTCCGAGGTCGATCACGGAATGTCGGCCGGTCTCGCCTCCAAGGTAGAATTCTGCTTCGCCGCAGGACGCGCAACTTGCGCCACGAAGAAGGAAGGTATGCTGACCGGGTCTAGCGGTCTCCGCTGT
>CAZMFM010000244.1:0-1455 GCA_964565565.1 uncultured Spirochaetaceae bacterium | reverse complement strand
ACATCAAGTTCGTCATCAACCGTTACAACCTGCGTAACTAACAGCTGAAAAAAGTTCGAACGGGATTCGAGGTCCGGATTTGGTGCAAGACTCAGACTTTCATCTCGTGGCGAGTCGACATCGGCGCAAGCGATAAATTCACATCCTTTGACGTCCATATCAGTAAACAGGTCGTGCAGACGCCGAGACACAATGAATATTCTAGGTTGTCGAGGTTCGTCAAACTCGAATATGTCAAGAATCTTGTGGTCTGCGAAACGGAAAAGTGGCCGCAGTGTCTGAACGACGCCACGCCGGCACAGACCTCGAGGCTCGCCCTGGCACCGCGCGGAATAGTCGATGAATGGAACGGTCTCTACCTCCCGCGAATCAAGCGTAAGCGCGTAGTGACTGAATTCAGCTATCTGATCATCCGGAACGTCGAAATAGATCTCGCGAACGTAGCTGAATCCTTTTCGATCGAGAATTCGAAGAAACCGCTTTTCTTCATTGGACCCCGACTCGAACTTGAAGGTATTTGCTACGAAGCTCGGCCGGAACTCCGAAAACTCTTTCTCGATCGTCCGCGGCCAAACGGAAGCCGCCCAGTCATTTCCCATTTTCGTGGGATAGTAGTGATGGAACGATCTCACAAATTGAATCCTAGCCTGGTGGCGAAGTCCTGATTCCGGAGAGAATCAATTGTTGAATCTCATTGCTCAACTGCCCGAACTCGACTCTAGCTCCTCCTTTACTCATTGCCTTCACCCAAACCTCACTCCCAACTCTCCATTGATCACCAAATGACAGTCTCGATACTAGATCGCGGAACGAAATACTTCCAGCCCTGTTAGGCAAGGATATTCCACGCTTAAAGAGTGCGGAGAGCTGGGTATGAACTGCGGCGGGGGTCGGCGCAATGTTCGCGATCGAGTCGATCGCCTTTGAGCCAAAGCGTCCTCGATTTGCTTGTTCGACAATGTGATGATACTGAATCCCTGGAGGATTCTTAGTTAGATCCAATAGTGTGTTCAGCCCTTCGCGGGCATTGCGACCCAAATGGTGGGCGCTCTCCGCTTTCGACTGACTCACAGTCTGGCCGAGCCTCGCTTGGCTTCTTACCCCCGCCTGCAGCGCGCGAATACCACGAGGCCCTGCGCCACGAAGCAGACTCGGGATTCGCGATCCGAGAGTCACAAGTGCGCTCGCACCGGCGATCTTGATCACGTTCACTGTTGCGAATTGAAGAACGCGGAAAGCCGCAACGTTGAGACCAGTTCGGACGTACGCGATACTGGCTTGTGCCGTCTGAATGTCCAGCAGCGTGAACCGCCCGCTGGGATCCACCCCCATCACCGGATTCGCATTCGCATACAAATACTTGTTCAGCGAAACCGGATTCCGCGCGAACCCCGCAAAGTCATCCCGCGTCAGGAACCGCCCCGCCCCCGGCTGGTAGTACCGAGCCCTGAGGTA
>CAZMFM010000243.1:0-1958 GCA_964565565.1 uncultured Spirochaetaceae bacterium | reverse complement strand
TCGACGGCATCAAGGTGGTCGTCGACGACCTGAGCCCGCTCGCTGACGCGCTACCAAAGATGACGCCCGACGTTTTGATGGCGATCGTCGAGCAAAGCCACAGCCACTCCCTTCCCGTTATTGCCCATGCCATGTCGAGTGAGGACGCGAGTGCCGTTATTGACGCGGGGGTCGATGCTTTGGTTCATGTCCCGTTCCGTGACTTGCTTAGTTACGAAACGCCCTCCGGAGAATCCATCCCGGCGCTCTTGTCCGAGAAGAACATTCCTGTCGTGACCACCGTGGGAATCGACACGACCGACGCACCTTTTTGGATTAGGGCGTCGATGCCGTTCGCCCGTTTCGTTATTTTCAAGCCAACCCTCGATGCCCTAAAGGAAGCCGATGTCATACTCGTTCTCGGTATGGATTTCTCCGGAGTCGGCGCCGATCCACAACCAGGTTCGGCCGTGAGGGCCGAGGTGGAGGCGCTGATCGAGCTTGGTTTCACAGAGAGCGAAGTCCTAAGAACGGCAACCGCCAATGCCTCCGAGCACCCAATGATTCCCAACGGAATCGGTTCGATTACACCCGGCAGCCGCGCGGACTTGCTTCTCCTGGAAGACGACCCACTGGAGAATATCGGCGCCCTCTTTTCGCCTACGGTGGTCATCAAGGACGGAAGGGTCGTCATCGACAAGCGTGCGCACAGCTTGGTGACTTGTCCGAACATTTGATCAGAACCACAAGGCATCTTGAGTAGGGGAGCCAGATAGTGAAGCGAAACGTCTGGGAATTGCCGGAGGCTCGCGTTGTTGCTGGGCGCCCCGGTGTGTCTTCTGCTTGACAGGCTGATATGATATTTCATATCATCAAATCCGGAACCAATGCCGAGAAATATTTCGTGGATCAAATCGGCCCAGAAGGTAGTCCTGCGCTTTCCGGTGATAGTCCAGCGAGAAGTCGCGCGGGCGCTGGATATTGCTGCTGCCGGAGAGAAATCCGATACAGCGAAGCCTATGAAAGGGATGGGCGCAGGTGTGCTCGAGATCGCACTTCGACACCGAGGTGATGCTTTCCGGGCTGTGTATGCCGTGAAGATTGGTGATGACGTTTGGGTGATTCATGCGTTCCAGAAGAAGTCGAAGACCGGGATCACGACACCGAAAGCGGAAACAGACGTGATTCGCGATCGGCTCAGGCGATTGAAGGAGATGCTGAGATGACGACCGAGAGTGACGAACTCGAACTTGTCCGTGGATCCGGCAATGTGTTTCGGGATCTGGGGCTGGCGAATGCTGACAAAGAACACCTGCGGGCCCAACTGGCCGCAGAGATCATCGGTATTGTGCGCCAGCGGAAACTTACGCAGCGCGAAGCAGCCAAGCTTACGGGTCTCACCCAGGCCGAGGTTTCGCATATCAAGAACGCGAAGCTAACGGGATTTACGATTGATCGCATGGTCACGGTGCTCGGCAAGCTCGACCGTCAAGTGAAAATGGAGGTCGTGCGGCCTCGTCGTTGATGATCGGTCAAATCCGCGTAATTAGAGTGCCCGCAGTTTCACAGATTCTAGAGTTGACCTAAGTGTTCGTCACGCACCTCTACGCACGGTAAATCTCGTAAACATCAACGAATTCAGCGATCGCAACACGTTGCCAACGGAAGGGGGAGGCGCGAGCGATCAGCGAGCGACGAGTACGAACGGATGATCATTCGCAGAATGATCAGTAGTGAGTCGCCAGTCCGAATCTGGTCTCGTGCTCGATGAAAATTCTTGAGCAATGGCTTCAAGACCTGGGCGGCCGGCGCACACTCGGATTCGATGTGCCTGGGCGTCAGCGAAGGCTAGCGAGCGCCGGCTTTATCGGGCGAATCAAGCTGAGCATTCTGGGCAGATGCGCAGCCCATTCATGCTGTATCCTACCGTCGACACATCGGATCTGATCGTGTCCCAGAAGTTGGATGCGTGCATCAGT
>CAZMFM010000242.1:0-1987 GCA_964565565.1 uncultured Spirochaetaceae bacterium | reverse complement strand
ATTCGGTGGGGCGGGTCGACTTCAGTGATGGTGCCCTCCCAACCGCCCTCCCAGTCAAAGCGACCGCCTTCTTCGATTTCGAATGGCGTGGGCATGAACCAGTGGCTCAGGCCCTCTTTCGTGGCGATCGCATTCCACAGCTTCTCCGGCTTGACGGGGAACTCGCGCTCCCACACCAGCGTGTTCTTCTCGAGCATTCGTGCGACGTTTTCCATGCGCTTCATTTGAACCCTCCGCGGTCAAGTGATCCAGGGGATCAACTCGTCTGCAGATACTCGTTGAGAGCATCCATTTTCGTTTCCCAATATTCTTCGAACTGCGAAATCCAATCGTGGACTCCCTTGAGTCGCTGAAAGTCCACGGTGTACAGCCGACGGCGCCCGTCCCTTCTCACGCTTACGATTCCGGAGGAACGCAAGATCTTCAGATGTTGTGAAATCGCTGGCTGACTCATGTCGAACTGCTCGACCAGGCTGTTGACGGAACACTCGCGATTCGAGATGAGCGCCAGGATCTTTCTTCGGGTTGGGTCCGCGAGAGCGAAATACGGGTCGATCTCTTTTGCGGCTGATTTCATGAGTCTATAGATATAAGAAATCACTTATATGTTAAATCGTTCCGATCACGCAGGCCGGGAGGGGTGTACCGAGGGTCTCCACTGAATGTCTGGGACCAGCGGGCCCTGGACGGGCAGATGCGCCTCGTCGGAGGGCTACTTGCCAGTATGAAGAAGGTTCAGCATTCAGTGTCGGCGGTGCTGAGAACGCGGATTGAAACTCCTATCCGCCCGCCGACGAAGGATGGGACCGTCTGAATTTTCGAGTTGACCTAAACTTGACCTAAGTGTTCGTCACGCACCTCTACGCCCGCAAAATCCCGTAAACATCAACGATCGCAACACGTTGGCCACGGAAGGGGGAGCTGAGAGCGATCAGCGAGCAGCGAGTACGAACGACTGGCCGTCAGGCCAGGTGGGCGTCGCCAGTTCGAATCTGGTCTCTTGCTGTGAAGCATAACAACCGATGTTGACCTCTTGGCGCGCCGGGCATACGTCGTTCCGGCGAATTACCCCGTTCGTCAATTTGCGAGCGTGCAAGGACGAGTCCGCGCGGTTCCGCCGAGCGTGCGAACCAATGGGCTCGATTCGGAAGTCGTTGGCGAGAGCGGAAAGCAACCAGAGGCGAGGGCGCGGCTGGTCCGTCGCCTTCGATTCGCCTCATTGTCCATATTGTGGCATGTCGCTTGCTATGTCTGAAAAAGCCCCTGCTCCTATGGTCCCGATGGACTGCTTGCCGCCATCCGATACGAACGCCACGAACCCGAAAAGACCCTGCTCCACGAAGTCGTTCGAGGGGAGATCGAACCTTTCTTGGCTCGGGCGAGAGGGCAGGGTGCACCCGTCGCCCGGTTCGTCGAGCGAGAGATCCGTGCGTATCTCGAATGCGGGGTGCTCGCGCATGGATTTCTGCGCGTCCATTGCGACGCATGCGGACACGATCGACACTCGGAGCCTGTCGGCTCCTCCCCTTCTCCTGCAAAGGTCGGGGGTTCTGCCCGTCTTGTGGCGGTCGAAGAATGGCGGACACGGCTGCATGGCTCGTCGATCACGTGCTGCCGCGCGTCCCAGTCCGTCAGTGGGTATTCACGCTTCCGTATCCACTTCGATACCGATGTGCCTGGGATGCAAGGCTGATGACCGAGGTCCTGCGGGCCTTCTTGCGTTCTCTCTTTGCCGATCAGAGACGACAGGCGCGGCGGCTCTTCGGCATTCCGCGTGGACACAACGGCTCGGTCACTTTCATTCAGCGCTTCGGATCAGCGCTGAACCTGACGCCACACTTCCATGTCCTCGTACTCGATGGCGTTTATCCCGGGCCGTCCCATGATCTCGGCTCGTTCGCCGCGCTTCCGCCTCCAGAGAGCGAAGACGTGGCCCGTGTGCTGGCCGGTACGGCTCGTCGAATAATCCGTATCGTCGAACGCCGCG
>CAZMFM010000241.1:0-2041 GCA_964565565.1 uncultured Spirochaetaceae bacterium | reverse complement strand
CATTCTGAATCAAAAACACGGTCAGACCAGACGTCGCCCTGCAGGGATCGGGATTCGGGGCGTCTCAGGGCGTTTTCGTGGGGCGTTTCCTGTGTGGGAACTGGGACGAGCTGCCTTGTTATCGAATATCGCGGCAAGATGGCGATTGCTCGAAGGCCAGAACTAATCGACGGAAAGACTTCCAAACCGTGAGAGAGCTTGCGACCAACTATCAGCGGAGGCTTCCTGAGCTTTGGTCATTCGAGCGTCGAACGTTCGCCACCGCATCCACTTGGGCTTCGGCAGATAGTGGATTTCGTCCAGGTCGCCGTCGCCGCCCAGACCGACCAGGATCTTCTGAGCCCGTCTGAGGGAGCGAAACGCGGGGTCCTCTCGCTGCGATTCGTAAGCGAGGCAGAGTGCGTTGCGACCGAGGAAATAGTCGCTTCCAGGGCCATGGTAGAGCATTCGACATCGGCGGTTCGTACCCGGGCAGAGCACCCACCAACGGCGCCCTCCGAAATGGGGATGAGTCTCGTCGAGTCTGATTCTGAGCTTTACGGATCTCCCGGCCGGCACGGTCACGTATGAGAGGATGAGTTCGGATCTGGCGAGGTCGAGCCAATACCAGGCGTGAGCAAACGGTTCGTCGAGACCATCAAGCCAAGAGAGAAGTCGCCATTCGTTCGTTCTCCCGTGTCGAACAAGAGAAACGATGTCGAGCTTCAGGCAATTCTCAACGAGAGGGCGCCCGTCTCTACGTCCCGATCCAAGTCCTCCCATCGCTGCGAGCCTCCGATTCTACGAAATGAATTGGCTAACCAGGCTCCGAGAGCCAAGACGGCGTCCTGTCGATCGTCCGCCGGGAGAATCAGGCCGGCGAGGCAGATTGAGGGGGTTCGCCGAAGTCGCGCGAGGTGTTGAGAGGTCATTTTGCTGGAAGCGTCTTGGCTGAAGGAATCGACCGTTCGCTATTGGGTTGTACTTCTTGGCTGTCTTGCCCATTCCTATTCTGTCCGTATCTGGGTAGACCTCACCTGTCCCCGATCACTCGGTTACAGAGGCCCACCCATTCTGCTCTGTCCTGTAGAGCGGGTGCCGGGGCATGGATCGTTCACGGCCCGGTGAGTGAGTCACTTAACGACGAGATAGATCCGCCGCCTCTGCCCGCCTTCTCACTTTTCACTCTGGCGGTGCCGGTTGTGCAGGGTGTCCCCGTGGCTCCTCGATTCTTACCGGCAGGACCGAGGCTGATCTTGGCTGCGCGCCACCGTTGTCCGTCCACGCAGCTGGTGAAGCATTCTCCTACGGCACGGTGCCGTTGTGAGGTTTGGTCTCTGGCGGGACAAAAGCGGTCCCGGATTTCGATTGGATGTCGCTCGTCGAGGCGCGAACGTCCGCTTGAATGAATGCGTCCAGGTCCGCGCGTGCGTAGCGGACCGCTCTCGCACCGATCTTTCGGTATTGCGGACCGCCGCCGGTCAGACGCCATTTTTCAAGCGTTCGGCGGGATATCGCGAGGAGAGTCGCCGCTTTCTCAGTCGTCAGGAGGGGTTCTGGAGCGGGGTGGATTGAGAGGTGTTCGGACATTCTGGGAGCCTAATTGCGGCCTACGCCGAAATGGCGAGTACGTAGACGCAATGTTGCTCACGGGTGTGTCGTCTGAAACTGGAGATAACTCGGCAGGAAGCAGCCGATTTAGTCGGAGTTTTCTCCAGCCGATGCGCGCCGCTCGGCGATCTGGCGGGCTATGTGTGCTCCGGCGAACTTGGGTTCGACACATCTCATTGCGGCTTCGAAATAGCGAAGGAATTTGCCCTCGCTGCGATTGCTGCCGCCATCTGGGTGCAGCATTCGGCCGGTCAGCTCTTTCCAAATGTCGGCCATGCGATCACATGCTGTGTACGCAGCCCCCTTTCGTGGTGCCCCCGTCGGTCGCTCCTCCGAGATGACCGTGCGAGCCAGGAGGCGAGCACGGCCCGAAACTCGGGAAGCCGTTCTCAGGGAATCGCGGTAGCGATCCGGATCGTCAACCCAGTTTTCACGCACCTTGACGAACAGG
>CAZMFM010000240.1:0-2059 GCA_964565565.1 uncultured Spirochaetaceae bacterium | reverse complement strand
ACCAAAAGTAATGCGGCCTGCTTGACCATTTTCATTTTCACGTCGATCACCTCCTAAAGGTATTGCATGACCAATCGACGTCGATTGGTCGCCCTGCTGCAGGCGTTTCGGATAATCCGATTCGGTACGGCGTAGAGTCAACTTGCGGCGCGTCAGAACACTTCACCAAACCCAAGCGGAGTGGTCTAGATCTCAATCGGAATCCTTATCGCTTAGCAGGGAACGTCTATCGGGCACCGAGCTAGCAGTACCGGTTCCTTCGAGTTTCCGTCAGCCGTATCGGACGGCACCAAGATTTCTGGGGGGCGAGTCAATTTTTCAACGGCACCCGTGTGCGATCGTCGCCGAAATTTCGCGAACGAATACAACATCAGAGTTAGGCGGTTTTTCCGATGCGACATAGAATAGAGCGAAAGCGATTCGAGGAAGACAGGCCAATCGGCGGCATCCCGGAGAGGCGTCCACGGAAGAGCACTTCCCGAGGAACAGTCAGTCGCTGACGGATGAACTTCGATCGATTCGATGTGTAGTTGTCAGAAGGCTACTTGCCGGCGGTACGGAAAACGCAGCTAGAGTTGACTATCCGCCAACTTCCCATTCCTGCCGGGGTACCCATCAACTAGGTGACCCTCGCCGTTCAAGGCGCTGCAGCGCGCTCCATGAGCGGCAAATTGCCGAACCGGTTCGTTCGGTCCCATTAGCCCTAGCGCCCCGAGAGCGCCGGGCGAGTCCGACCCGTTCGAGAGCCTCAGTCCCCGAGTTCCCCGCCGTCGGATGGCTCGGACTGATCGAAGTCAAACTCCAGAATCAATTCTGAAGAAGTGTCCCCTGCGGAGTCCGGGCAACTGGCTTGCACGCGGACTGTCGCAAGAGGTGGTGCGCGTACCGGGAGTGCAAGACAGCGAAGAATCCGAGCGGCCACGCTCGGATCGGTGATCGCCGAGAGAACCCTCATGCGTCCGCCACATTTCGGACAAGCGAGGGCGTCGACCTCAAAGACACGCTGAAGGAGGTCGGCCCAGGCGAGACGACGTTGAAGAACCGGTTCTTCCCATTTGCCTGACTCACGTCGACTTGCTTCGAGCGAATCGATGGGATGTCGGTCAGGGCCGAGCGCTACAGTTTTGCCGAACGAATCGGCCGCGCCCAGCTCTTGGTCGTGGGGACCAATTGTCGAACGGACCGAGGATTCAACCTCGATTTCGGCGGTCAAGGAAAGATTCCCCGTGTTGCACGCCGCGAGAAAGTGGGTCTCCCGGCCTTGGTCCACCGGGACGACGCGACTCCTCCCGCTCGCACACGGCGCCAACACGCCGTGATAGCGAACCTGATGTGCACGCGGAGGGGGGATCAATGGGGCCAATCGTTCAAGAAGCTCATGTCGTTCCATCAGAATATGAGTGGTCCCATCTCGCCAACGGGTCTTGAGCCGATAGGCGAGACGTCCATCGGCCATCGTCTCGAGGCGATCCAGAGCGAGCGGCGGTCGGGCCACATAACGACACAGACGTTCGAGTCGACGCCGACCATTGCCGGGAACCACCACGTCGGCGTGCAGGCTCATGCCGCCCTGGCGCACGCAGCGAGGAGGGATTTCCGCGTCCAGCTCCACACCGCCCTCCTCGCCATCGAGCGGCTCGACGCGATCCCCAAGGCGCCGCCAACGGTCCCCGGCTTCGGGGCCTGTTGCGATTCGAGAACGAATGGAGGCAGCTGTGAGAAGAGCCAGCAGCGGTTCGTCCGAGGCCAACGAATCCTCGTCAGTGTCGAGACCGCGGCGTTCGACGATGCGGAGAATTCGACGAGCGGTACCGGCCAGAACACGGGCCACGTCTTCGGTCTCTGGAGGCGGGAGCGCGACGAAGGACCCGAGATCGAGTGAGGGGCCGGGATAGACGCCGTCGAGTACGAGCACATGGAAGTGTGGCGTCAGGTTCAGCGCCGACCCGAAGCGTTGAATGAAAGTGACCGAGCCATTGTGTCCACGCCGGATCCCCAGCAGGCGGCTCGCCCGTCGACGCTGGTCGGCAAAGAGGGAACGCAAGAAGGCGCGCAAGAC
>CAZMFM010000239.1:0-2074 GCA_964565565.1 uncultured Spirochaetaceae bacterium | reverse complement strand
TCGCAAACGTGACACCGAACATGAAACCGTGCGCCGTCTGATCGAAAGCGGACAATCCTTCGACGAAGCCCTGTTCGACAAATTGTTGTCGGGCAAAGACGGCAGGAAGAGTCGACCCGACCGCGACCTAACCATCATGAGCATCATTCTGCTGTCCGTTTCGACCGGTCTGGGTCTACTCGCCTTGCTCCTCGACATTGAATCACCCGAGGTTCGATTTTCGATTCTGGGTGCGGCTGCGCTCACAACGAGCATCGGCGTCGGCGGCTTGATCGGCGGAAAGATCAGCGGGCGTTGGTACTCCTCGGATTGTGACCAAGCGAACTGACTGCGGTAGCGAGTGCACAGGATCACTATCCGTATTGTCCGGAAGCCATGATCGTCGGGTTCGCGCGCCTCGGTGACCGCGCCGCATTCGAAGAACTCGTGCGGCCGCGCAAGTCCTCGACGCGCAACTTGATGAGACGACTCTGCGGAGACCATTCGCTGGCCGATGATCCGGCGCAGCAGGTCTTCCTGAAGGTCTGGCAGGGAATCCGCAGGCTCCGAGAGACGCGAGTTTTCGGGGCTTGGTTGCGAAGGCTCTCCGTCACCACCTGGCTGGAGTATCTGCGCAAGCAGGATCCACTTCGCAATGCGAGGGAATCAGCCACGCCGAGATCGCGCAACTCTTGCAATGGCCCTTGGGCACCGTGAAATCCCACATCAGCCGGAGCGGAGAGCTGCTGCGCGCGACCCTCGCCGACTACTCCGGACAGGCGGCCCGCCAGGACATCGCGGGTAAAGACACCAGAAAAGACACCAACGAGGATAGATCATGACATCGACGGATCGGGACCCGATGCTTCAATCGCTCTTCGAGCAAGCGGAATGGCGAACTCGATGGGGCAAAGTTTACGAGCGTGATCGCCGCAAGCTCACGGGCGGACGGGCTGCGCCGAACGCTCGTTCTCGGCGGCGCCGGGGCGGCGGCCGGCGTCGGCATACTCGTTGTCGCCAGTCTGTTAGCCGTCCCGCTCCAGGAATTCGCGCAACTGCTCGCCGGCGCCCTGACCTCGGCGGTCGTCGATCTCGGTGACGGCTGGATCGCCTGGACCGTCTCTCCTGCAAATTCGATCGGAAGCCTGATCGTGTTGAGCGTGAAGGGGATCAGGCTCGGACGGCGGCGTCTGGCGAGCGATCAGCCCTCACCGTAAGCCTCGAGCAACTGCTGCTTCAGGACCTGTGTCCAGCGTCGATAGCCTTCGGCGTTGAGATGAAGTCCGTCGAAAATGTAAACGTCGTCCGGCGATCCATCTCGACCGAGAAGTGAGCTGCCGGTATCGACGAAACGGATTCGCGGGTCGCTCTCCGAAATCGCTTCGAGCGCGGCGCTGACTTGCTTCATTTCGTCCCACTGATCCCAACGAAGTTTCGACGGTTTCATCGAAAGCAACCAGATGTCTGTCACTGGAAGCTCCTCGTGCATGAGTCGCAAAAGGCTCTTGAAGTCGTCGACGACCCTCTCCGCACTCTTGCCCGACGAAAGGTCATTCCCGCCAACAAAGACAACGACGGCACGTGGGGCGTAGGGAACGATCACGCGGTGCGCGTTGTGGATCACGTGTGTCATATGCGCGCCGCCGAACCCCCGGCGAATAACAGGCAATGGGGCCATGTCTTCGGCGAGGGAATCCCAAAAACGAATACTCGAGCTTCCGACGAAGACGATGCCTCCGGGCGGCGGCATGCCGAGCGCGTCCGCCTCTTCGAATGCGACGATTGCGGACTCGAAGAAGGCGGGATCGCTCGCCGCTTGTCCTTGCCAGCGGAGAAACGCGACGACTGCGATTACTCCGAGGAGAAGGACCACCGAAAGGCCAATCAGAATTCTCTTCAGCATCGGATCTCCTCGTTGTGCAACCAGGCTGGTGCGAAGTCGCCATTCGTCGCTGTCGTATCCCTACCCCGACCCTTGCCCTTGCAATCAAGACCGCAAGAATACCCCCATCGTACACACGCATGGCACCCCGTACCAAGAAATCGAATGTGGGCCTGCGGCAGTCAAGGCACTGCCCAATCGGGTACCGACTAG
>CAZMFM010000238.1:0-2105 GCA_964565565.1 uncultured Spirochaetaceae bacterium | reverse complement strand
GCATTGACTGCTGACGACTCTGGAGCCACGGAGGAGCGCTACGTGACTCTTGGCATGGACGTATTCGGAAGAATTCTCGTCGTCGCGTACACCTGGAGAGAAGACGACTTAAGGATCATTTCAGCCAGGAAGGCGAATCGTTCCGAGGCACGGCAATACGAAGGTAAGAGATGAAGAAGAACTACGATTTCAGCACGGCAAAGCGAGGAGCAGTCCTTCCGACGCCTCCCGGAAAGACGCGCATTACGATTCGGATCGACGATGATGTATTGGAGTGGTTTCGGAAGGGCGCTCATGACGCGGGTGGCGGCAGCTACCAGACGATGGTGAATCAGGCTCTACGAGAGTACGTCGAAACACAATATGAGCCCCTCGAAGAGACCTTGCGCCGCGTGCTGCGCGAGGTTTTGCCCGGGACGGCTGGCCGCAAGCGTGTCGCTTCGAAGAAGAAGCCTGCATCGAAAAAGCGTCCGAAATAGGCCGAGGGCGTTGGTTGCTGCCCAACGGACCGGGCTTCAGTTGCGAGCGCCCGCCATCCAAGTTGGTTGTTTCCTAACCCTATGATGCCAGATGGCACTGAGGATCGAAACAGCATGAGGGCGATCGACGACTGCAAGCCCTTGTTGGGCGGCTGTTGGGTCGAGCTTCAAAGGAGGCGCGGGACAGGCAGATTTATTGCACTTCAAACTTGATCTTAGACGGCTGTTGGTGACGAGCTGCCCACCCGCGCTAGCTCGATGTTGCGCTTGAAACGTGAAGCCGGGCAGCAGTGTTTAGACATCGAGGGTCTTTCTGAGGGTCTCGTAGCGCTCGCCGGCCAGAATGTCGATTTCCCCGGCCGTGGCGAGGGAAATTTGACTTCTCGCATTTCGAACTCGGGAAAGTAGCGGATTCACAATGTTAGTCGCGTGGTCGACAAAATCGAGTATCTCCGA
The DNA here is from genome assembly GCA_964565565.1 of uncultured Spirochaetaceae bacterium. Taxonomy (GTDB): domain Bacteria; phylum Myxococcota_A; class UBA9160; order UBA9160; family UBA4427; genus UBA4427. The sequence continues at coordinate 1,170 of CAZMFM010000238.1, read as the reverse complement.
GACAGAAACCGGGATCTTGTAGCCCCTCTGACTGCTCGCGATTAGTAAGCCAGCGTCTCGGAGGGGCGCAATAATCGACGATCGAAGTCGGTGCTCGGTCGCGACTATTCCGTGCTCGCCTTCGAGGACTTCCATTAGCCGCTTCGTTGGTATGTAAGCTGATCGATCAACGAATCGAACCTGATACAGGAGATATCGAACGACACAGCACTGAGCGTGCAGGTCGTCGTCGGAAGATTCCTGATGTTCGGCAAGGAATTTTGCCGCCTGATCCAGGGCAATCTCTTCTATGGCTCCGTCATCAGCGCGCGAAACTTGGTCTCGATCAGCAGGACGGTATACGACCGGCCATTCCGAAATCTCGCTGGTGATTGGGCGAAGAGCATCGATGAACTCGACTGAGCGTTCGGACGCCTTTTCCTTGTCGAAGTGTCTGGCGAGAGAACCCGAGATAATGTCTGCGACCTGAAGTAGCGGATCGTCTTTGCTGGACCTGAACTCGAATGATTGATTGTTGAATAGATCGCGAATGTGTCGTCCTTCGACGTAGCTTTGAAAGCTTGACATGAATGTCTGGTCGGCATGTTCGTCGGATACCACGGCGACTGAGGAGATCGCGCGGTACAGCCGTCTGTACACTTGCCCATGCAGAAACTTTAGAAATGGGTCCTTGTAGACAAGTCCGCCATCACGCCAGATCGAATCTTTGTCTGCGGCAAGCGAAAAAAATGTGATTGGGAGAGTGGCTATATCTCGGAGCACTCGAAGGCGGCGACTATCCTTCGACCCGATTCCCGACGACTTCATTTCGCCGTCCTGAAAGTGGCGACGTCGGATTGTATCGGCAGCGCTCCGGACGTCGTCTACGGCCGAGCCGCGGACGACGACGGCGGAGACAATAAAGTAATGGGAAACGTGAGGCTGCGACGTCTCCAGGTTCGGATTCCCGAATTCATCTACGAAAGCGTAATGGTCGAAGATCGCTCCTCCTTACGTCTGCTGTCCAACGGATCGGGCTTCAGTTGCGAGCCGCGGCGCCTGCGCGGTCGGTCGAAGCCCAGTAGTTTGTCGCCAGATTGTACCACCATCCGATCGAACATCGCCGTGGATCGACGACTGCAAGCCCTGGTTGGGCGGCTATTGGGGCGAGTTTCGGACGCAGGGCGATTA
>CAZMFM010000237.1:0-2165 GCA_964565565.1 uncultured Spirochaetaceae bacterium | reverse complement strand
CAACCCATCGCGGCTCGGCGCCTTCGAACACATCTTTGCCGGTCTCCCGGCGACGGTCCTGGCCGACGACATTCTCTCCGACGCGCCCGATCGGATCCGTGCGCTGGTCGTTTTTGCCGGAAACCCCGTCATCAGCTTCCCCGACACCGAGAAGATGGAAGCCGCTCTCGAGCGGCTCGAGCTTTTGGTCTGTCTCGATCTCTATCTCTCAGACACGGCCACCTTCGCCGATTGGGTTCTGCCCGCTACGACGCAATACGAGAAGTCGTCGATGCATTTCATGGTGGACAAATACGAGCCCACGCGGCGCATCGAATGGAAGCCTCAGGTCGTCGAGCCGAGCGGCGACGCTCGACCGGAGTGGCAGATCCTCCAGGACATCTGCATCGCCGCCGAGGTGCCCTTTCTCAACAATCCGAAGATTCACGAGGAAGTGCTCAAATGTCGAGAGAACGGAACCGCCTACCCGGAGCGTGCGATGTATGAGGCGGTCCTGCCGGACGGAATCACACTCGATGAGGTGATCGCGACCCCGGGTGGTGTCGAACTCCCCCCTCTGGCGGACGCGAATTTCTTTACCACGCAGATCAAGACGCTCGATCAGAAAATTCAGCTCGCCCCTGCGGATCTTGTCGATGGACTCGCGGAGGCGCTAGAGGCCGGGCCCTTTCGCGACGAACAACACCCGCTCAAACTGATCTCCGGATATCGCAAACTGCGTAGCTACAACACATGGACGAAGAATATGCCGAGCCTGGCGGCTGGGTTGGAGATTCCCTCCGCAACCCTTCACCCGGACCTCGCCGCCGCGCACGGAATCGAAGAAGGCGACCCGGTCGCTGTGACGACGGCGCTTGGCACGATCACGCTCGCGGCCAAGCTCGATCCGGGAATACGCGCGGACACCGTCGCGATCCCGCAGTTCTGGGGCCACACCTACGACAGCGGACAGAAGCACGCCTCCAAACGTCCCGGTGTGAACGTCAACCGTCTTCACACGACCGACGATCGCGATCGCTTTACCGGAATGCCGATCTACAACGGGCGCCCGTGCTCGATCGCGCGGGGCGAGTCGTAGTAGGCGGCTTAGGAACAAACCCTGAACCCGTCTGCCGAGACGCCGGAACAACTCCGCGCGGGCCGTACATAACATACCCAGAACACAGACCGGGGATCCGACCGAAATGAAAACACTCGTCCGTTTCGCCTACCTGCCCCTCTTTCTGATCGGTGGCAATGCCATGGCGATCTATCTCGTCGAGCAGGGCTACTCAAAATTCTGGTTGGTTGCCCTCGTCATGGCGTTCATCGGCTTTGCGTTTTCGATGGAAAGGTGGCTGCCCTACGATGCCGGCTTCAATCGAACGCAGAACGACTCCGGTCGAGATTTGCTCCACGCGTTGGTCAATGAGTCGATGAGCGTGATGGGCGTGATGGCGGTTCCGCTGCTTGCGCAGTTGAATCCGATGCCTTCGATTTGGCCCACGGACATCCCTCTGTGGCAGCAGCTCCTGATCGCAGTCTTCATTGCGGATATCGGAATCACTTTGGCGCATTTCGCGAGCCATCGATTCGATCTCCTCTGGCGTCTTCACGCAGTGCATCACAGCGTGAAACGAATGTACGGATTCAACGGGCTGATGAAGCATCCGCTGCATCAGACGATAGAGACCATCGCGGGCACGACTCCGCTGCTCTTGTTGGGGGCTTCGCAAGAGGTCTTGATGCTCTTGATCGTCGCTGTCGCCCTTCAACTCCTCCTCCAGCATTCGAACGTCGCGTACTTCACGGGGCCCCTCAAGTACGTGTTGGTCGTCAACGTCGTCCATCGCTTTCACCATCTGAACAACGCGAAAGAAGGCGATGTCAACTTTGGACTCTTTACGCAGTTCACCGACTACCTGCTCGGAACCACCTTCTTCGATCCCGATCGGAGGATAGGGCTGGGTGAACTTGGCATCGAGAATGACCCAGGCTATCCGGGCGACTATGTGAGCCAGCTGATCGAACCCTTCTCGTCCTCGGATGCGGCGAGCGCTCGCCGAGTAGAGATCTAGATGCCCTCCCCGCCCTCCCCCAGACGCCTGACTCTTCCGATCGTCTCGGTCATCTTGCTCGCCTTGTTCGTCGGCGGCTACGTCTCTGGAAATCAACCTGGACGGGAT
>CAZMFM010000236.1:0-2180 GCA_964565565.1 uncultured Spirochaetaceae bacterium | reverse complement strand
AAGCGCAAGCCGGACGCTGTCGCCGGCGCCGGAACCGAGATTTCCTGCCGCGGCATGCAGTCCATGACCCCGCTTACCGAGGGTCGAGATTTCCTTTAGCAGGTCCTGCACGTCGTTTGGCAGCCGCGCCAGACCGCGGGCACTGGCGCCATCCTCGGGAAAGGTGAAGTCCGTCCACAGGAAGCGCAGCATCTTTGCCAAGTGGGACTTACCGCTTCCGAAAAACCCGCTGACCCACGCGGCCGGCTGTTCGGGCCGGCCCTGGTTGCTGACGTACGAATCCAGGATGCGAACGAGGCCACGTTGATACTCACCTTCGCAGACGAAGTGCTCGAGCTCGAAACATAGCGTGCGGCGCTCTTCATCGGTCAGGGCGTCGGTCAGGGTCGCGACGCCATTGTTCAGCAAGGTGATCTTGCCGGGGTCTCTCTGGTAGATGTCCCGGTTTTTCATACTTCGTACACTCCGCGATCTTCTTGCAAGGTAATCGGGACGGCGAGGTAATTCCATCCGTCCCGTGCATCCAACAACCGATAGTTGCTGTTCTCGTACTCGCCGGGGAAGAACACCACCACACGGCCCCTGATATCCCGCTCGATTTCCTTCATTAACTCCGATACACGGGCGAACCCGAACAGCGAGGCGATGCCAAAGATACCGACTGCCGAGCTTTCATCCACCGACGGTGCCGTCAGCACTTCCCGTACCCGGCCGGCGATGTGCTGCAGAAAGTCATCTTCGAGCTTCAGCTCGAGGTCTTCCGGTGACTCGAAATAACTATCCCGATACTCCGTATTCGCCATCCATTCCGCGAATGCCTTAGTCAGATCACACTCGAACCAGCCATGCCCGGCCTCTACAGTCGCCAGTGCGAACAGATCCTTGCGTGCCCGCAGCCGTCGCTCGTCGGCTTTGTCGTACACGATGAATACGGCGCGCTGCGCACCGGCCAGATCCTTCTGCCACGGAAGCGCAATGTAGCTCTTGTAGCGCTCAGCCAACCTGTCGATGCGCCCCATAGATCAACTCCTGTTCCTTCCCGGCGCGCATTGTCGGAAACGACACGTCGATAATCGATCCGGACCGTTTGAGATCGAGCAGCCCGAGTCGCTTGGCATCGATGGCAACGTCGATGAGCTCGTTGGGGCCGGCATCCAACACAGCGGCCCAGGGTGTTTCAAACAGCAGACGACCACGTCGGCCAATCGTAAAACCCAGCAATAATGCGTACGTAGTTGCGGCCGGTGTAGCCTCGACGCGCTGCCTTGTCTTTCGACTTCTTCCCCTCAAGTGACCGGACTGTGTCCACGACGACGAAGCGTTGCGTATCACTTTATCGAGTGTCGCTTCGTTCAGGCGCCCCCCGACTGCATTGGAGAGGGCGTCCTTCATGGATTGCCGCGCGAACTCGTGGCCAAACGGTGTACCGACAACGGCTTGTGCGGTGGCCCGTAGCAGCGGATCGCGCGCAAGGGCGAGCAGGAGCGTCAGGAGGGGGCGACTGGTTTCGTGACGGTTCCAGAAATTCCTCAAAACCCGGAACAAGACCACCCGAGCATCGAGACCATAGAGTTCGGTCAGCCGTTGTAGGGAGAGCTTGCGGGTTGCCACTGTCCTCTTCCCAAGACAGTTGTCTTCCATGACGGCGGCCGCGTAATCCGCTCGGGACGCCTCGCCCGGAACTGCATCCAGAAGATGCGATAACTCATCGAACATGATTGTCCGACTGGTGTGGGTACCCCGATCACCCGAACGAAATCCCCAGACCGAGGATTGGTTGGACGGAAGACCGGCGATCCCGGCTTCGAAATTCAGACTGGATACTATTCGCATAACACAGCACTATAGGACAATTGAAAATAATATCAATATTCGCCGGCATACTGGCCGGCGAAACTGAGAATATCCGTGCAACTCAGATACTTTATAAAATATAGATCAATGGGTTAAGTGATATCCAGGATACTCCTCACCTTTCTATGGGGGAGCAGCCAATACCCAGATACCGGAAAATGCGGGTTCTACGAAGTCGACCAGATGTGGTCTCGGCGGAACATTAATCTTAAGAGGATGTTGATTCTTCGAACTTCCCTTGCAGGTTTCAAGTGCTCCGACCCCTTGAACCCCCGCCTCACTCCGGGCGCATGTGCGGGAACAGCAGCACGTCGCGGATCGAGGCC
>CAZMFM010000235.1:0-2223 GCA_964565565.1 uncultured Spirochaetaceae bacterium | reverse complement strand
GCCTACGATATTTGGCTCCAGAAAGGCCGATTTCGGGTAAGTTGGAAATCGGATGGACGAGCAGGTTGGCGACGAAGTCTGCATGGGCTTCGATCGCTTCTCGCTTTCTCGGATCGAGTCCGGTCAGTCGACGACAGTTGGACGCGACTGCGAAGATGAGGCCTGCCGCGCCGCTCAAGGCGAAGAAGGCATGCGGTATCGCGGCTTCATCGATTCCCGCGGCTCGCGCGAGTCCGGCTTCCTTCAAGAATTCGAAGCGTGGTTTTATGTGCGTGTCGACGAGCCAGCGTGTTCGGGCGTTCGAGAGGTTTCCTTCGTCGACGAGGAAGCGGAAGAATTCGGGATTCTCCGCCACCCATCGGACGTATTCCCGAATTGCCTCACGAATGCGCTCTTGCGGATCGAGCAGGGCGAGCGTTGCCACCCGATCGTCCAGCCTTTGCCCGAGAATTCCAAAGAGCCGGTCCGCAGCGGCGCGCCAGAGAAGATCTTTGCTTGGGAAGTGGTAGGTGACCAGGCCCTGATCGGTTCCGGCGCGAGATGCGATGTCGCGCGTGCTGGCCGCCTCGAAGCCCTTCTCAGCGAAAGCCTCGATTGCGGCCGTGACGATGTCTTGTTTGGCCTCGCCGCGTGGCGTCCTGGTTTTGGGTCTCTGGGTTCGTGCCATCGCCTGATCCTAGTCAGTTGACAAGTTCGGCGCAATCACTCTACCTTGTCGATCGAACAACTTCATGGCTTCGATGATCCGAATTGGAGGAGTGGATGGACTTTCTGAAACCCGGGCCCGAGCTGGCACCCTACGAATTGCGCGCGATGACGATGCTGACGCGGGCCGCAAAGAGCGGTCTTGCGCCACCGCAGCGGGCGATGCTGGATGCAGCGCAGCAGTTGGTGTTGGAGACCGATATTGATGTCGAGGGGCTTCTGCCAATTGCGCCCGCGGAGCTCGCCGACCACTGTGACGATCCAGCGCAGGCGAGGCAGCTCATCCGTATGATGGTCACGATGAGCTTGGCGGACGGACCGCCCAGTGAAGAGCAGACGTCTTTGCTCCGCTCGTTCGCTGCGGCTCTGAAAGTCGACGAGCCAGCCGTGAACGTCGTTGGGCATCTCGCGAAGAACAGGTTGCTGAGGTTCCGGCTTGCCTTCGCTCGCCATTCGCATATTCGAATCTACCTTCGCAACACCTATCGACTCTTAGGCGGCGTTCTCCCGGTGATCAAAGCGATCCTGCGCTTCCGAGGGGTCATCGCAGAAGACCTGGAAACCGCGGCGCGTTTTCACGCTCTCGAGAAGCTTCCCAAAGACACACTCGGGAATCATTTCTACCACCACTGCATGGACGCGAGTCTTCCATTCAGCGGAGAGAAGGGCGGCTTTCCGCCGGGCGCTCTGTATCACGACTTTACGCACGTTCTCGCCGGCTACGACACTTCACCGGAGGGTGAGATGAAGGCCGCTGCGTTCCAGGCCGGATTCACTCAACACGATGCCGATTTCTTCACAGCGCTCTTTGCGGTCGTGATTCACACGGCGGGCATCAATATGACACCCTTGCCCATGCCGGTTCTGCTCGGTCGAATCGGGCAGAGTCATCTGGCGCTGGACGTCCTCCGAGCCTTGCAGCGCGGAGCGGCAATGAAGGTCGACCTCGGGGACCGCTGGGACTTCTGGGAGTATGTCGAGTTGCCGATCGAGGTTGCGCGCGAGCGACTTGGGGTGCCGCCGATCGCAGGGTGAATCAGATACCCAGGGAGATCGCTGGAACCTGTGCCGCTATGACAGGGCGTGGTCAACGAAGGTTTTGAATGAAATTCATCCAGCCGGTTCTATTGATTGCAATGAGCTTTGCTCTCTTCGAACAACCTGCATTCGCAGCCGGAGGGAGTGGCGCGGGTGCAGGGCTCGGGGAGGGGGTGGTCGGGGGTCGGACCTCACCGAGACTTATCGTGAGGGTGTCCAGCTGCTGACCGATGGTGAGTGCAAGAAAGCAGAACGCAAGTTCCGAACCGTCGTGAAGGCCGTCTCACGCAACCCCGAAGCCAACTATATGCGAGGCGTCGCACTTCAGTGTCAGGGAAAACACAAGACCGCCGTCCGCTATTTGAAGAGAGCGCTTCGCTACGACGATGAGATGTACGCCGCGTCCGAGAAGTTGGGGATCTCGTATATGTGACTCAATCGCCCGAGGTCGAGGAGCGTCGCCATAGATTCAATTTACTC
>CAZMFM010000234.1:0-2226 GCA_964565565.1 uncultured Spirochaetaceae bacterium | reverse complement strand
CGCATGGCCTATCCCCTCTATGAAGCGATCGCGGAAACCGGAAAGCCGGCACTCTTTCATACCGGTCAGACTGGAATCGGATCGGGACTCAAGGGCGGAAACGGCATGCGCTTGAAATACTCGAACCCGCTCTATCTCGACGACGTGGCGGTGGACTTTCCGGACATGCCGATCGTCCTGGCGCATCCTTCCTTCCCCTGGCAGGAAGAGGCACTGGCCGTCGCCCAGCACAAGCCCAACGTCTACATCGATCTCTCCGGCTGGTCGCCGAAATATTTCCCGGAAATCCTGATCCGATACGCCAATTCGATCCTCAGCAGCAAGATGCTCTTCGGTTCCGATTGGCCAATGATCACCCCGGAGCGCTGGCTCGCCGACTTCGACCAGATCGCCATCAAAGACGAAGTGCGCCCAATGATTCTCAAGGAAAATGCGATGAAGCTCCTTGGATCGGGTTCCGCGTAAGCAGGCCGTGATTCAAAGGAAAGCAATACGATGACCAGCATGACACTCAGTCTGCACCGGGCCGTGCAGCAACAGCCGAATCATATCGCCACCATTTTCGGCGAGCGCAAAAGGACCTGGTCCGAGGTCCATGACCGGGTCACGCGATATGCCGCGGTCTTGCGACAGCTAGGCGTCGAACGGAACGATCGAGTCGCGATTCTCGCCCTCAATTCGGATCTCTATTTCGAAACCTACCTGGCCGTGTCATGGGCGGGCGCCGTAATCGTGCCACTGAACACCCGCTGGGCGATTCCCGAAATCGCCTATGGCATCAATGACTCGGAGAGCAAGCTACTCCTGATCGATGACGCTTTTTCGGATGTCGCGAGCGAATTGCAGAAACCCTGCCCCACGCTGCAGGCCTGCCTTTACATCGGCGAGAATGAACCGCCGGATGGCGCCGCAGACCTCAGGAAAGTCATGGAAGAAATCCCGGGTATGGAAGAAGATCGCCGCGGCGGCTCTGATCTCTTCGGAATCTTCTATACCAGCGGCACGACGGCACAGCCCAAGGGCGTCATGCTCAGCCACCAGAACGTCTGGTGCAGCGCGGTGGCGGTCAACGCCGAACTCGGATTCGATCGGGACGACATCTACCTGCACTGCGCGCCGATGTTCCACCTTGCCGATGGCGTTCACGGATTCGCCGCATTCCTCTCTTCGGCAAGCCACGCTTTCATCGAGGCTTTCACTCCCGATGGAGTGATCGACGTCATCGAACGAGATCGAGCCACGCACACATTGCTGGTCCCCACGATGATTGCCGCCTTGTTGGCGAATCCCAGAGTTCAGTCCTCCGACCTGACCAGCTTGAAGGCGGTCGTTTACGGCGCTTCACCCATGACAGACGATCTATTGCGGAAAACGATCGAGACGCTTCCCGATGTCGGTCTCTATCAAGGCTACGGACAGACGGAAATGGCGCCGACCATCTCGATGCTCAGTGCCAGAGATCACGTCCTCGACGGCCCGATGGCCCACCGCTCGCGCTCGGTGGGACGCGCGTCCGTGGGCGTCCGGGTCAAGATTGCCGAAGACGATGGACGCGAAGTGGATCGCGGCATGACCGGCGAAGTCTGGGCTCAGGGCCCGAATGTCATGCTGGGCTATGTCAACAAACCCGACGAGACGGCGCGTGTCCTGGTTGACGGATGGATCCGAACCGGCGACGCAGGCTACATGGATGAAGACGGTTATATCTACCTCGTCGATCGCATCAAGGACATGATCATCACCGGCGGCGAGAACGTCGCCTCCTTGGAAGTGGAAAACGTCATCACGGCGCATTCCTCTGTCTCGATGTGCGCGGTTCTGGGATTGCCTGATGAGTACTGGGGCGAAACGGTTCATGCCGTAGTCGTGCCGGAACCCGGAACGGAAGTGTCCGAGGCCGAGATCATGGCGCATTGCAAGAAAAGCCTGGCTGGATACAAATGTCCGAGAAGCGTGGACATCACCCATGATCCGCTTCCTCTCTCCGGAGCGGGAAAGATCATGAAACGAAAGCTCAGGGAGTCCTACGTGAAGTCGAAGCCTGGCAGCCCGGACTAGCTCGAGGCACCAGGAGACAACGATGGCGGTCTGAAGACGGCGAAGACATCGAAAAAAGCGACGCGACTGCATCCAATGCCGATCCCGGCGCATCTCTCTCTATATATGAGCAATCATTCTCGCTAGGAGGCGAATATGGAAGAGATGGGTCTAGGTGTTGGATTGGCA
>CAZMFM010000233.1:0-2248 GCA_964565565.1 uncultured Spirochaetaceae bacterium | reverse complement strand
TTCGTCGATTCAGAATGGCATCCGTTCGAGGATCAATGGGCTTATCTCGCTTCCATTCCCCGGCTCAAGGCGACGCTCGTCGAGCAGCTTGCTGGGCGTGCATCGGGTTCGGGTGGCGTCGTCGGACTGCCGATGGGCGACGATGCCGAAGTGGAAGCGGCAACGCCGTGGATTCGACAGACATCCGGTCGGGCGAAAGATCTCGCTTCTGCCGACGGTCTTCCGAAGCGTATTGGGGTGGTTGTCGCCGGTCGACTCTACGTCGAGACGGCGGGTGTACCGTCCCCACTTCTTAACGCGATCAAGCGGCTGGCAGCCTTCCAGAATCCCGAGTTCTACAAGAGGCAATCGATGCGACTCTCGACGGCGCTCACCCCCCGAGTGATCGGGTGTGCCGAGGATTTTCCGCAGCATGTCGCTCTTCCACGGGGCTGTCGCGAATCGCTCGAAGCGCTCTGCGGCGCTGTTGGCGTGGAACTCGACTTTCGCGACGAGCGAACCTTGGGCGAAGCACTCGAAGTGGAGTTCCGCGGCGAGTTGACGTCGGAGCAATCCCGAGCCGCGAAAGCCGTGGCCGCGTTCGAGACCGGAATCGTCGTTGCGCCGCCTGGAACCGGGAAGACTGTTATCGCGATATCGCTCATCGCAGAACGAGCCCGGAGCACGCTCGTGCTCGTCCATCGAACACAACTCCTTGAGCAGTGGCGTAGCCAACTGGCGATCTTTCTGAATCTGCCCGAGAAGAAGATCGGGCAGATCGGCGGGGGGAAGCGTAGAGCGACAGGGAGGATGGACGTGGCGACGATCCAGAGCCTTATCCGAAAAGGCGAAGTCACCGACGAGCTGGACGGCTATGGCCATGTGATCGTCGACGAGTGTCATCACGTTCCGGCTATGTCGTTCGAGCGTGTCATGAGCGCGGTGCGAGCCAAGTTCATCACCGGACTCACGGCGACCCCGAAACGGCGTGATGGTCACGATCCGATCCTGACTTATCAGCTGGGACCGATTCGTTATTCGATTCCCATGCAGGGCGTAGGGAAGAAGGAACAAATGTTTCGGCACTCGCTGATCGTGCGTGAGACTGGATTTCAGATCGCGCGCCGGGATCCGAGCCCTTCGATCCAAGCGGTCTACGGGCAACTGGCGGAGGATGGTGATCGAAACGAGCTGATCTTCGACGACATTCTTAGTGCACTCGACGCCGGGCGCTCACCGCTTGTGTTGACAGAACGACTTGAGCATCTCGACTCCCTCGCCGATCGGTTGAGCCGCATGGCGCGGAACGTGATCGTGCTTCGCGGTGGAATGGGGATGAAGCAGCGACGAGCAGTGTTTGAGCAATTGGCTGCAATTCCCGAAGACCAGGAACGGCTGTTGTTGGCGACTGGTCGCTTTGCCGGAGAAGGGTTCGACGACGCGCGCCTGGACACGCTGTTTCTGACGATGCCGGTCTCTTGGAAGGGAACTCTCGTCCAGTATGCCGGACGCCTTCATCGCAGCTATATCGGGAAGCGGGAGGTGCAGATTTTCGACTACGTTGATTCTCAAGTCCCAGTCTTGGCACGGATGTTCGAGAAGCGGCTTCGCGGATATTCGGCGATGGGCTATCAAAGGCGAGCCCCGAATTCAGATAAAGAATCGTCGGACGGGTCGGGCGTCGCAGGTAACGACGTTGCGGACGATGTCGTCAACGGAGAGCTGTTTTGATGGATCGCTGTGGCCATTTTGTGCCTGTAACGCCCGTTCGGACGAGTCACATGGAAAGTCGTGTTCTCCAGAAATTCCACACTATTAGGCCAAATCGTTCGCTCTGCGAGTCACGCTAGACGGAAAACCGACCCGACGACGGGAAAGCAACGCGCACCGAGGTACTTTTTTTGTTGGACCGCGAGACCAGATTCGAACTGGCGACGCCCATCTGGCCTAACGGCCAGTCGTTCGTACTCGCTGATCGCTAATCGCTCTCAGCTCCCCCTTCCGTTGGCATGCTCTTAAGCGAAAGGGCCCAAGCCAAAACTAACATCAATCTCTGGACACAAAACGAGCCCGCCACACTTTGTGTGACGAGCTCATCATGTGTTGGAGCACGAGACCAGATTCGAACTGGCGACCCTCACGTTGGCAAATAGATCTCGGAATCGCGCAAATGTGTGTAGTTGCTCACCTTCTTTTGATTCTTGGTCCGGCGCTACTAGGAGCCTGACCCAAGACTCCTGATTTGGTAAGTATGAGCGTCATGAGTGGT
>CAZMFM010000232.1:0-2281 GCA_964565565.1 uncultured Spirochaetaceae bacterium | reverse complement strand
TCCCGAGGCATTCGAAAATGCCTCAAAACTCGCCCTCTGAGTGTCTACGAAAACGAGGGAAGTCCAAATCTGGAGGGAACGGGCCAAAACCACAGATCTGGCACTCGCCTAAGCAATTGAAGTTGTGCATGTTTTCGATGGGCTGATTTTTGGCACACTACGGGCATCCAGCTCTGCTCGCGCCGAAACGTGGGCCTCTATCAGCTGCGGAGTCGCAAAGTCTGGCATCGCAACTTGACCATGCCGCTATTCAACAGCCGTGCGGTCGCGAAGGCCGGCGTACTCTTCGCCTACGATGATTCGGCGGGAGCGCGAGGCTCGGCGGTGAACGGTATGCTACTCGTGGGGGGTCACCCACATCGAACCGCTCCGGGAGAGAAAGCTTGTCGAAGCTCATACGTCGATTGCCGGTCCTCAAAGTCGCGCTCTTGATAGGCGCGGCATCCCTTGTCGCCGCCTCAGGACCCGCTTCGGCCCAGTTCACCAAGAAGCCGTCCAAAATTCTCCAACTCAACCTGACGATTCAGACGACGGGATTCAACTATTTGAGTTTTCGACAAATCAGCCCGACGGGAACGGATCTTGGCGACTTCAGCGTCCCCTCAGCGCAGGTTTTCGTCATGACGTCCATCACGATCGTCCCATCAAAACTGTTCAATTCCTCGGACACGGGGGACGTCATACAGCTTGTCTCCTCCGACGGAGTCAATTTTTTCCGCACTCGTTTCTTCTGGGAGATTCCATATGGATCGATCACGCATATCCCCTTTCCCGTAGGCGTTGTCTTCGCTCCTGACACAGACATTCTAATCCGAGCCCTTGGTGGTCCGCGGCCCGTTACGCTTACGATTACGATTACAGGCTATCTCGCGCCTAACGTATAGGAAGCCACTAACTTGCCCCGCCCCCGTCTGAGTCTTGCGAAATCTACGTTGGCAGTCCTTGCGACCGTCCTCGTATCGATTCCAGTATCGGCAACGGTCATCGTGTTCGACCCGGAGGGCGAAGCCGGATTCGGCATGAACGATTCGGTGGCCTCGGCGACGGAGACCGGGATCGGACCCGCGACAATGCCCGCGGTCATCTTTGGCTCGATCAGCAAAGCAGACATCAACGATGTGGACTTCTATCGCCTCGTCATCAATGCGGCTTCCGGTCCAGTTTTCTTCGACATCGATCTGTCCGATGACCCAGGGGCAAGCGAAGATCTCGACGCCGGACTCGACGCCGCGCTCTGGATCTTCGATGGCGCTGGACGGCTAGTCAGCTTCAATGATGACAGCGACTTCTTCGGACTGGAAATCGACAACGAAGGATCCGACCCCGGCTCGGACGACGTTGCCGACCGCGACCCCTTCGTTGGAAGCCTCCCACTCCTGCCCGGGGAGTATTTTGTCGCGGTCGCCTGGTTTGGAAAACATCCGATCGCGATGTCCCAATCCGGGCTGACCTTTAGCTCGCTCGTGCCCTCCGGAATCGGCGTAATGGGGGCGCTTTCCGAGTCGACCTTCGAGTCGGCATCGTGTGGCGAAGTCGCAGAGAGCTGTGCCGGGAACTACAGGCTGGAAATTCGAGAGACTTTTGTACCGGAGCCGAACTTTGCGTTTGCTCTTCCATTAGGGATTCTGATGCTCGCAATCCTGGCACGCCGGGATCCTCCGAAAACTGGGCGCCTTCGATCCCTCCGACCGAAATTTCCCGGACCGGGGCGAATATGCCTAATCCGAAGCGTAGTTGTCAGAACACGACTTACCGGCGGTGCTGAAAAGGGGCCTTCTTTTTTCTACTCGCGCTGACTCGACTGGACAACGTGCTGAAGAACTCTGAAGCGATTTGAAGAACGCCATGAATGGCGAATCGATCGAGAAAGCGATGCAGGGCCTGACGACGTTGGGCGAGCCGGGCATCGAAGTCGCGGCCGACCATCTCACGGACTTCGAGCACATCCGAGGCTACGGGGGTTGGCTCGACCTGAACGATCTGCTTCCGATCGTCGAGTCGATGGGCGAACCACTCTTGCGGGCCATCGTGGAGAGACTCCAACATCATGACCTCCCTTTCCATGTGGACGCCAAATACCCTCTCTCGAGCGACGATCACGTTCTCTTCGAATTGCTCGCAGCGATCGGCTCAGCGGATAGGCAAAACAAGCTGCGTTTTCAGCACCACCGGTAAGTAGGCATATGTCAAACTCGTTCCGGGACATCTTGATGAACTACCGCAAGCGCATGAAGACCAGACTCGTCGACGGCGACCGGGTCGGATTCGTCAAGGCGTCGGC
>CAZMFM010000231.1:0-2299 GCA_964565565.1 uncultured Spirochaetaceae bacterium | reverse complement strand
ATTGGTGGCGGCCCTGGCTGGGGCGATTCTCGCAGTCGAACTCAACTATCCGGAATCGCTCCCGGCGTTCTGGCGGTTGCCGAGGCGGCTCTTCGTCGGTGCCCTGATCCTGCAATTTGTCGTAGTCGACCGGCTCTTGTCGAACTATCTGGCGGGCGGTGCACATCTAGGCGGCTTTCTGGGCGGCTTCCTGGCGGCATGGCTCCTGGGGCGGCCCAGCTTCGAGAGCCTGATTCCCACGCCGCGGTTACGCCTGGCTGCCTATGTGACCGGGGTTGTTTTGATTCTTGGTGTGTTGGGTGCCGTTCCCCTTGTTCGTCATGACATGGGAGCGCTCGAGCGCCATGCTTCGCGACTGCTGAATACGCCGACCGCGAGATCACTCACCCAATACGAGAATGCCGCTGCCTGGTTCATCGCGACGGAAGGCGGCGCGTCGCCGACCGGGCTCGAGTACGCTGTCGCGTTGGCCGGTCGTGCGGTGGCCCAGACGGGGCGAATGGATCCAGGCGTTCTAGACACATTGGCGGAAGCGCTCTTTCAGCAAGGTGATCGTCTCGGTGCCTTGTTGACGATCGATGAGGCCATTCGACTGATGCCGAATGAACGCTATTTCATCGAACAACGGCGAAGATTTACGGGCGAGCGCGGAAAAGACGATCGGCCGCCACCGCCCGGCAGCCAACCCATCCCGGTACCCGTACGCGATGATGATCTTCAATTCCAACCGATCGATCCGAACGCGCCTCGGATGACAATCTAGAATCGAACGAGAGGACTTTCCACGATGGCTTCCGACACACGCTCTTCTTCCATTCCGCTCCCGGCGGTCGCGCTCGCGGCCGTGCCCGGTCGCCGAAAAGCTACCCTCGAGTTAGGCCGTGAGATCGAGAAGCGTGGCTTCGCGGGGATCTACTGCGCGAGCTTTGGCGATGCCATGGGCCTATCGCAGGCGCTGGCGCATGTGACGAACGAAATTCAGTTCGGGACCTCGATCGCCAACCTCTATATGCGCCACGTGACCGACTATGCGCATACGGCTGCCCTGATTCACGAGATCTCGGACGGGCGTTTTCGTTTCGGGGTTGGCGTGAGCCATGGACCCGTGCATCGTCGAGCCGGTATCAAGCCGGGTAAACCGCTTTCGGATATGCGCGAGTTCATCACGGGCCTGCGAGCCGTTCCCCGGATCGGCGAGCTGCCGCCGATCGTCGTCGCCGGTCTGCGCACGAAGATGGTTGCCCTGGCCTCCGAACTCGCCGAGGGCGTGGTCTTCGCCAATGCGTCGCGTAAGCACTTTCCGACTTCGCTTTCGGTTTTGACCGAAGAGCAACGGGGCGGTGATGACTTCTTCATAGGCAACATGATTCCCACCTGCATCTCCGACGATCTCGAGGCGGCGGCCGCCGTCAACCGCAGGACGTTGACCATGTATGTCGGGCTTCCCAACTATCGCAACTATTGGAAGGAAGCTGGCTATGTCGAGGAGATGACGGCGATCGAAGCGGCCCTCGAAGCCGGGGAGCGAGATCGGATTCCGGAATTGATGAGCGATGAATGGCTTTCCGATTGCACGCTCTATGGGCCAGCGGATCGCGTGCTCGACGGACTTGCCGCTTGGTACGACGCGGGCGTTAGGACACCAATCCTCGTGCCTTCCTCCGCCGTCGGAAACCAGCTGAAGGCCTTCGAAGAGTTCTTTGCGCTCTTTGACCAATTGGGCTGATCGCTTTCCGCCCACTGTCGGAAGGATCCTCAGTAGAATGCAAATCAACCAACCAGGAGAGATTGAATGAGCGAGGACGCCTCCGCGCAAGTAGACCAACAAGCGCGCGTCTTTAACGATTTGACGAGCGAGGTCGGGAAAATCATCGTGGGTCAGGAAGCAATGATTTCACGGCTGCTCGTCGGCATCCTTTCCGGGGGCCACGTGCTGCTCGAAGGCGTGCCCGGGCTTGCGAAGACCTTGACCGTGCACACCCTGGCGACCGCGATCGATACGGGCTTTTCGAGAATCCAATTCACACCCGACATGCTTCCCGCGGATGTCATCGGTACCGAAATCTTCAATCCGAGGGAAGGGACCTATAGCGTCAAGAAGGGGCCGATCTTCTCGAATCTGGTTCTGGCCGACGAGATCAATCGCGCGCCGGCGAAGGTGCAGGCGGCGCTGCTCGAAGCGATGCAGGAGCGGCAGGTGACGATCGGCGGCACGACCTATTCCTTCGAGGAGCCCTTTCTGATCCTGGCTACCCAGAATCCAATCGAGCAAGAGGGGACCTACCCACTGCCCGAGGCC
>CAZMFM010000230.1:0-2501 GCA_964565565.1 uncultured Spirochaetaceae bacterium | reverse complement strand
AAAGCGCAGGCCGAAGGCCGAGCCATCGACCAAAATACGCGCGGCGCTCGAATCTCGTCCGCCCCGCACCCCCACTCTCAAAGCTTCGTGATCTTCTCCCGATCCACCGTCACTCCACTCGTCGCATTCCGCGTATCAAACACCCGCGGCCCAACCTTCACCACGCGCTCGTAGTCCACATTCGGATGATCCGTCAGCACGACGACCAGATCAGAGTTCTTCAGGACCTCGTCGGTCAGATCCACCGACTTCATCGACTGCCCTGCAATCTCACATTCCGCGACATAGGGATCGTGATATCGAATCTCTCCGCCCCGCGCGATCAAGCCCGTAATCACATCTAGGGATGGCGACTCGCGCATATCATCCACGCCTGCTTTGTACGCCAAACCCAAAATCAAGATCTTCGATCCGTTCACCGCCAAGCGGTCTTCGTTCAACATCTCTGCGATGCGGTCGACAACGTGGTCGGGCATGCCGCTGTTGACTTCCGTCGCTAGTTCGATGAAACGAGCCGGAAAGTTCAACGACTTCATCTTCCACGATAGATAGGCGGGATCGACGGGAATGCAATGTCCGCCCAGGCCGGGGCCCGGTGTGAATTTCATGAAGCCATAAGGCTTGGTCGCCGCTGCTTCAATGACTTCCCAAACGTCGAGATCCAGCTTCTCACACATCAGCGCCATTTCGTTGGCCAGGCCGATATTGATCGCGCGAAAGGTGTTCTCGAGCAGCTTGACCATTTCGGCGGCCTGGGTAGAACTAACAGGGACGGTGGTTTCGAAGATCGTATCGAAGACTTTGCAGGCAAGCTCAGTGCAGAGAGCGGTTTCGCCGCCGACGACCTTGGGCACATTGGTGATCTTGAACTTTTGATTGCCAGGGTCGATTCGTTCCGGGGCGAAGGCAAGCGAGAAGTCCTTGCCGATCACGAGCCCGGCGTCTTCGATCAAGGGGATGACGAATTCGTGGGTCGTGCCCGGATAGGTGGTGCTGCCGAGGATGATGAGCTGGCCTTCGTGGAGATGTTTTCGGATTTCCTTCACCGCGGCGGCGATGAAGGAGACGTCGGGATCGCGGGTTTTTCGAAGCGGCGTGGGGACGCAGATGTTGATGACGTCGACGGAAGCGAGCTTCTCGAAATCGCCGGTCGCCTCGAGGCGACCGGCGTCAACGAGCCTGGCGACTTCGGCCGATTCGACATCGCCGATATAGGAACGACCTTCGTTGATGGCGCGGACCTTGGTGGCGTCGACGTCGAAGCCGACGACCGAGAAGCCGGCGGCGCCGAGTTCGGTGACCAGGGGGAGGCCGACGTAGCCGAGGCCGATGACCCCGATGCGGGCCTCGCGGGCATCGATCTTTCCGCGCAGGTCTTCGAGTTTACTCATGCTTCGGTCCTTTCGAGAGGCGTTCGAGAGACGCTCGGGCGAAAATCCGTCGTGAGGCATCCGCGGCCGAGAGCGAATTCCCAATTCCGAATCACACGGCCGACGTGGCTTGCCTGTCGCCATGCACGCCGACCGGCTCCAGTGCGCCCGAACTTTCCCGGGGCGCGCAGGGATTCAGGCCGGCTTCTTCCAACCAAAATAGTCCGCGAAATAGAGATAGCCCGACCACAGGGTGAGTGCCGTCGCGATGGCGAGAAGTGTCATACCGATATCGTGGGCCGGCAATCCAAAAGTCTCGTAGTGAAAGAGCAGTGCACCGGTCGCGCAACTCTGGGCGATGGATTTGATCTTGCCGGGAAAAGTCGCGGCGACGATATGGCCGTGGCTGGAGGCGATGCCGCGCAGGCCGGTCACGGCGAGTTCCCGACCGACGATGACGACGACCATTCCGGCGCCCCAGAGTGGGATGCGGCCGATCGCGAGCAACATGATCAGTGCGGTCGAGACGAGCAGTTTATCCGCGAGCGGATCGAGGAGTTTTCCGATTCGCGTGATGTCGCGGCCACCGTCGCGGCGGGCGAGCCAGCCGTCGAGGATGTCGGTCAATGCGGCAATGATGAAGGCCCAGGCCATGAAGCGGCTTCCCGACGGCCCTTGGGCCAGGGGCAAGAAGACCAGGATCGGCACGATGCCGATGCGAAGCATGGTGACGGTGTTGGGCAGGTTCCAGAAAATTTCGCGCGGAAAGGACTCCGGCGATCGATTCATCGGGTCATGGGCATGCGCATGGTTGGTCTGGGCCTCGCTCTGGCCACCAGCCCCCTGCCCCGCATCAGTCGGCGCAGCGGCGCCTTCGGGATCGACTTCTACCGACATGCTTCTACTAACATGGATGGAATGACATGGCTGGAATGACATCCGTTCTACGGACTACTGACATGGAATCATGGCCCTGGATTCATCGTACAACGACCTTCGTATCCCCGGGAATCGGCCGTTCGAATTCTCGGCGGTAGCCGCGATAGTACTGCAGGACACGCTTGACGTAAGCCTGGGTCTCTCGGTACGGGGGGACGCCCTTGTAGCGATCCACGGCTGTCGGCCCGGCAT
>CAZMFM010000229.1:0-2570 GCA_964565565.1 uncultured Spirochaetaceae bacterium | reverse complement strand
CATCGGCGGTGTCTTTTCTGCGGCGCTTTCCCTCGAGTCACCCCGGGTCGTCGTTAACGACCTCCCTGTCCTATGGAGCCCGGACTTTCCTCCCGTGAACGGTTGGTGTTCACCGGCGACCTTCCAGCCACCTCCGGCGGGCAGGCGGAGACTATCGCGGGTGGGGGAGAGGGCAACCGGGGAGGGCAGGGTTTTCATGGTGCCTTCCGAAGCGGCCTGCTCGTCGACTTCACGAGGCCCGATGGATTGCGTCTTGGCATTGCAGGGTTTGCAGGACGTTGTACGAGGTGTCTTCGCGGTTGATGCAACTCGGTTCTCCCCGCTCGCGACATCTCCCGAGAGAGGCGTTCTTGCCGGTCTTGGGACAAGAAAGAACCGCTTGAAATTTCTATTCACCATCGTCGCTGCACAGGTAGATGTCGGCCTGTGCGTCGATGCAGAAATCCATGGCGTCGAATGTGCGCGTCACGACCGCGACGTCGCCGCCGATCTCGCAGGCGACGTTTGTCACGGCCTGGCGAATTCGACCACTGCCACAGTCCGTCGACAAGCTCCGGTCCTCGAGGTCCACCTGGCCAAGCAGCTCACAGCGTTCTTCCAGATGATCAGCGCTGCGAAAATACCGGACGGAGCACCCGGGTTCAGCCAAGTCTCCATTCGCATCGCGAAGAATCTTCGAATCGATGACCAAGCCCGCACAGCTCAATAGAAAAGGGATGGTCAAAATGGCTAGCCCTGCCAATCGAACCATGAGTATCCTCGGCATGGACACTTCTACTCCGCCCGCAGCAAGGCTTCGACGGCTACGTCGATGATCGCTTGAGGAGATTTGCGGATCCCGAACATGCCTTCGTGAGCGGATTCGCCGAAAGCTACGATCTCATCATTCGAAACGTCGACAACCTCGATTGTCATTGTGCTCAAGTACGTACCCCAGTCCCACCACCAGGTGTCCACGTACGTGACCCGATACCGCAATTGTTCGTGACACATACCCGTGTCGGCCAGATAGATCTCCAAGCCGGCCTCGCGAAGGGACTTTGCGATCAAGCGATTGAGCCTTCTACTATCCCTCGGCTGTCTCTCGACACAAAGCGCCTCATTTCGAAGAGCGGACGGCATCGGATCTGCTCTCATGCTCTCGGTCGGACTCGTCGCGCAGCCTGACGTGGCGATGATCGCGGGAAGGAGGTGGCGCATCATCTTTCGCAACCCAGTTACCATTTCTCGGTCGTCTTCCTAATATGGATCAGTGAATGCAATGCTCGATCAAGACGCACTCGCCGCGTTCTGGTCCAGTTCTTTGACACCACCGATCTTAGTCGAGACGCGCCCGTTCCGCGCAACTGCCATTCGCTTGGATCAGTACGCGCATGAGGATGGGGGCCAGACGGGCTGCTGCTCTACCCGGCTGTCAACGCCGCTCGGGCTTCGCGGACGCGCGCGGCAGCCTCCTGCCCCGTCGCCCCGATCGCGCTCAGGTGCCCCATCTTTCGCCCGGGGCGCGCGCCGGCCTTCCCGTAAAGGTGCAGCGAGACGCCCGGTATGCGCAGCGCGGCTGCCCAGTTCGGCGTACCGCCCGACCAAAGATCTCCGAGCAGATTGGCCATCGCGGCCGGCGGGCCGATGCGTGCGGGCGAACCGAGCGGCATTCCGGCGACGGCGCGGGCCTGTTGCTCGAACTGACTGCACACGTGTGCGTCGATCGTGAGGTGTCCGGAGTTGTGCGGTCGCGGCGCGATCTCGTTCACCAGCAGGCTGTCGTCCGATAGCCGGAAGAGCTCGATGCAGACGACACCGACCACATCGAAGCCTTCCACCACGCTGCGCGCGATCCGGTGGACCTCGGTCAGGACGTCTTCGGCGAGCTCCGCCGGGCAGATCGTGACGTCGAGGATGTGGTGCACGTGCTCGTTCGAGAACGGTTCGTACACGGCCACGTCACCGTCGATGCCGCGCGCGACGATGACCGAGAGCTCCTCCTCGAAGTCGACCAATGTCTCGAGCACCGCCGGGACACGCCCCAGCGATCTCCACGCGTCCGCCAGACTAGCCGATGACTCGATCCGGGCCTGGCCCTTGCCGTCATAGCCGAAGCTCGATGTCTTCAGCACGCCGGCGGCCGGCAACGCCAGTGCCGCCTCGGCCAGATCGTCTTCGGTTGCGATGGGGCGAAAGTCCGCGACCGGGAGCCCGAGCTTGACGAGCGCATTCTTCTCGCGGATTCGGTCCTGGACGATGTGGAGGAGCCCGCCCGCAGGCCGTACAGCGGTGAATTGCGCTGCGGTCTCACCGGCGATGGCGGGGACGTTCTCGAACTCGAACGACACGGCATCGACCGATCGTGCGAACTCCCCGATCGCCGCTTCGTCGTCGTAGTTCGCACACACGGCTCGATCGGCGACCTCAGACGCTGGACCGTTCTCCGAGTCTGAGAACACGACGAAGCGATAACCGAGCTGTCGCGCGGCGAGGCCGAACATGCGGCCGAGCTGGCCGCCGCCGAACACGCCAAGCGTCCCGCCGGGAGGCACACGGAGCAGCGGGTCGATCATTTCAATCGTCCACTC
>CAZMFM010000228.1:0-2631 GCA_964565565.1 uncultured Spirochaetaceae bacterium | reverse complement strand
GCCCTACCGACATCAAGACCACTGCTATGACGCCAACGAGCCCAGACGCCTGACGCGTCATTCTCCCAGTGACGATGACCCAAGCGGAAAGCGCGACCGCCGCCAGAAACTGCCCGCGTGCGCCCGACACGTAGAGCGCGCCAATCAGCATCGAGATCGAAATCAGTCGAAAGCGACCGATCACGCCAAGGACGGATCGATCGACGACGGCGAGTGCGATCAATGCAACACCCATCAAAGTCGCCGGCGAGAGGACCGTCCCGGCCTCAATAAGCGTCGTTCGGCCGCCAATCCCGGTACCGATCGGTCCCGCGAGCGTCCATGTCGCAGCAACCAACGCAATCACGATCGTGACCTGAAGGGGTGCCGAAAAATCTTCACGCGATCGCAGAGTCGTGATCGGAAGAATAAAGGCCAACGTCCCTTCGATTACGAAATGTCGAATCCAATCGCTTGCGGTATAGGGCGCCGGTGTCCATAACAGCGACG
Organism: uncultured Spirochaetaceae bacterium; assembly: GCA_964565565.1. Classification (GTDB taxonomy): domain Bacteria; phylum Myxococcota_A; class UBA9160; order UBA9160; family UBA4427; genus UBA4427. Next base: position 2,142 of record CAZMFM010000228.1, on the reverse strand, counting down.
CGCAAACGAGAAATACGAGAAAGAAGAACAGACTGCCTAGGCGCGCAGGAATCGGCGGTAAGCCGTGCTTGAGAACCGCACTTAAGATGGCCATCGTGCAAACCAGACCTACGCCCAAGTTGTAGGCTTGTCCGTAGCCGGCCGCCCATTGGTAGCGACCCAAAAGGATCTGCTCCGTCGCGTACATGCTGATGAAGAGCCCGATGCTTGCGGAGGGTCGACGAAACGACCAAAGAGCGGCCAAGCCGACGATCAGGGCGAGGAAGTAATAGAGAACGAGCTGGATCATTCGCCCGCCTAGCCTCGCTTCCTCAAGTCGTTCGGGTTCTGGCTCTTGTTCACGTTCATGCTCAAGACGACGTAAATGCGACGATCGAATGCGCAACTATAGACGGAGCCGTGCATTTTCACTCATCGTCTTCGCCGGCGGTCGGCTTGAGTCTAAGCGCCATCACCGTCCACAGAACTGCCGCTACCCCGAGTGCGCTCGCCAGGCCGATCGCGGCACCCTCGGCCTGAGCGATCGGGACCCAGATTGCAAGAGACAGGATTTGGACGCCGAAAGTCACACCTGCGATCAACATCGTTGCTGACAATCGACCGTATATCACCACGACCGGACGCATCAAGATCATGACGGCGAGGCAACCGTTTGCGATCGCGATCCAGTGATAGAACTTCAAGGTCTCTGGGGCCAGATCCGGATACCGATTCTCGATGAGCCAGCGCCCGCCAAACCACGAGGCGGTTCCGACGGAAAGCGCGATTCCATAGGAGACGGTCACGTAGAGCTGACGGGTTCGACCGCTGAACACGAATTCACCTCGTCCACCGAGCAGCGAGAGAATCAGCGTCGACAAGACCGTCACGGGAACGACGAAGAGGTTTCCCATTGCGGTCCCGGCGTAGAGGATCGCAACCTGACTCACATCCGAGAGCGCGCCCAATACAATCCGCGAGAGATAGAGCTGAGAATGGTTGAGCACGTTGAGTAGCGCGCCGGCCCCCCAGCCAGCCATGAGCCAGCGGCTCCAATTCGCGTCCATCCAGCCCGTTCGAGCGCGAAGTTCGATCGATGCGATCGAACCGACCGGAATCGCAATGAGTGCGCTGGCTGCGTAAACCAGCCCGATCAGCCAGAGTGAACGCGTTGGGGCAACCCAGATATTCGCCAGGAGGACGACCGCCTCAACGACCCGCAAGAAGAAGATCGTTCGAAACCTTCGCTTGATCCGCAGGTTCGTGACGAGCAGTAGCGATATCCCACGCAGAACCGCAAAAAGGCCGAGCGGGAGATAGAGGGCTAAACCGTTCGCAATAATGAGATCGTCTGCGACGGTCAGGCTGACGGCCAGCGCGATTGGAACCAGGACGAGCGACATTCCAATGGTCATCACAAAGGCTGTGCGGAACATGCGACCCGCGGCCTCCACCGTCTGCCGAGCAAAGTCGCGCATCAAGAGCATGCCGAATCCGTCGGCGGCGACGCTTCCGAACCAGTTGACGATCCCGAGCACCCAGATGAATGAGCCGAAAAGCTCGGTGCCAAGATATTGGTTCAGGATCGGATGAACGATGAGTCGGTCAATCGCAAGGGGCAGCATCGAACCAGCAGCGGTCCAAAATGCGTACCCGCCCAAACGGAGTATTCTCGCGGAGTAGCGGCCAACCAAACCTGAATAGTCCTCACCATGTGGGCCGAAATGGCTCGTCATCGAGGGCCTACGGTACATGGGGGAGTGGCAGCGTGGTAGGCTCGAGTCGCGATTCGAATACTCATCCGACTCCACTGGCTCCATATCTCATCGGCATCCGGCCGGCTTCCCAATACCCCTCCCAGCGAGAAGGCCTCATGGACGAAAGAGACGCAGAGCAGCTGGATCGGCCGATCCTTATCATCGGCACACCACGCTCTGGCAAATCGCTGATCACGAACGTATTCAAATCCGCCGAAGAGTTTTGCCTCGTCAATGAGCCGCTCTCGATCTGGAACCTCGGAATGACGACGCGTTCCGACGATTGCCGAAATGCGGACGAGGCAACCCCCAAGATCAAGAGGCAGATCCTTGATGCTTGCCGCGAACAGCTCGAACGATCCGGAAAATCGCGTTACCTCGACAATCTTGCCTACCACGCGGTCCG
>CAZMFM010000227.1:0-2661 GCA_964565565.1 uncultured Spirochaetaceae bacterium | reverse complement strand
CTCCCGAATGGGCTGACCATGCTGCTTCGAGAGAGCCATCGCTCACCCGTGGTCGAGCTCCAGATCTGGGCCGGCGTCGGTTCAGCCGACGAACGCCCCGGCGAAGAAGGCCTCGCCCATTTTCACGAGCACATGCTCTTTAAGGGCACCGAACGCCGCGGCGTAGGCGTCGTCGCCGGCGACATAGAAGGGCTAGGCGGTCATATCAACGCCTATACCTCCTTCGACGAGACCGTCTACCACGCGACCTTGCCGAGTGCGGCCTGGCGCGAGGGGCTCGATGTGCTGACCGATGCGGTGCGCTTTTCGATTTTTGATGAAGAAGAGATTGCCCGGGAGCGCGAGGTCGTGCTCGAAGAGATTAGGCGCTCCGAGGACACGCCGGGCCATGTGCTGGGCGAACTCGCCTTTCGTGAGTGTTTCAAGGCCCATCCCTACGGACTGCCGATCCTCGGCCCAGCCACCAATGTCGCCGGCTTCGAGCGCGCGCAAGTGCGTCAATTCTTCGAGCGCTGGTATACGCCGGACAATCTGATGGTGGTCGCGATCGGAGACTTCGACGCGGCGGAAGTCTCGCAAGAGATCGAGCGACTCTTCGGCGACGCAAGCGCTGGACAAGCGATGCGTACCCGACCCGACGAGCCCCGCCAGGAGGCGATGCGAGTCACTGTCCTGCGCAAGCCCTTCGAGGGCCATCGCGTCGACCTGTCCTGGCCGGCTTCAAATTTCCGCAGTCGTGATTCTACGCATCTCGACCTGCTCGCCTATGTCCTGGGCGAGTGCGAATCGAGTCGCCTGATCCGGCAGGTTCGCGAGCACGAAGCACTGGTCGATCGCATCGATGCCAGCGCCTACACACCATTGGATCGGGGGCTGTTCAGCGTCGGATTCGAGACCGACGGCAAGCGGCTGCTCGCGGCGACGCGCCGAATCGTCGAAGAGACCGACCGGTTGCGGCACGAACCCGTGTCCGAGGCGGAACTCGAACGGGCGCGCATCAACTTCCTGGCCAGCGACCAATTCGATCGCGAAAGCGTCTCCGGTGTGGCTTCGAAACTCGGTAGCTTCGAAGCCATGGGCGGCGGCTGGGAACACGAAGCGGAAGCGCTCGAAACACTTCGCAATGCCACACCCGACGATCTATTGCGCGTTGCGAAGCGATACCTGCTGCCGGAAGCGCTCACGATCGCGGCCTTGATTCCGGAATCGACGGATGCAGGGCTCAATGAAGACGCGATTCGCCGTGCCGTTTCCGAGGGACTCGAAGCGGCGGCGACGGCGCGCACGGACGGCAACGGCGAGGAGCCGGCGCTTGCGGACAACGCGCGGAGCGAGGCTCCACAGCCAACGCGGTTGCGTTTTTCTCCGATGCGACCGGCCGCGGACGGCGCTGGCGAGCGGCTCGATGCGACCCTCAGCAATGGCCTCGACCTACATATCCTGCGGCGCCCCGAAGTCCCGGTCGTCGCCGTCCGGTTGGCCAGCCTGGGCGGATTGCTCAGCGAGAGCGAAAGCGATTCCGGCCTGACGCGATTCCTGGCCGCGATGTGGACGCGGGGGACGGACAGGCAGGACGCCGCTTCCTTTGCACGTCGGATCGAAGGACTCGCCGCGGACGTAGACGGTTTCTCGGGCCGGAATTCGCTTGGCATCACCCTGGACAGCTTGAGCGAGACCTTGGAACCGGCCTTCGAGCTTTTCGCCGACGCGATCCTCGAGCCCCGTTTCGCAGAGGAAGAGATCGAACGCGAGCGCCGGGAAACCCTCGCCGCCCTCGAACGGCGTGGAGATCGACTCGGCCAACGCGCCTTCCAACTCTTCGCGCAAACCGAGTTCAAGGCACACCCCTACCGCATGAGCGTATTAGGCGAGATCGAAACCGTCAGCAGCTTCACACGCGACGACCTGATCGCCCACGGCCAGCGGTTGCTCCGCCCGGAGCGCGCCGCGATCTCCGTCGTCGGCGACGTCGACCCCGAAGTCATCGCGCGACTCGTCGAACGTCGGTTCGAATCGATGGAGCGGAGCGTCGGCGGCTTCGAGCTTCCCGTCGAAGAGCCACGTGAAGCGGGCATTCGCGAGTCCGAACTGATCAAGGATCGCGCCCAGGCCCATCTCGTGATCGGCTTTCGCGGCCTCACGTTAGGCGACCCTGATCGCTACGCCCTCGAATTGATCGCCCAGCTGCTCGCCGGCCAGGGCGGGCGCCTCTTCCTCGACTTGCGAGATCGACAAAGTCTCGCCTACACCGTCTCGGCCTCGAACGTCGAGGGCCTCGCCCCCGGCTACTTCACCCTCTACATCGCAACGGCACCCGAAAAACTCGACCGCGCCCGTGCGGGAATCCTGGAAGAGATCGAGCGGCTGATCAGCGTCGCGCCCAGCCAGGAAGAACTCGAACACGCGATCCGTTTCGGCACGGGCAGCTTCGCCATCGATTCCCAGCGGAGCCACGGCCGCGCCGCACACATCGCCCTCGACTCCATCTACGGACTCGGTGCCGATCACACGGACGGCTATCCGCGGGCCATCGCGCAGACCGGCCGCGTGATCGGCAACGTCAAAGGGCATGCGGTTGTGGTCGACGACGGGGGCGAACTCTGCGGTCGCTGCTCCACGGGTGCGCCGAAGCCCTCGGCACGGGAGCCCAAGCCCGACGAG
>CAZMFM010000226.1:0-2690 GCA_964565565.1 uncultured Spirochaetaceae bacterium | reverse complement strand
CCTCGACCTCAAAGGGTAAGACGCCCAAGGCTTCGGTCGGTCACGATCGATCAGCTCCAAAATAGAATCGGCCCGCGCGTCTGCCGCCTGAGCGGAGACACGCGGGCCGAAATACATCGACCGGGCCCCTGATGCGCTAGAAGAGCGTGTAGATGAATGGGGCTGCGGCTGTTCCGCCGAGGAGGACCAGCAGGCCGAGACCGAGGATTGCAATCACGATCGGCGCCAGCCACCACTTCTTGTTCTCTTTCAGGAAATCCGTGAACTCGCCGGCCAGGCTCGTGCGATCGCCTGAAGCTTGCGCTGCGAAATCGTCGTTCGGAATTTTGCCATCGGTTTCATCAGTCATCTGTGGGTCTCCTACGGAAGCGCGCGCTTCCGGATTGGTGCGATTGGGCATGGCTCCGTCACTTAGAACTGACGGAAATAACTTTCCTTCCCACGTCGGGGGCGCGGATCCATCCAATAGGTCGTCGCTTCGCGGTCGAATTTTCGGTGTAGGGGATCGTATCCTGTCAGCCGGAAGAAGAGTCCGACGGGCGTGATCATCACGAAGAAGAGAAAGCCCATGATCACGTAGGACAATACGAATCCGATCGGATACGAGAGGACCGTCAGGCCCAGGTAGATCGGTAGATTCGCACGCGGTGCGACCGCTGAGAAGAAAGCCGAGAGTCCGGCAAGCCCGGCGAAGACGTAGGTCACGATCGGGCGGGCCTCGCCCAGGCCGATCGAGAAGATCAACAGCTCCCACCAGGCGAGTACAGCGAGGAGCGAAAAGCCGAAGAGCGCGATGATTCCGAATTGTCGGAGTACGCGGTCGTCGGGTCGCCAGTCGATTTCGATCATCTTGCTCATGCTTTTGGATTTTCCATTTCGATAGAGGACTAAGGCCGGTCGTGCGATCGTGAATCGGCGAACTCAGTCGAGGGCGAACTCGGCCAGATACGCTTCGACGTCGATCTCCTTGGCGTTCGGTTGGTCTTGCTTGAGGATGATGAAATTCTCGAGCACCAATACGTCCATATTCGTATTCATGAAGCATCGGAACGCGTCTTCAGGCGTGTTGACGATCGGTTCGCCACGAACGTTGAAGCTCGTGTTGATGACGACGGGACTACCCGTCTTCTTCTTGAATTGGTGAATGATCTTGTAGAAGCGCGGATGATGCTTCATATCGATCGTCTGAACGCGCGCCGAGTAATCGACATGGGTCACCGCTGGAATCGTCGATCGGACCTGCTTCAGCTTATCGAGACCCTTCTCGTCGCCGCCGTCGTCCACCGAGAGGCGGGTGCGTTGGGCGACCGGCGCGACAAGGAGCATATAGGGGCTGTTCTCGTCAGGGCGCATTTCGAAATAGTCTTCGACATCCTCACGTAGGATGGCCGGTGCGAAGGGTCGGAATGACTCCCTGAATTTAATTTTCAGGTTCATCGTTTCCTGCATTTTGAGCGAACGCGCATCACCCATGATCGATCGACTGCCCAGGGCACGTGGTCCGAACTCGGCACGATCCGAGAAATGTCCCACGACCTGTTCGCTGGCAATCAATTCGGCGATCTGATCGACGAGATCATCTTCGTCTTCGTAGTAGTGGTAGACGGCCTCTGCAGATTCGAGATAGGCCTTGATCTCGTCATTCGAAAATTGCGGCCCGAGCAGCGAACCGAATTGCGAGTCTTGTTCGACGACCTCGCGTGGCTTGTCGAGCAATTCGTGCCAGGTAAAGAGCGCGGCACCGAGTGCCCCGCCGGCATCCCCGGCAGCCGGCTGAATCCAGACCTGCTCGAACGGGCTTTCGCGAAGAACTCGACCGTTTGCGACACAATTGAGGGCCACACCACCGGCCATCGTCAGATTTTTCGCCCCCGTGAGCTCATGCGCGTAATTCGCGATCCGCAGCACGATCTCTTCGGTCACGGCTTGAATCGAAGCAGCGATGTCCATCTCGCGTTGCGTGATGTCGGTTTCCGCGCGACGTGGCGGCCCTCCGAAAAGTCCATCCATCTTCGACGTAGTCATGACGTCACTGTTGCAATAGCCGAAATACGACATGTCCATGCGAAAGGATCCGTCGTCTTTGATATCGAGAAGCTTCTCGATCATCAGATCCTTGTAGACGGGCTCGCCATAAGGCGCGAGGCCCATCAGCTTGTACTCGCCGCTGTTGACCCGAAAACCGGTGAAGTAGGTGAAGGCCGAGTACAAGAGTCCCAGGGAATGCGGGAAGCGCATCTCTTTCACCATCTCGAGTCGGTTGCCACGCCCCATGGCGATGGTTCCCGTGGCCCACTCACCCACGCCGTCTAGGGTCAGGACCGCCGCCTCTTCAAAGGGCGACGGATAGAAGGCGCTCGCGGCATGGGACTCGTGGTGCTCCGTGAACACATAGCGGCCCTTGTACTGCCTACGGAGTCCAATGTCGAGCTGGCGAGGCGTGTGAAGCTTCTCACGCAGCCACAGAGGCATACCCATCAAGAAGAGCTTGAAGCCCGTTGGGGCATAGGCGATATAGGTTTCGAGCAGCCGGTCGAATTTGAGCAACGGCTTGTCATAGAAGGTGACCAGGTCGAGTTCCGTCGCTTTGATGCCGCCGGATTCGAGGCAGAAATCGACGGCGTTGCCGGGAAACCGATGGTCGTGCTTCTTGCGCGTGAAGCGTTCTTCCTGCGCAGCGGCCACGATCT
>CAZMFM010000225.1:0-2692 GCA_964565565.1 uncultured Spirochaetaceae bacterium | reverse complement strand
GCTGTTGTCACTGAACGCCTTGGCGAATTTGATCAATGCCGGGCCCGCTGGCCCTGTTTTCAGTTGTTGAGCGCCGGGAAATTCGTAGTCGTAGATCGCCTGAACCTCGGGCCTCATCAGCTCGACGTATTGACGTCCCATTTCTTCATACGACCCATAGAGGTTAAGGGTGATGAGATCGCCAAGGTCTTTTCGATTCGCTTCGTCGGCTCTCACCGGCAATGCGATCGTGGCTGAGACGAATGACGCGATCGCGAGCGCTACTAACATGCTACAGGGCTTCATTTCGATTTCCTTCGGCGGGAGACGGCCAGTTCCATAGTTTGAAGATTGCAATCGAGGAGCCCGTGATCCAGAGCGTCGCGAAGATCATCAGCTCGGCGCCGACCGTTCCGGCGATTGCGTTGTGGATGACATCAAAGACATCAGTGACTGCGCGCAGTAACAGGATCACGATTAGCATCGGCGCCGATCGCTGCTGAAACGCGAAGAGCGTAACCACAACGGACGCTGCGTTGCGTGCGATGTAGAGACCAATCGGGCCGGCATACACCGCGGCGCCAGCGGCCGCTGCCTCCTCCCCGAAATGCGCTCCAGGATCGAGGTAGCCTTGTACGACGAAGGCGAGGGGGAGCATCGCGATGATAAATGTCCAAACCATGATCCATGTGGGAATCTTCGGTTCCATAATCAGTCCTTCTTCGTGGGGGTGAGTGAGTCATCTGTCGATGGCGTGATCTTCAGATTCGAGAAGTAGGCCTTGGTGCCGATGCCGACCCAGAGGGCAACACCGCCGCTGCGATCCGCGCCCAATTTCAAGTCGTCAACGGTCATCGCCAAGTCGTCGTTGATGAAGATCGAGGCATGTTCTCTCTCCACTTCGATTCGCAGTCTGATCCATTCGTCGAGTCCAATGTCAGCCCCGGCCTCGTAGACGCCAGGGGCTTCGTCTCTCGAGACGTCGAAATGAAAGTTCGGATGCGACGCGTACTGGAGTGTCCTGGACCTGCGCAGCTCGCTGTCGACGCGGCCATTGGCTGGCCGAACGTAAATGACTTCGTAGGTCTCCATATCCGAAGAGATCCGGAAGGCGATTCCAGCGAAGCCTCGTGCCATCCCGAGAACGCTCGAGACGATCGTGCTCGACAGATCGACCTCGATGGTCCCGTCCGAAAATTCGGAATCTGCAATCCGAGCAATCGGATTTGGGTGGTCTTCGGGGAAGCCGAATGCACTCTTGGCCATGCCTGACCAATCGCGGAAACCTCTCGATTCGTATTCGATCGCCGTTACCTGGCGACCTCCGTACTCGACCTGCTCAAGAATGACGCCTGTGGCTTCGTACTCGTCGATTCTCTCGAACGTGAACGCGCGGCTGGGTGTTAGGGAGAGAGCCCCGAACGTCGCAATGAGTGTGACTAGGATCGGCCACGCTGCGGCTTTTTGATTCTTCATGAGTGTCTACTCCTGGGTTCATGAGAGTTCGACGCGAGGCGCCGCAAGTGGGCTGGTTCTCAGGTTGAGGGGCTCGGCAAGAACTTAGGTTTAAGTCGTGTCGGTGTTAGGTGATAGCGGCGCCTGCACTAGCCCCAAGTAGCCGAGTGCTGCGCAAGTGATCTCGGACGCGAGTGCATCGTCGTCGGTCGGCACGACGGGACTTGCGGCTCGCCGTAGCAGCATTGACCAGTCGACCATTCCCTGCACCAATACGACCAGCATCGCGGCGCAAGTGTCCGGTTCACGATCGGGGATCTCGCTTGCGTGCTCGCGTAGAAGGCTGCGCATTTGCGCGATTGCGCCTTCGAGTAGCAGGACCGCTCGATCCTGATCGTTTGGCGGCCCGCTGTGATCGCTTCCAAAGAGGCGAAAAAGGGCGCTGCTCTCGCGGACCAGTTGCAATGCCGGCGGGACAAACGCTGTGATGATCTCGGCGAGGTCGGCATGAGCAGCCCGGACGCGAGAAGTCAGATCGTCGATCGCTTTTCGATTGATCTCAAACGTTTCCTCGAAGAGGGCATGGAGAAGGGCGTCCTTGTTTCGAAATCGCGCATAGAACGCTCCTTTTGTCAGGCCAACGCGGGCTGCGACTTCGGAGATGGTGAGTGACTCGATTCCGCCATCAGACAAGATTTCGCGCGCGGCATTGAGAATCGCGGCCTGGGTCCGGGCGCTTCGTTCCTGCTTGGGTACGAAAACGCCGAGAGGCGCGGGCCGGGAAGGGAAGCTGGGTTCGGGCATGAGGTAAGGCTCGGTTGACGAAATTGTCAATAAAAGGATACCGAAGGTATGTTTACTGACAATCTCTTAGAACGCTCTCAATCTTGAAGTATTCCTTCGCACGACGTCCACTTACCGAAGACTATCGATATAGTCTTTGATAGTGTGATGTCATGGCAAAGAATCCCGACTGGCCGGCCTGCGGCACAGAACAATACCCCTGGCAGCCGCGCGACCCCGAGATGGTCCCCCGGAGCCGTCGTGCCAAGATCACGAGTTCCTATGCCGCCACAGTCACTCCCCAAATCGCCGACCAATCCTCCATACAACTCACAGGCCCTCTAGCGACTGACCTCGCCGACGCTGAAATGGCCATCGTGCGATTCGATGAGCGGATCGGCGCCAGCCTGTCGAGCTTTACTGTGATTGCTCTTCGAACGGAAGCCGCCACCTCGTCACAGATCGAGAATCTGTC
>CAZMFM010000224.1:0-2698 GCA_964565565.1 uncultured Spirochaetaceae bacterium | reverse complement strand
CCTCAGGGTAGGACTCTGCCTCCGACTTTCGAAAAGCCCCGCGAGGAGCGGGCCTATGAATGGGAAGTGTCGTCGGGCGCACGGATGTGTCAATTAATCTGCACCCAAAATGCAGAACAGGGTCAACGCGTGTGCTGATCGATCGGTCGCGGAACCCACCGCCCCGGAACGCCCGAGGGTGTGCAATCGTGCGTGGGGCGAGGGCGTGAGACGGGCAGTCTGCGCGAGGTGGGGAGAGGGCGCGACGTGGAGAGAAAGAGTCAGGGGTGTCGTTACAGGGGCCCGCGAGCGTTGTCCTCTCGCTCGCTCGCCCTTCTCAGCGGTCTCCTCGTTCTGGCCTGTACGGGTCTGCCGCGCCATCCGCGCCCCTCGGACTTCGAGGGCGTTGGAAAGGGATTTTCCGGCGAGATCGTCGAGGCTCATCTGGCGGCCCTTTGGGGCCTCGGCGAACGCCCGCCCGGCAGCGAGAGCGACGAGATTGCCAGGGCGTATCTGGCGCGGGAATTCAGGCTCAGCGGCGCGAAGGTCGATCGGCTCGACGCCGGCGGCGGCCGCGAGAATCTGATTGCGGATCTGGCGGGGGAATCACGGGACGTCGTGCTCCTGGTCGCCGCCTATCCGGTTTCCGGCTTGGATAGCGGGGTCGACGAGACCGGGGCGGCCGTCCTGCTCGAGCTTGCTCGGGCACTCGGGGCGGACGAACACCCCTATGGGCTGCGTTTTGCGCTGGCAGAGACCCGACCGCGTAGTTCCGGCGTCGACTCGGCGGCACCGCCTGCAACCAAAACCTCGGCCGGTGCTGGCGGCCGGCCGGCCTCGGAGCGGCTGGTGTCGTTTGACGAGGAGGGAGCCCGCCGCGAGTTGCTGATCGAGGCCGGTCGACGGCTCGCCCGAGCGCTCGAAGCCGAGGGCCAGACCGAGCGAATCCGCGCCGTCATCGTGCTCGATCTGTCCTTCCATCCGAATTTCGTCTTTACACGGGATCTTCGCTCGCATCCCGGCTTTCGAGAAATTTTCTGGTCCGTGGCCGCACGCCTTGGCCTCGAAGAGATGTTCCCCCCGGACGCCGATTGGACCTCCCCGGCGACCCTGCAATTGGGCTTTCAAGAGCGCTCGATGGATCGGATCGTGGCCCTGGTGGATGTCGGTCCGGCGCCCGGGCTCCGTGGCCGGCCGCGCACTCGTGATCGCGGCCTCTCGGGGCGGGGTTCCGATCGGGAGCGGACGATTCGGGAACTCGCCTTCCTGGGCGAGGTGATCGTCGACGGGCTGGGCAAGCTGATGGAGCGGCTCGAGAAGGTCGATGCATTCTCCCGTTAGGCCGACCGGCGTAGACGGCCCTCGTCGCCAGATCCCCGGCGATTCATCCGCAAGCACGACGCAGGCCTCGTCAAGACTCGTCGAAACGTCCGCATCTAGCTGATTTATCTAGGGGTTTTCCTTGCGGTGAACCGGGGTTCGCGCTAGGTTCCTTGCTCCGGATAATTGGGACTAGAACGTCCCGGATCCGGTTTTTGTCTTTGTTTTGCCGTTCGAATATTTCCCTGTTCCGGGCCTTTGCTGAGCTGGCGTTGCAAGAAGTCAAGCAAGGCGTTCAAGGGCGTGTAAACGCATAATGGGGGCATGTAGGGGCATGTACGGGCATACAGAGGCGAGGAGAATACGAGCAGTTGGACGTTGACGTCAACGAGGCGGCCAATCCATGTGCACGTTGATCGTCCTTCATCGATGCGTTCCCGGCCGGCCATTGGTGGTCGCAGCGAATCGAGACGAGTTTCTCGATCGGCCTGCAGAGGGAATGGCGCTTCGGTCCTCGGGCAAAGGTCCGATCGTCGCGCCGCTGGATCTCGAAGCCGGTGGGACATGGGTCGGATTGAGCGGGCGGAATGTCTTTGTCGGTCTGACAAATCTTCGCGCAGCAACCCAGCCCTCGGTGGTCTTGGAGGCAGACAGAACACTCCGATCACGCGGCGAAGTCGTGATGATGGCCTTGGAAGCCGAAAGCGCTGCGCACGCGATCGAAGGATTGCTGGCGACGTTGGCGACGCTGGCATCGGAGGCAGAATCTTTCAATCCGTTCCAACTCCTCGTTGCGGACGGACAGGATGCATGGTTGCTGGTGTACCGCGGTGAGGCGCGAGCCGTTCAGCTCGAGCCGGGTCCGCATGTTGTTGGCAATGTCGTGGATGAACGAATCGAGGCGGCGCTCTCTGCGGCCTCGGTGAAACAATCTGAAAGCTTGGATTCAGAACCCAGAGCAAGGAAGTTGACGCGTATCCGAGAGCGCGTCGAAAAGTTGATGACAGAACCCAGTCGGGATCTTTTCGAAGGACTGGCTGGAATTTGTCGCGAGCATGTCGAGTCCGACCGGAGCGGGATTCCCGAGCTGGAAGGACGAATCGCAGGGGAAGAGTCAGGGCCTCCTGGCCGCAGCCCCTTCGAATCGACATGTGTTCATGTGGCGGATCGCTATGGAACGCGGAGTTCACTCCTCTTGGAGCTCTCCGCGGACTCGGACGCAAGCCGCCTTTGGACAACGGATGGGCCGCCGTGTGAGCGGCCCTATGAAAATCGATCGTCCCTGCTCAAGGCGCTTGGCGTGAGGCAAGGCTCCAGGGCAGAGACCGAAACGGCGTGAGGAAAAACAGTTGAGAAGAATTGGCAGCAACATCCGAAAGAAGAGTTCCGAAGAACGGTC
>CAZMFM010000223.1:0-2699 GCA_964565565.1 uncultured Spirochaetaceae bacterium | reverse complement strand
GAAACTAGTCGATATATGGGCGAGAACGAGTGCGGCGGCGACACCACTGCAGGTCCTCCATAGTGTTTCGGAATCCCGGATGAAGCCGTCCAGGACGACAGCTATGAGACTCAACAAGAACGCAGTCAGCGCAATTTCCACGAGCATCTGAAGGGCAAGTCTCTCGTGAATCTCCTGCGTTTTCGACGAGGATCTGAACGCGCCTACAAGCGCGGCGAATCCGACCAGCGCGAGAGATAGTTCTGCTAGCGAGACGTAGATGTCGATCCGCAAGGTTCCGCCGTATAACGGATCGACGATAAGCCGCGTGGGATAGCGCCGTCGAGGTCGTCGATCCTGAAAAGATTGTCGCCGGATTCTAACGCGTTCGATTCAGCGAGCTATCCCGCGACGGTCTTCATCGTCTTGTTGGGCGGCTGTTGGATTGAGCATCATCGGCGGCGTGGGTTTGGTTGAGTGTTTCGCTTCAGGATTGACGTGAGAAAGTGAAGACTTCTCGGCACGACGAGTACGGTGGACTTCCTAGCGGAAGATCGCGCCGAAATCGCTAAACAGGAAGCGAAGCGGAGCGACACTCATGAGCACCAGCGTCGTCCAGTGAAGCCAGGACCGCTTAGTCAGTCCAGACGCGACCAGGAGTGCCAAGAGGACCGTCCCGAACAGGAGACTCCAATTAGTATCGAAGACGCCAGATTCGCGAATTCCGCCCATGATGATCGTATCTGCAATCGCTGAACAGACAAAGAAGATCGAAAATAGCGGAAACATTCGCGGCGAGATCCGCCAATAACGCGCTTCGAGGTCGACCTCGACCTCATCCTTCTGTGGCTCGGGAGAGAGCAGATAACTCAGCACCACAAGAAAGAAGGTGGGAATCGCCAGCCAGAAGATCTTGAATCCCTCGCGAAAGGATTGATCGCGGTAGGGCCACATACCAGACCAGTACATCACGCTGAGGGCGACGATGAGGAGAGACCAACCAACCCACAAGCCAGACCAACGGATCGGCATTTTCGACCGAGCCAACTTCCCCCAGCCACCGAGTATTTCAGTCAGCGCGACTGCGAGAATGACAGAGGCGAAGGCCATCAAGAACTCGAACTGGGTCACAACATGGGCCCTCGACGACACACGCGAAAATTTTTTGGCCGCCCAACGGATCGACGATAAGCCGCGTGGGATAGCGCCGCCGAGATCGTCGAGCCTGAAAAGGTTGTCGCCAGACTGTACCGCGTTCGATTCAGTCAGCTATCTCAGGACGGTCCTCATCGTCATGTTGGGCGGCGGCCGGGAACGCTCCAAATGACCGGCAGCCCAGGGAGCAATGGGAATCTCTTCAGACTCGAGGTAAATCAGAAGACGAAGTCGGTTCGTCGCGCCAAACCCCGAGCAGAAGCTCTACAAATACCCCAAATGCAACGAAAGTTCCCCAGAGATTACCCAGCAGGTAGACAGACCACGAAGCCCACCTAACGGCGTTCGCGAGAAGCAGTGATACAACTAGAACGGTTCCAATCATAGGGAGCCACCTGCGGAGCCCTGCCACTTTACTGATACCGGCGGTTGAGGCCTGCCGTATCCGATGGACCGTGATTGCGGTGGTATGAACTGCCAATAGGCCGCTGGCGAGCCGCCAGACAAACGAGAGGTCGACCAAGTCGGCAAGTACGAACGGCAAGAAGGCATATCCAATCGCGCCACCACTGGCCGCCAACAAAATACGCAGGCGAAGCTGATCGGCCTTGGTCCAATTCTCGGCACCACGGCGACCCACTGCGGCAACGATTCCAGAGAATCCAGCGATCGCGATAGCGACTTCGATCACGGATCCGAACGCAGACTCCCAAGTCATATGAGTGCCACCACCGGATCGGGCCTCAGCTGCCAGGGCCCGCCGCTATCGTTGGTTGATCTAGCGACGCATGATGGCAGACGGAAGCGTGGATCGGAATGGCAGCAGCGCGATCGACCATGGCAAGCCCTGGTTGGACGGCTGTTGGGTCGGGCTTCAAAGGACGTGCGGGCAAGCAAATTCATTGCATTTCAAACTTGATATTGGAGAGCGACTACCGCGCAAAAGGCGAGGCCCGAAGGAAGAGGGTGGCGGGGAAGATCATGATCAGCAAGGAAGCGAGAACGGCCAAACCACTGTGGATGCGGCTGTTTTCGGTCCGAGTGCCAACGATACCGATGAGGAGCATACACGAGTGCATCAACCGAGCCGGGTGATTTGCGGGCATTTCGAGAAACAGTGTTGGGTTGATGGCGCTCGTGATAGCAAAGAAAATCGCCGCGGAGAAGTACTGCGTTCGAACGGAATAGTAGTGCTCACGCCATGAAACCACATCACCAGGATTGTCCGGGACGATCGTGATAGCTAGGAAGTAGGCAAGGCCGAGATGAATCAGCGCGAGGAGAAACTTGAGCAAATCCCACGTCGCGTCGCGATAGGACCAGTACACCCAGAAGGTGAGGACTACAGTGAAGAGACCGAGAACGAGAAAGCAGAAGTGGACCCAGTAGCGCCTGTTCTGATCGAACGCAGACGGCAGACCACTCACGAGGCGCATCGCCGCGGACGACAACACAAGCGAGAAAGCGATTGCCAGATACTCGAAGAGCGTCATTCGAACTAGTCCTCGTGCGCCCAACGGATCGGGCTTCAGTTGCGAGCCGCGGCGCCTCCGCGGTCGGTCGAA
>CAZMFM010000222.1:0-2747 GCA_964565565.1 uncultured Spirochaetaceae bacterium | reverse complement strand
TGATATCGATCGCCGTCGGGCTTGCGATTCTGGCGCGCTTCTTGGGTAGCCTCGTTTCCGAAGCGATCGCGCCGATCGAGGGCGCGGCCGCACTGGTCGGTTGTCTCGGCATCGGCGCTCTCGCGGCAGGCAAGCTGACCGAGCGGTGGTACACGGCTGACCGGGACATCGTGGAATAGCCACGTTGTCGGCGATTCGAGATCACTACCCGGATTGTGCGGAGGCGTTGATCGTCGCGTTCGCGCGGGACGGCGACGACAAAGCCTTCGCGGAACTCATACGCCGTCGGCAGTCGTCGATTCGAAATATGATGAGACGTCTGTCGGGCGACGACGCTTTGGCCGACGATCTGGCACAACAAGTATTCATGAAGGGCTGGAAGAATATTCACAGGCTGAAACAAGCGGGTGCTTTCGGCGGTTGGCTCAAACGCGTCGCCATATCGATCTGGTTGGAACACCTGCGCAAGCGCGATGCACTTCGAAGCACGAGGGAACTCGTCGAGGTCGACCTGGCGACGTCTCCTTCTCCCGGCGTCGGTTTGGATCTTGACCGTGCTCTCGCGACCCTCTCGGAGCCCGAGAGGCTATGCGTTGTCCTTTCCTATCACGCGGGCATGAGTCACCGTGAGATCGCCGAGCTGACCGATCTGCCGTTGGGCACCACGAAGTCGCATATCGCTCGGGGAACTAAACGCCTGCGGCACTACCTAGCACCCTACAACGCCGACTTGGAGGTCAATAAATCATGACGACAGAGGATCGCGATCCCACGATTCAGGGTCTATTCGATGCGGCCGACATCGACCTCGATGACGGGGTGTTCACAGTTCAGTTCTCAACACGCGCGCGCCGTCGCGAGATTCGCTTTGCAGCGGGATGGGTGACGATTGGCTTCGCCCTGATCACAATCGGATCACTGCTCGCCGCGCCACTGCGGGCGCTCACACAACTTCTCGCGCTCGGCCTTACGGCAGGCGTGGTCGATCTCGGCGAAGGCGGATTGGCCTTGGTCCTATCACCGATGAATACGATCGGAAGTTTGTTGATCTTGAGTTTGATGGGACTCAGGATGGGCCGCAGGAGAATCCTGCGCGGTATCCATGCGTGAACTGGACAAACTTGGAGGAAGGATGTCGTGGCGCAAGCCATGCATTGGCCCACGGGTCCATCTGTCGGGTGATCGGGTGGTCGCGTGGTCGCGTGGTCGCGTGGTCCGGTGGTCATGGTCGAGCGAGCGCACCGAGACGCGCGAGGCCCGTTATATGAGCGCGAGACACCACCACACGACGATCTCGCCGAAGGTCTCAGGACGTCTCGACTGAGCCAGAGACGGCCCCGCGTGCCCGCCAAGGCCCATCAAGCGAAGTCGTAGAGACGGGCCGGATTTTCGACGAGAATCCTATTGCGCGCTCGCTCATCGGGCGCAAAGAGCGCGAGGGTATCGACGAGATCTCCGTCGTCGGGCATATGACGCACATTGGGATGGGGCCAATCCGTACCCCATAGGATTCGATCCGGCGCTTCGGCGATCAACGCTCGTGCGAAGGGAACGACATCCTCGTAGGGCGGCGTTCCGTTTGCGGTGAGACGCTCGGCCCCGGAGATCTTCACCCAACACCGCTCGTCGCGGAGAAGCTCGAGTAGCGATACGAACGCTTCCTGATCGACGCCCTTCGTCGCATCCACGCGCGCCATGTGATCGATGACATACGGGGTCGGCATCTCATCGAGCATCTTCGAATAACGTGTCAGATCCTTCGCATCGAAATGCAGGACAATGTGCCAGCCAAAGCTCGCTACCCGCGCGACGAGACGTTGAAACACGTCCGGGTCGGGGGCGCCCCCGAGATGCGAAACGAAGTTGAAGCGCGTGGCCCGACAGCCGGCGTCGTGAAGTTCTCGAATCTGGTCGTCCCCGAACGATTCATCGATCATCGCGACGCCCGCATAACGCCGGCCGCCTCGTCGCAGGGCATCGAGCATGGCGCGATTATCCGTTCCGTGGCAGCTCGCCTGAACAAAGACGGCCCGCGAGAGTCCGAGCCTCTCCTGCAAACGTTCGAAATCGTCGATGCCGGCGTCCGGGGGCGTGTAGCTGGCGCTCTCCGCGAATGGGAAGCGGTGCCCGGGGCCAAAAATATGACAATGCGCATCACAGGCATTCGGCGGCGGCGTAAACGCGCTCGGCGGATGGGGGTCTGGATGCGGCGGTGAAATCGTCGGTCGCTTCAATTTCATCCTTTCGGACAGCTCAGGGGATGCTTGGAAAGACGAGCCCGTCGAATAACTTTCGTGCTGTACGAACCACGCCTGCACTTCGAATGGTCGGCGCGCGGGTTGAATCGTCGTCGAGTTCGATCACGACCTCGAAAGATCCCGTCGGGTGCTCACACGAGAAGGGCGCGCTCGAATCCTCGACGTGCGCCACGTCGAAGCCGCGGCTTCCCGGCAGCAGGCAAGCGCTCGCGACCGAAACGGCACCGAAGACGCCAATCGCTTCATGGCAGCGATGTGGAATGAAGGTGCGCGTACAGACATTCCCTCCGGCGCGTGGTGCCGAGACCAGGCAGAGTTTCGGAACGGTGAGTTCCGAGACGTCGCCG
Source organism: uncultured Spirochaetaceae bacterium (assembly GCA_964565565.1). GTDB lineage: Bacteria > Myxococcota_A > UBA9160 > UBA9160 > UBA4427 > UBA4427. The sequence goes on along the minus strand of CAZMFM010000222.1, from coordinate 142 downwards.
AGCCCCATCGCGTGCCCCGCGTCGAGGCGAATCTTCTCGAGCCGGGCGCGCAGGTCGACGTCGGACTCGAGTGCGGACGGGCTTTCGTCACCCGCCATGCCAAGGTCGGCAGCACGAATAACAACGACCGGCATACCGTTGT
>CAZMFM010000221.1:0-2829 GCA_964565565.1 uncultured Spirochaetaceae bacterium | reverse complement strand
CGGTTCCGATGAGGGGCGCTCCCGTGCGCAGTAGCGGCACAGCCTGCCGCATCATGTTGGAACCCATCAACGCGCGATTCGCATCATCGTTCTCGAGGAAGGGAATCAGCGAAGCCGCCACCGAAACGAGCTGATTCGGCGAAACGTCCATCATGTCTACTTCGTCTGGCGGGATCATCACGAACTCGCCCTGTTGACGTGCCGATACACGATCCTTTACGAACCGACCGTCCTCATCGAGAACAGCGTTCGCCTGGGCAATCGAAATGCGTTCTTCATCGAGTGCCGAGAGGAACTTCACACCTTCCGTAACACGCGAATTCTCGACCTGGCGATAGGGCGTTTCAATGAATCCCATGTCATTGACACGTGCAAAGGTCGAAAGTGACGCGATCAGACCAATGTTGGGTCCTTCAGGCGTCTCAATTGGACAAATTCGACCATAGTGCGTCGGATGAACATCGCGGACTTCGAAGCCTGCTCGCTCACGCGTGAGTCCACCCGGCCCAAGCGCAGACAAACGCCGTTTATGCGTCACTGACGAGAGCGGGTTGGTCTGATCCATGAACTGCGAGAGCTGACTCGACCCGAAGAACTCCTTGACGACGGCCGAGACCGGCTTGGAGTTGATCAGATCGTGCGGCATCAAGGTTTCGATCTCCTGGAGGCTCATGCGCTCCTTGATCGCCCGCTCCATGCGCACCAGCCCGATTCGATACTGGTTCTCGAGCAGCTCGCCGACGACGCGAACACGTCGATTGCCGAGATGATCGATGTCATCGATTTTCTTGCTGGGATCCGTCCCATTCTTGAGATCAACGAGATATTTGACCGCATCGAGGATGTCATCGCGACGCAGCGTCGGGAGATCACCCAAGGCGATTTCTTCGGAATCATTGTTGACGCCCGTCGGGTGATAGTCGACGCGCTCGTCACCATCGAACTCGAGCTTGTGATTCAGCTTGAGTCGCCCGACCTTCGACAGGTCGTATCGTTCAGCATTGAAGAACAGGTTGTTGAAAAGGTTCGTCGCCGTATCGAGGGTTGGCGGATCGCCGGGCCGCAGGCGTCGATAGATCTCGATTACAGCCTCGTCCTGTGACAGCGTCTTGTCCGCGAGCAATGTGTCGCGAATCGCCGTTCCGGTCGTGATTGGATCCAGGAAGAGCAACGGAAATTCGAGAATGCCGCGGCTCTTGAGATCGTCGAGATGCGCTTCAGTGATGTCCTCGTTGCATTCGACGATGACCTCGCCCGTCTCCTCGTCGACGATGTCGATCGGCGCGACACGCTTGACCGCGTCCAATCGAATCAGATCGTCTTGATTGACCTGAATCCACTCGATGCCGGCGGCTCGCATCTTCCGCGCCGCGGCCTTTGTGAACTTCTTGTCCTTACGAACGATGACCTTGCCGTCGTCACCCTTGACTTCTCGCGTACAGCGCTGGCCGATCAGATTCTCGGGTTCCGATTTCTTGAAGATCTTCCGACCATCGAGCCTGATCATCTCGCTCGGATAGAAATACTGAAGAAGCTCTTCAGGCTGATAGCCAAGCGCCCTGAGCAGAATCGTGACGTGAATCTTACGCCGTCGATCGATTCTCGCGTGGACGATGTCTTTGTGGTCGTATTCGATATCCAGCCACGAGCCCCGGTAGGGAATCACGCGGCACGAGAAGAGTTTCTTTCCCGCCGCACTCACCGTTGTGGAAACGGAGGTGTCGTAAAAAATGCCTGGCGAGCGATGGAGCTGGGACACGATTACGCGCTCAGTTCCATTGATGATGAACGTCCCATTGTCGGTCATCACCGGGATTTCCCCGAAGTAGACCTCCTGCTCCTTCACGTCGCGGATCGTCTGTGATCCGTCGGCATCATCCCAGGCTACGAGACGAATGGTGACCTTGAAGGGCGCGGCATAGGTCATGCCACGTTGCAGACACTCCTGTACGTCGTATTTCGGCTGCTCGAGGGCATAGCCGACGAACTCCAGCGACGCGGTGTCGTTGAAATCGCGGATCGGGAAGACCGAATTGAACACGGCCTGCAACCCGACGTTGTCGCGCTTCTCCATGGCGATACCGGTCTGGAGAAACCGTTCGAAGGAAAGCTTCTGAATCTCGAGCAGATTCGGGATATCAATGATCCGCGGAATCTTCGAGAAGGACTTACGGACTCTCGGGGCGAAATCGGAGAAATTGGCTTCAGGCACGAGGTTTCACACCCTCCCACGTCGCAACTGAGTCACTCGGGTCAGCTTTCTAGGGCTAACTCGATCGAACAAGAGCGACGACATTTGACCTACTAGATGACATAACACCACGATGACAAGCTACTCAACAGATATCTGGATCGAGCTGCCATGGAATCGTCGATCATCCCGCCCTCTGCCGGTCAAAAGCAGAGAGCGGGGATATTGATCGCCGACATCCGTTCCCAACGACCTATTTGACGTCGACCTGGCCGCCGGCTCCCTCGATCTTCTTTTGAATCTCAGCAGCCTCGTCCTTGGTCGCGGCTTCTTTGATCGCCTTCGGCACACCCTCTACGAGATCCTTGGCCTCCTTGAGACCCAGGCCGGTGATGGCGCGGATTTCTTTGATGACCTGGATCTTCTTTTCACCGAACGAGGTCAGGATGACGTCGAACTCGTCCTTCTCTACGGCTTCAGCTTCGCCGCCACCGCCTGCTGCGGCTGCGACCGCGACGGGCGCGGCTGCCGAAACGCCCCACTTCTCTTCCAAGAGGGTGGCCAGCTCCGCTGCTTCGATCACAGTGAGTCCGGACAGGGTGTCCACGATTTCGTTGAGGTCTGCCATTGTTCTTCTT
>CAZMFM010000220.1:0-2878 GCA_964565565.1 uncultured Spirochaetaceae bacterium | reverse complement strand
TTGGGCTCGATCCCATCGACTCGGCGAAGTTGGGCAACGCCTGCGGCGCAGCCTGTGTCGAGCGCGTCGGCGCCTTTCCCGATCAGCGCGACGATTTGCTTGCTAGGGTTCGCGAACTCTACGACGGCCGAGTGCCGAAGGATGAACGATGGTAAGGATGGCAGAGTGAGATGGTGACAACAGACGACGAGCCGGGCGCGCCCGGACGACGAGTTCTTGAAGTGGCGGCGCGGGAGTTGGCTTCTCTGGCGGAGCGACACGATGGTGTGTCGCTACAGCAGGCGGCTGAATTGATCGAGGCGGCTGAGGCGGCGGGTGGTCGCGTGCATGTGACCGGCGTCGGCAAGCCGGAGCATGTGGCCCACTACGGGGCGTCGGTGCTCTCTTCGACGGGCACGCCGGCGACCTTTCTCCATGCGACGGAGTCTTTGCACGGTAGTCTCGGCCAGCTGGTAGCCGGCGATGTGGTCATCGCGATCAGCAATAGTGGAACGACCTCGGAATGCATGCTCGCCGTCGAGGGCATTCGCGCCTACGGCGGTCGCTTGATTGCCATTACCGGGGGCCTCGATTCGCCGCTGGCGACCGCGGCCGATGTCACGCTCGACGCCAGCGTGAAGGAAGAAGGCGGGCCGCTCGGCCTGGCGCCTCGGGCCAGCGTGGCCGCGGAGATTCTCGTGCTCGCGGCTTTGAGTGCAGTCCTTCAGGATCGGCGCGGCCTGGATGCCAAATCCTATGCCGCACGTCACCCCGCGGGAGCCCTGGGCAAGCAGGCGCGTGGGGAGTAGCGCCATTGACGGTCGGGAGGGCGGATTCTAAGGTCCGCGGTTCGAAAACTCGCTCACGGGGGATTCAATCTCGTGAGCGCTTCAGTGATTCCCGGGGCCGTAGCTCAGCTGGGAGAGCGTCGCGTTCGCAACGCGAAGGTCGGCGGTTCGAGCCCGCTCGGCTCCACCAAAACGAAACGGCGCATGCCATGGGTGTGCGCCGTTTTTCGTTTCGCCCGCCCGGAGCGTGGCTTCACCCGATCCCCAATCAACCGTGAAATCCCCGACTAGACCTTCTTTTCGACAAACGCCATCGCAATGGCGGCGACCGCTCGCCGTGTTCTCGCGACGGACCAACGATGGCTGCGTCGAAAATGGACATAGGTCCAGCCGGCGCTGTTGAAGATCAACTCGGCATCCTCCTCGGGATTGGCGCTCTCGAGCGATCCATCCGCGACACCGTCTTGCAGGAGTCGCGCGAAGGGTTCGGTGTATTCGAAGCGGGTGAGCGCAGAGGCGTCACCGTCCTTGCCCTGCAGATGAAAGAGCGCGGTCGGACCGTCGTAGAGTGCCGCCAACAGGGCCAGGTGTCGGTCGGCCATCTCGAAAAGTGCTGTCAGCAGAAGGGCCAGGCGTTCGCGGCCGGTGCCCGTATGGGTCAGGGGGCCGAGGGTGGCCTCCCTGAATTCGCTGGCCGCCCGAATCGCCGCGGCCGCGATCAGGTTTTCACGTGAGATCCCACGCCGATACAGGGTCACGCGGCTGATTCCGGCCGCCTCCGCGATGGCCTCGGCCGTCGCGCCCGCAAAACCCCGCTCCTCCATGGTCTGCTCGACCGCAGCGAGCAGGTTGTCGTCGATCATTTCTGCGCTCATGGCCGAGAGGGATAGCACAGGTGATTCTATGATGTAACGTTAGTGTTGCATTCACGTATCGACATAGTACATTCGTTTTCCGTGTCACGGCGACCCCTCGAGCAACAAGGAGCCCCAATGAGCGAGCTGACCACCATCCGTACGACCTGCAAAATCGGAGCCTGCGAACCCTTTTGTGGAATCGAGGTCGACGTTGTGGGCGGTCGAATGACGGCGGTCCGTGGCGACAAAGCACATCCCGTTTCGAAGGGATATCTGTGTATCAAGGGACGAAACCTGCTCGAATATCAATACGATCCCGACCGGCTTCTTTCCCCCCTGCGCCGTACGTCGAATGGACACGAGAAAACCGACTGGGCGACGGCGACGACCGCGATCGGACAGCGACTTCGAAGTCTCGCGGACGAACACGGCCCCGACTCGATCGCTACCTATTGGGGCAACGCGGCGGACTCGGCCAGCATCATTCTCGCACTCACCACGGCCGGTGCCTTCGGCTCGCGCAACGCCTTCAACGTTCTCTCGCTCGAGTTCACCGATCGTGGCGCTGTCGCTTCCCGACTTTATGGGGATGAGGGCGTGATGCTCATGCCCGATACCGACCAAACGCACCACGCCCTTCTACTCGGAACCAACCCGGTCGTCACCCAGGGTATGGCGCTGCTTCAGAGACGACCGCGAATCGGGGGTGATCTGCGTGACATTCGAAAACGCGGAGGCTTTCTCACGGTCGTCGACCCGCGTGCGACACAGACGACGGCGCTCGCCGACAAACATCTTGCGATCCGGCCCGGAACGGATCTCTTCTTCCTGCTGGCGATGATTCAGCACATCTTGCGAAACGGCAGTGCCGATCGCGTCTGGTGCGAGGCGCACGTTAGTGGCCTGGAGGCCTGGGACGAGATTGCCGCGATGATCGAGATCGACCAGATGAGCGAGATCTGCGACCTGCCCGTCGACGAAATCATCGCGGAAGCCGAACGTTTCGCCGCCGCCCCTTCCGCCTTCGCGACCACACGGGTCGGCGTCCAGACTTCACCGAATACGACGCTGACCGAATGGGCCGTCGCCACACTGAATGCCATCACCGGAAACGTCGATCGACCGGGAGGGATGGTCTTCCACGGCGGTGCGACCGTGCCGGCGAAATACCTGCTCGAGAGCATCGTCCGCGGCAACTTCAACCCATCGCGGCTCGGCGCCTTCGAACACATCTTTGCCGGTCTCCCGGCGACG
>CAZMFM010000219.1:0-2989 GCA_964565565.1 uncultured Spirochaetaceae bacterium | reverse complement strand
GCAAGAAATATGGACAGAAGGGCGCTCGCGCGCGCTTCCAGTTCTCGAAGCGCTAGCCGGAAACCAGCAATACCAAGCGAAGGGCCGCGAGGCCGAGTTCGTATTCGCTTTGGACAACGGTCGATTCCTCCGGGAGTCGGCCGTTTTCGTTTTGCTCGCTGGTGCTTGTGCTTTTGATTGACGGGCCGAAGTGGGGCGGGCTATACAAGACCGGACCCCCCGATTGAAGTAGGTGTGACTGAATACGTTTTTGGCAGCGACCGCGTCGCTGGGATAGCCCAATGTGCCGATGTCGGCGTCTGTTTTCAGGTCGAACTTGGCTGTGATGTCGACTGTGATGTCGCGGTCGCGGTTACGGTCGAAATCGAAACAGAGTTCGACGCAAACCAGGGCATCTGCCCTCTCGACATGACCGAGCCCGCCGCACGCGCAGCAGGGCCAAGGGCCGGGTGCCCCCAATGACCCGATCCCGCAACCACGCCAAATACTATGCAAGAAATCCGACCGAACTCGGGCTCTCGGTTTCCGCGATGGTCTGGCGGGGGCACGAAATCTTGTTGATGCGTCGATCCGACAACGGCCACTGGGGACTTCCCGGGGGCTTTGTCGAGGTCGGAGAGTCCGTGTCGGACGCGGCGCGTCGTGAAGTCTTCGAGGAGACGGGTTGGTCGGTGGAGCTCGGTTCGCTGATCGGTGTGTATTCGGACCCGGAGACTTCGGTGGTCGACTATTCGCCTTCGCAGTCCGAAGCGGTTGATGGGGATGCGATCGAAGGCGCGCAAGCGGTTAAAACGGAAGGTGCTCGACCGGAACGAGCTGAAGACTCTTCGCCCGATGGCGAGCCAGGCCGTGTGGCTGGCAAAGCCGGCAGGGGGCGGGTGCAGGTCGTAAATCTGTGTTTTCGGGCGGAGGCGGTGGTGCAGGGTATGGCGACGACGCCGGAGGAGACGCTGGAGATGGGATTCTTTCCCGCGGATCTGTTGCCCTCACCCTTCGTGCCAATCCATCGAGTGCGGGTCGAGGATGGATTGGCCGGCCGGGCCGAGGCCTTTTTGCGGTGAGACAAGACACGACGAGACTCGACGAGGCAGGCGAGACGGTAGAGCGGCGGGGACGCGTCGGGGGATTGGGCGTTCGGCGCGAATTGAACGAGAAAACGAGTTGCGAAGCCGCTAGGTTTTTCGCCAGGGGGAGCCAGGCATGAGTCCAAGACAGACCAAATACATTTTTGTGACCGGTGGCGTGATGTCGTCGCTGGGCAAGGGTCTGGCCTCGGCCTCGATTGGCGCGCTGCTCGAAGCGCGGAATATCGGGGTCACGTTCTTGAAGCTCGATCCCTATCTCAATGTCGATCCCGGGACGATGAATCCCTTCCAGCATGGTGAGGTCTACGTCACGGAAGACGGCGCAGAGACCGATCTGGATCTCGGCCACTACGAGCGCTTCACGAATGCGAAGCTCGGTCAGGTGAATAACATGACCGCCGGGCGAATCTATGACTCGGTTCTGTCGCGTGAACGGCGTGGGGATTATCTCGGCGGAACGGTGCAGGTCATTCCGCATGTCACCGATGCGATCAAGCAAGCGATTGGCGCCGCGGCCGAAGGCGCCGACGTGATTCTCGTCGAGATCGGTGGCACCGTCGGCGATATCGAATCCTTGCCCTTCCTGGAGGCCATTCGGCAATTCCGCGCCGACGCTGGTCGCGAGAATTGTTGTTTCATTCATGTCGCCCCGGTGCTCTACCAGTCGACGGCGGGCGAGGTCAAGACCAAGCCCGTCCAGCATTCCGTCAAGGAATTGCAATCAGTCGGTCTGGCACCCGACATCATTCTCTGTCGCACGGATCGCTTCCTGTCAAAGGCGATCAAGGCCAAGATCGCGCTCTTCTGCAACGTCGACGAAGACGCGGTGATTACCGCCAAGGACGTCGATTCGATCTACGAAGTGCCCCTCGCATTCGCCAAGGAGAATCTCGACGAAAAGATCGCCCAGGTCCTGAACATGTGGACCGGTCGACCAGACCTGCGGCATTGGGAGCGTCTTTTCAATACCAGCCGCAATCCCGATCGCACGATCAAGATCGGCATGGTCGGCAAATATGTCGATTTGACCGAGAGCTACAAGAGTTTGAATGAAGCCCTCTACCATGGCGGATTCGCCTGCGGCTCAGACGTCAAGATCGAGTATTTCGATTCGGAGAAATTGCTCGACTCGAAGATCTTGTCCGGTTTGGATGGAATCCTCGTGCCGCATGGCTTCGGCTCCCGCGGCGTCGAGGGAAAGATCCGCGCGATTCAATTCGCGCGAGAGAACGAAATTCCCTTTCTGGGAATTTGTTTCGGCATGCAACTCGCTTGCTGTGAGTTTGCGCGCAATGTCGCCGGGCTCGAAGGCGCCAATTCGACCGAAGTCGATCCCGAAACCGCCCATCCGGTCATCGACCTCCTGCCCGAACAACGAGAGATCGAAGACAAGGGCGCGACCATGCGACTTGGTGCCTATCCCTGCGTCCTCGTGCCGGGCTCGAAATCAGCAGACGCCTATGGTGTCACCGAGATCAGCGAAAGACACCGCCACCGCTACGAGTTCAATCCCGAGTACCGCGAACGCCTCGAAGCCGCCGGCCTCGTCTTCTCGGGTTCGAGTCCAGATGGTCGTCTCGCCGAGGTCGTCGAAATTCCGGATCATCCCTTCTTCGTCGCCTCTCAATTCCATCCGGAGTTCAAGTCGAAGCCCTTCGATCCGCACCCACTCTTCGAAGCCTTCGTGCGTGCCGCGGGGATCCATCACATGGCCAAGCCGGCCGCCAAGCAAGCCGAGACCGGGGCGGCGTCGGACTCGTAGACGCGCTAAAACCTGAGGCTTGTCGCAGACTCAACGGGAACCCTTCGGGTTCCATGAGTTTCGTGGGGCGTTAGCTCAGTTGGTTAGAGCGCCGTGTTCACACCGCGGAGGTCGGTGGTTCGAATCCACTACGCCCCACCAC
>CAZMFM010000218.1:0-3053 GCA_964565565.1 uncultured Spirochaetaceae bacterium | reverse complement strand
AGCATCTGTCATCGGACTCGACATCGGGTCGAATTCGGTGAAGGCAGTCGAAATCGCAATCAAGAGCAGAGACAAGGGCTTCGAGCTTCGTGCCCTCGGTCAGGCCGCGCTTCCTTCCGAAGCGATCGTGCAGGGCGCCTTCCTTAACTCGAGCGCGATTGTCGACACGATTCGAGAGGCCATCGATAGCGGTCGCTTCAGCGGCAAGGATGTCGCCGCATCGGTTTCCGGTCACAGCGTGATTGTCAAACGAGTCAACCTTCCGCAAATGACGCGTGAGGAACTCGAAGATCAGATCCAATGGGAAGCGGAGCAATACATTCCCTTCGACGTCAACGAGGTCAACCTCGACTTCCAGATCCTCGACTCGAACGAAGAAGAGGGACAGATGGATGTCCTGCTCGTCGCCGCCAAGAAGGATTTGATCGACGACTACTTCCAGGTGATCAGCGAAGCGGGTCTCAACCCGGTCGCCATCGACGTTGCAGGGTTCGCGATCCAGAACGCCTTCGAGGCGAACTACGAACAGGATCCGGAGGCGATCACGGCGCTCGTGAACATCGGCGCCCAGGTCGTGAACATCAACGTCCTGAAGGGCGGGATTCCCTCCTTCACGAGAGACATCATGACCGGGGGAGCGCAGTACACGGAAGAAATCCAGAAGGCACTTTCCGTTTCCTTCGACGAAGCCGAGAAGATCAAGATCGGCGGAGGCGAGGAAGGTACGCAGGCTCAGGAAGTGATTCCGCAAGAAGTCGAGCAAGCGATGCGAAGTGTCTCGGACACGGTGATCGGTGAGATCTCGCGATCCCTCGACTTCTTCGCCGCCACCTCGGTCGATGCACGAATCTCGAAGGTTCTGCTTTCCGGGGGTGGCTCGAAGATCGCTGGATTCGCGGCGGCCTTCAAAGAACGTACCGGTCTCGAGACGGAGGCAATGAATCCATTGGCGCACATGCTGCCTAGCAAGGGTTTTGAAGCCGAGTATCTCGATGCCATGGCGCCGGTCCTTGCAGTTGGAATTGGCCTGGCCACGAGGAGGATCGAACGATGATGATGGAGATCAATCTACTTCCGCATCGCGAGGCGCGGCGTGCAGCCGATCTTCGGGAAACCGCGGCGGTCCTTTTGCTCGGACTCGTCGTCGTGCTCTCGGGAATATTTTTCACCGCGCAGAGCGTGAAGAGTGATCTTTCGGTCGCTGAGGCGAGCGTCTCTCAGCTGCAGGCAGACATTGCTCGCTACAAGCCGCAGCAGGCTCAAGTCGCGGCCTTCAAGCTGCAAAAGAAAGAGCTGCAGGACAAGCTCGACATCATTGCGAGCCTGGAGCGGGCACGAAGTGGACCGGTTCGGATCCTGGATGCGCTGTCCAACAACATTCCCGATCGCCTGTGGCTGACTTCGATCAAGACCAAGGGCAAGGGCATCGAGCTCGAAGGTCAAAGTCTGGATACCGGGGTGGTCGCCGACTTTCTCCGCGGGCTGAACGCTTCGCCCTATTTCGACAACGTGGATCTGGACAAGACGAGTGGCGGCAAGGTCGTTCGTGGCGTGCGACTCGTCAATTTCGTGATTCGCGCAGATATGGAATCTCCGGTCCTAGAGACCGAAGCGTCCTGATTCGGAGGGAATAATGGCATTGGAACTGAACGTCGATCTAGACGAGAAGCTCGAGCAGCTAGGCAAGGTCCCCAAGCCGATTCGGCTTGCGGTCGTGGCGGCGCTACTCGTGGCGATCAGTGCGGGATATTGGTTCTTCTCGTATCAGCCTGCTCAGGTGGAGCGTGCGGGACTGGTCGCGCGTTCTCAAGAGCTGCAACGAAACTTGAATAACGCCCGGTCGGTTGCGAATAACGTAGACGCCTTCGAGACCGAGGTCGCAGGACTCGAACGTGACCTGGATCTCGCTCTCAAACAACTGCCGAACCGAAAGCAATTCGAAGATCTGCTCCAGGACATCAGCACGGCGGGGAAGAAGGTGGGCGTCACGATCAAGTCCATCGATCGAAACAAAGAGATCCCGCGCGATTTCTACGCGGAAGTTCCCTTCGAGATCGAACTCGAAGGAACCTATCACGATCTGGCACGCTTCTTCGAGATGATCGCGAACCTACCTCGGATCGTGAATATGGGTAGCTTGAGGATCAAGGTCGTAAATGAGACCCGGCAGAGTACGCGGCTCAAGGTGACCGGCATGGCAACGACCTTTCGATTCCTAAGCGATGAGGCCTGAGCCGGTGCGGTCAGAGACTCGAGAGCGGGGAGTGGCAATGGATATGAATTGGGCAAGGGTGGCCTTTCTGACGCTCATCCTCGTCCTCGGCGCAGCAGGCTGTGGCGAGGAAGAGCAGGTCGGGACGCCGACGGCGTCGGATTTTCTGAAAGAACGCCAGGCCATCGCGGCGAATCAAGCGAAGCCGAAGGTGGTTCGTCCGCCGACGGCAGCTGCTGCCGAGGCGAGCGAAGGCGAAGAGACGGGTTATGCCGCCGCCGAGCGTGACTACTTCTACGACTCGCGTGGTAAGCGCGATCCATTCCGATCGTTTCGATTCGTCGAGGACGATGAATCCGCTGAGGGAGAATCGTTTGGGCCCCTTGGAGACTTTGAGCTCGGTCAGCTCGAGTTGCAGGCCGTGATCTGGGATGCGACGAATCCGCGCGCATTGATCCTGGATCCTGGTGGACGGGCATACATCGTTCGCGAAGGTTCGCAGATCGGAAAAAACAGTGGGCAGGTGATTCACATCGGCGACAACCTCGTCCTGGTCAAAGAGACCTACGAAAATCTTGCGGGTGAACAAACGACGAAGGACGTGGAGTTGCGAATTCGTCTGAGCCAGGGAGGGTGAGCTCAATGGTCTATCCGAATAACGGATGGCTTGTTTTAGTGATTCAGAGCGTGATTGCGACATTTGTCGTTGCGATATTCGCGATGGGTTGTGCTTCGCCGCCGGTGCCTTCGAGTGCCGGTGCGGACGCGATCGAGCAGACACTCGGAGAGGTTTCGGTGTCGCGAGATGGCGAAGATAGTGTGATCTGGTTCGAAGGTCTGG
>CAZMFM010000217.1:0-3058 GCA_964565565.1 uncultured Spirochaetaceae bacterium | reverse complement strand
AGGCCTATGTGGCGATGCCTTGTGGCACAGGACCACACCGACTGTTCTTCGAGTCGGCAAGCTCAGGGAACTTTCGATTTCGGGTCGTCGAAAGTTCTGGATACACAGCGACCAGATCGGACTCTGTGGTACCGGGGAGCGCGGCGACATGGTGAGCGATCGCAGACGACGGACAAAGCCCGGCTGAATCGCGGCACGAGCGGACATCGCCCACCAAGATCTACTGCGACGCCGGCGGAGTGTGTCGCGTTAGGAAACAAGGGGTGTGTGTCGGAGGCACACTCAGGCGTTTCTTAGGGCGCCTAACGTGGAAAAGTGGGGCAAAGCGTGGTTGCAAAAAGCAGCAAGGAAGCACCGAGCGAAGCCCATGCCTCACAGGTCAGATCCGTCCGTCACGCCGCTGTTCTGAATCCACGCCCCTCGATCGCGTGAATGCGCACGCCGGATATGACGAGCAACCCCAAAAGTCTCCGAACCGCCCTCGCCGTTCCTGCAGGAAGCCCATCGAGCATTCAGGACAGGTCTCATACTCAGCCGCACATGCGGAGCAAACTCCCACATCACCGCAAATCGAAACGACGCCTTCCGAACATGCGGGACAAACCTTGGTCGATGACGCACATCGGGGGTAGTTGCTGCAGCTGGCAAAATTTCCGTACTGACCCGTCCGGACGGACATCACGCCGGACTTACATGTTGCGCAGCGGGGCAGCTCCGCCGGCTCGCTACCGAGCGCCGCGGTGGCGTACTTCGACTCCTCAATCTCTCGAACGAACGAAGAATCGCCATGCTCGGGCGCCATTAGATACACGGCGTGCTTCGCGCGCGTGACCGCCACGTAGAACAGCCGCCTTTCCTCGGCGTGCTCAAAATGCTCCTGCTGTGCGAGGACCAGCTCCATCAGCGGATCGTCTTCGATCTCAGAGGGAAAGCCGTACATCCCCGCCGACATGCCCAACACGATGACATAGTCAGCCTCCAACCCCTTGGAGCTGTGAACAGTCTGAAACGTCAGGTCAAGACTCGAGTCTCGCGTCACGGTTTCGCGCCAGTCTTTGGGTCGATTGTGGCGATACCGCCCGAGGATCAGAACACTCGCCGAAGGTGTCTCCTGCTCGATGCGCCTGAGTGCGGCGACGATCGGAGGGGGCGCCGTCGAGGGGTGCCTCCACACGAATACCGCCGCCGAGTTGCGAGTTCGAACCGCCCTCACCCGCTTCGATAGTTGGGCGGGATTCGCCGTCACGAATTTGCTCGAGAGGTCCGCGATCTCCTGATTGCAGCGGAATGTCGTCGACAGGTCAGACCTGGCAGTCGGCCCGAAGAACTCAGCGAAGTTCCGCATCACCGAGATATCCGATCCCGCAAATCGATAGATGGACTGCCAGTCGTCTCCAACCGCAAAAAGCTGGTTGCCCGCGGATTGCTCGCATAGCGCCTTCAGCAACTTCGCCCGACCCACAGAGATATCCTGGAACTCATCGACGAGTATGTAGCGGTAAGACGAGACATAACGCCCTGCTTCGATCAGCTCGGCCGCATCGCGAATCATCATCTCGAAATCGACTTCTTTCGCTGCGGTCATCCTCTCCCGGTAGCGCTCGGACACGGGCAAAAAGATCGCGAGGAACGCGTTCGCTCGCTCCGCGTCCCCGACGTCACGAGCCCGGTCGATCACCACGGATCGGTCCTCTCCGTTCGAGATGTAGTGGCCCAGAAAGACCGCGATCAGCTGCGAGAACCGGTCATAAGCGCTGCTCTCACGTAATTCGTCAAGCAGATCGCTTGCGGATTTCGTGATCAGGTTGATTTCACGCTCGGCGAGCTCCTCCTTTAGAGACGAGAGCAGCGTGCCCTCGCGACGCTGGTAGGAGTAAGTCTCAATGAGATCGGTTTCGTGCTCCTCGTGTAACGCACGCTTCCACGCCATGTCCTCCTGATATTTCACCTCGTCAACGAAAGGCGCCGTGTGGCCCTCCCGATCGATTCCCAAGTGCTCGATGTAGACACCGTGCTCGGGGAGGTAGAAGTCGGGCTCGTACTGGCGATGCTCCTCGTCGGCCGTCTCGTGCTCGTATCGGGCTTCGTACTTGTACTCGACGCCCTTCAGGCTCAAGAAATTGGCAATCAGGCACTCCTCGAAGCTCTTCACTCGCTCGCCTTTTAGAGTGACTATGTCGTTCTGCTCGAGGTATTCGTAGTATTCGCCCAGCGTCTCAAAGTCGAATGCGCTCTTGTATTGATGCAGATGCCAGGCGAACCATTCCGGAATCTGCCGTTCGAAGTCGGGATCGCTGCAAAGATCGTCGATGATCTCGCGAATGACTTGCGCCGCACTCCAGATCTCGCCGGTATGCTTCGCGACGGACGGCTTCGACCCGATCGCGCGACCGATGATCGAGTACCCCAGTTCGTGAAACGTCATGACCGAAGATTCTTCGATGGAGGGGACTTTGACCTTCTCGCCAATGCGCTGCCGCAGCTCGTCTCGCGCTGCTCGGTTGAATGCCAGAATCAGAATTTGCGACGGGTGGATATCGCTCTGGCTCAGGATGTGAGCGACCTTGGCGATGATGACCGACGTCTTGCCGGAACCCGCCGCCGCGACGACGAGGTTGCGGTCTTCGTTGGTCACGACGGCAATCTGCTGCTCGTCGGTCAGCGGGTTGGATTCGATCGTTTCAAACAGGCGCTGGTAGCGGACACACTCCTGGCGAACGAATACTTCGTTCGCTTCTGAGACCAGGCTCGCGCTGTCGGTTACGAACTGCGTCAGGAGAGGGAGCTTCGCGAGCAGTGGATGCTCGCCGAGCTTGGCGGTAGGGCGATCCAGGAGATCGGCCAGCGATGTCGAGAGCCGATCGATGTGCCGGGCAACTCTCGAGTGGCGTGCGTAGCGCGGCGGATCGGTCAGCGACTCCACGAACTCAACGCTGGATCGATTCGCCTCATGCCATTCATCAAGCATGCACCACTGGTCGAGGATCCATTCCCGCCGGACGGCGTCAAAGAAGGGCCGAGCGTCGCCGGCCCGCAGGCCTCTCAGGGTCTGCACTGC
>CAZMFM010000216.1:0-3106 GCA_964565565.1 uncultured Spirochaetaceae bacterium | reverse complement strand
CGTAGGGCCGTAGCACAATTGGTAGTGCATCGGACTCCAAATCCGGGGGTTGGGGGTTCAAGTCCCTCCGGCCCTGCCAGCTCGGCACACACAATGTCGATTCGGCGAGATGCTTCGAATTGATGATGGGTCGAGTGAAAGCGCGAGAAGAGGCGGGAGTTCGGGTCGGTGGATCGACAATGAGGTGGCGATGACTGAAAAACCAACGAATTTAATCGCACGAATTCGCCAATACGTTGGCGAAGTTCATGGCGAGTTCAATAAAATTACCTGGCCGCCACAGGCGGAAACCCTCAATGGGACCGTGTCGGTGGTGGTCATCGTTTCACTCATTGCAACCTTTCTGGGCATCGTCGACTTCGGACTGAGTCGTGTGATGCAATTGGTGCTCGGCTGATGGATACGGCAACGGGAACGGAATCGGAAGTGACCGACGCGGCCACCGACTCGAAAGAGGCGAGCACAGGCGAAGTCTCGTCCAAGAAGAAGTGGTACATCGTGCATACCTATTCCGGGCAGGAGACGCGCGCCAAGAAGGGCTTGCTCGAACGCGCGAAGACGTTGGGCTTTGAAGAGCAGTTCGACGAAGTGCTCGTGCCTGAAGAGAGCGTCGTCGAGATGGTGAACGGGAAGAAGCGAACTTCGAAGAGGAAGTTCTTTCCGGGTTACATCATGGTTCATATGGAGTTGAGCGACGAGACGTGGCACGTCGTGAAGGGGACGCCGAAAATTACGGGATTCGTGGGAAACGCTACGGATCCACCGGCCATCTCCGACGAGGAAGTTGCGCGAATGACTCAGCGGATCAAGGAAGGCGCGGCGAAGCCGAAGCCCTTGATCAATTTCGACGAGGGTGAAAATGTCCGGGTGATCACAGGCCCGTTCGCGAACTTCCAAGGCTTCGTCGACGAGGTGATGGAAGATAAGGAAAAGCTACGAGTGATGGTTCAGGTGTTTGGGCGCGCAACACCCGTGGTGCTTGGTTATTCGAACGTCGAGAAGGCCTGATCCTATTTGGGAAGACTTTGAGCAAGGCGACATCTTTCACGGCTGCAAGCTTGTCTGGCCGAGGGTGCCGTTCTTGATTGATCGAAGGCAAATCGGCTTAGTGGCTTAATGGCGTAGAGGTTTGGTGTTATTCGCGGGAAGTAGCGAAAACAAGTGGAGTTGGTGTTGGGCGGGCGAGCAGGTGTTCGCTCGGAAGAAGCCAGAAGCGTGCGGGAGGCCGGCAGGGTCACATGGACTTGCAGTCGGCCGCAGACCGCCAGTGGTAGGAGAGTAAGTGAATGGCAAAGAAGATCATGGCAGTCGTCAAGCTGCAGTGTCCGGCTGGGGCAGCGAATCCGGCACCGCCAGTCGGCCCGGCGCTCGGTCAACATGGCGTCAACATCATGGAGTTCTGCAAAGCCTTCAATGCGAAGACGCAAGACAGGGGTGGGCTGATCATTCCGGCTGAGATCACGATCTATCAAGATCGCAGCTTCACGTTCATCCTCAAGTCGCCTCCGGCGGCAGTGCTCCTGAAGAAGGCCGCCAAAATCAAGAGTGGATCGGGCGAGCCGAATCGCAAAAAGGTTGGTCAGGTCACGCAGTCGCAGTTGGCTGAAATCGTCGAGATGAAGAAAGAAGATCTCAACGCTTTTGACCTCGAACAGGCCAAGAAGATCATCGCGGGCACGGCCCGGTCGATGGGCCTCGAAGTCGTGGAGGGCTGAGCGATATGCCAAAGCAAAGCAAGCGCTTCCGCAAGGCTCAGGACGGCGTCGATTCCGACAAGCTCTATTCGCTGGAAGAGGCCTTGAAGCAGCTCAAGGATGCACCGGCTGCGAAATTTGACGAGACTGTGGATATCGCGATCAATCTTGGAGTCGATCCGAAGCACGCAGACCAGATGATTCGAGGGGCGATTGTTCTGCCTAACGGCGTCGGTCGGGCGACTCGGGTGCTCGTTTTCGCCAAGGGCGACAAAGAAAAGGAAGCGCTTGAGGCGGGCGCAGACCACGTCGGCGGTGACGAGCTGGCCAAGAAGATTCAGGATGAGGGTTGGTTTGAATTCGATCGCGTCATTGCGACGCCCGACATGATGGGCGTGGTCGGTCGACTTGGGCGGGTACTCGGGCCACGTGGATTGATGCCGAATCCAAAGCTTGGGACAGTGACGCCTAACATTGGCGCTGCTGTTCGCGATCAGAAGGCCGGCAAGGTCGAATATCGCGTCGACAAGGCGGGAATCGTTCACTGCGGAATCGGAAAAGTGTCCTTCGACTCGGACAAGCTCTGGGAAAATGCATCGGCGCTGATCGATGTCATTCTGAAGGCCAAGCCTGCCTCGACCAAGGGTACGTATATGAAGAAAGTCGCGGTGTCCTCCACGATGGGACCAGGGATCAAGGTCGATCCCGGTTCTCCACTGAAGGAGACAGAGGGGTAGCGATATGTTGACTCGACAACAGAAAGAAGAACAGGTTTCGGAGCTGCACGAGAAGTTCGAGCGGGCTACGAGTATCTTTATTGCGGACTACAGTGGGCTTGCGGTCACACAGATCGAAGCGCTACGTGGCGGTCTGAGAAAAGCCGAGGGCAGCGAAAGTGAGTTTCGCGTCGCGAAGAACTCGGTCCTCAGGCTTGCGAGCGTAGGGGGCCCGGCGGAGAGCTTGAAGGAGCATTTTCGAGGGACGACCTCGATTGCGATGTCCTTCGGTGATCCGGTCGCGTTGGCCAAAACCCTCGTCGACTACGCAAAGGACAATGAGGCTTTTGAGATTCGGGGGGGGCTGCTAGACGGGAAGGTGCTCGAGCTAGCGGAAATCTCGAACCTCGCGACGTTGCCGTCGTTGGATGCGTTGCGCGGTAAAATCGTCGGTTTATTGCAGGCACCCGCCGGAAAGCTGGCGCGTTTGTTGAACGAACCGGCAGGGCAGATGGCCCGACTCGTCGCCGCACGCAAGTCGGCGCTCGAAGAGGGTGGGGAGTAGCTCGGGGAGCGTTCGGCACGGAGCCTTCGTCTCTCGGAAATTTGATTTGTCTCGAAAGAGCTGATTTTCAATGACCTGGCGGGAGAGTGCATCGCACTCGATATCACCGCCCACAATTAAGGAAGAAGAAC
>CAZMFM010000215.1:0-3151 GCA_964565565.1 uncultured Spirochaetaceae bacterium | reverse complement strand
AATCAGGTGTACCTGCAAGGGTACCGTGGGTTCGAATCCCACCCTCTCCGCCATTTGGTCTCCCGACGCAGAGACTTCCCCAATTTATTCAGCGTTCGACCGAGAAAAATCCGCGATTCCGCGGGGTTTTGGGAAGATCGGATTTCTGAAGCGGAGCGGAGACGGCGGGTTCGGGGTCCGACTGCAGCCTCGGTCCGCGTATATCTCCGCGGCCAAGTTGGACGGTTCTCTTTCGCCCTCGATTCGCCCTCGCTGGCTTTGTGCTCAATCGAACCATACCGCTAGTTCGAACCTTTTCTTGCCAAGCAGGTCGATCAATCTGGGATGACCCAAGACCAGATCGTCACGGTCTTCTTGTCTAGGTACGCCAGTCGTCGCCGGGCATGATTCGGTTCATGAACTCGTCGAACAGCGGGACCGTGAACGCGGTATCGCCATGACTTGGGCTCCATACCATGCCCTTCAAAATTAGTTTACTGCGAATCGGGGCGACTGATTGAACCTCACGTTGCAGTTCATGCGCGACGTCTCCCGACCGATGGGGGCCAGAACCCAGCTGGGCCATGCTGCGCAGATATTTCTTTTCGGATGGAGTCAGGCGGTCAAACCGGACTCGAAAAAAGCTCTCATCCAGCGCGGCGATCGCGCTAACAGAGGCGGTCTCAACGTCTTTGACTGTTATGGGCGACTCGTCCGCGGCGCCCCAGCAGTGCTTACCCCATTCCTGCAAGAAGTATGGGTAGCCTTGCGTCGCCTGAATAATCCGCTCGAGCGCAGCCCGGTCATACTCCACTCCTTCCGCCCGAGCCGGATTGACGATCGCAATGGCCGCATCGTCGTGTGTTAGGGGGCCGATTTCGGGGAAGTCGAACAAGCGCTCGGCATACGACTTAGCGCTCCCCATGCGTCCCGGAAGCTGCGGGAGCCCGGCACCGACAAGTACGACGGGCAGCTGTCGCTGTGCGGTTCGGTGTAGTGCCGAGATCAGCGCTGCAAGTTGGTCTTCAGCGACATATTGCATTTCGTCGATGAACATGACGAAGGCGGTGTTCACCTTGGCCGCCGCTTGCCCCACGACTTCCAAGAGAGCTTGGAGGTCGTGTTCCAGATCGCCATTGTCGGCCAGTCCCGGCTCGGGGTCGAAATCCAAGCCAACTTCGATGTCGTCGTATCTGACCTTGAGCGCACCAACGAAACCCGCAAGACCTCGCAACGCTCGGCGTGCGAGGTCGCGAGCTTGCTCGTTCTGAGAAAGCTTAAGCAACGCCTGCCTGAGCTCGGGTGCGAGAATGGCGGGTAGCGACCGATGCTCGGGTGCCTCGACTCGCATGGTCTGAAAGCCGACCGCCATCGCGTCGTCACGGATTCGATCCAGGAGCACCGTCTTTCCGACCCCACGCAGCCCGACCATCAAGACACTTTTTGTCGACCGACCCGCGCGAACCCGCTCGATCGCGATCCTTACCTGCTCTCGCAGCTCGTCACGACCAGCGAGTTCAGGCGGGGGAGTACCAGCCCCCGGAGCGTATGGATTTTGTATGGGATCCACGTCTGAAATATACCAAAATTAGTCATCTTATCAATAATAAATAAAGTCACTAACTTTGATCAAATCAATTCAACGCCAAGCGCCGATGGATTGCGTTCAATCGTGATTCGCCTTAGTGAAGCAACAGAACGCACTAGAAGAGTATTACAAGTTCGAATATCACTCGCTCCGCCATTGAGTCTCGCGACGCAGAGACTTCCCGCCTCCATTTTGAGTTCGACCGAGGAAAAGCCGCGATTCCGCGGGGTTTTGGGGAAATTGGATTTGTGAAGCGGACCGGAGACGGCGGGTTCGAGGTCCGAATGAAGCCGCTAAACGCGTTTTTCTCTACGGCCAAGTTGGACGGTTCGCTTCGGCTCTCGATTCACCCAGCGAAGGGTGGAGCCCAGAAGGTTCCGGGACGCAGCAGTGCGAGATCCACGATCGAAACGATCGGCGGCTGTCGGATCCACCACACGATGGCCAGCCTTAGTTCCGCGCAGCATTCGGGATGAGGGCGAGTCGGACCGGATCATTGCGATGATTCGCTAGGTCGTCGAGCGCTTCGAGCGCGTCTTCGAGCGGGTACCTACCCGTGATCGAGCCCGACAAATCGAGGCGGCCAGACTCGGCCAGGGAGACAACGCTCTCGAGTTCGTCAAGCGTGTAGCCCATCGATCCCATGACGCCGATCTCTTTGCCGACGAATGAAACCAGCGGGCCGAGCTGCGGCGATTCCATTCCGACACCACCAACAATCACGATGCCTCCCCGGGCGACCGAGGCCATCGCGAGCTCAACGGTGACTTTCCTTCCCGCATACTCGATGACTACATCTGGCCCATCGCCGCCAGCTGCACGACGAATCGATTTCCGCACATCATCCGCGCGAGCATCGACGATCACATCGGCACCAGCAATTTTGGCACGTCGAAGTGCGCCTTCGCTCGCATCGACGGCGACGATCTGCTTCGCACCCAAGAGGCGTGCCAGCAGGATGGCGTGATAGCCAACTCCGCCACATCCGATGACGGCGACGCGCTCGCCTCCTTCGATCCGCGCTCGTGTTGCGACCGCGTGATAGGCGGTCGCGACCGCGTCTGCGAGTATCGCACCGTGTTCAAAGGAAACTCCATCCGGAAGCCGCATCGCACAGGCCGTGGGAGCAACGATCATTTCCGCAAACGTCCCATCGCGTGCCATGCCAAAGATCTCGGCGCGGGGACACAATCCCAAATGCCCGCGTTGACATGCCGAACAAGTGCCGCAAGTCTCACTCGGAAGCAGAAGCACGCGGTCGCCGACCGCGAATTGCGTCACGCCCTCGCCCAGGTTCTCGACGAGGCCGGCGCCCTCGTGGCCCATGATCACGGGCAAGACCGGCACCGGCAAACGACCGTGGGCCACGTGCAAGTCCGTCCCACACACGCCGGCCGCCTGGACGGCAACGCGGATCTGGCCCGGGCCCGCCTGCGGCTCGGGCACATCTTCGACGCGGATTTCTGGACCTTCGAAAAGACGAACGGCTTTCATCGGACTCCCTCACTCGGCGCCATGTACGCCACTTCCTTGATTCTTCCAATATGGTTCGCGCAGAACACGACGTAGAATCTTGCCGACTGG
>CAZMFM010000214.1:0-3211 GCA_964565565.1 uncultured Spirochaetaceae bacterium | reverse complement strand
CGAAGGCGACCGGTTGTACGAGCTTTGCCCGACATCCGAGGGAGCCGAGCACGCCGACGACGCAGCCCGCAACGTGAAAGAGCGGCGCGGGATTCAAGAAGGCTTCGCCCGGTTCCACGCCAAAACTGCTGACGACGAACCGCCCGTTATTGGTCAGGCCCCGGTGGTGTAGCGTCGCGCCTTTGGGAGCACCCGTCGTTCCTGAGGTGTATTGGATCTGGACCGGGTCGTCGGGCGATACATTCGGCAAGGCACCCTCAGCGGGTGCCGATGCACGAAACGACGCCCAGTCTGCGAGCGAGATCGCAGTGCGCAAGGCCGGGCATCGGTCTTTGACCGTTCGGATCCAATCTCCCATCGGGTTGCCGCGAAATTCAGGGATATGGAAGATGCCTGCTGCCTTCGAATTTTGCAGCGCATAACGAATCTCCGGCTCGCGGTAGGCGGGGTTCAAGGGAACGAGAACCAGGCCCGCCAGGCCCATGCCGAATTGGAGCAGGATCCACTCCGGCAGATTGGGCGCCCACACCGCGACATGTTCCCCGGGTTCGAACCGTTCCAGCAGCGCACGCGCGATCGCTTCCGACTCCTCGAGGATTTCGCCGAAGCGAAGGCGCGTACATGAATCGACATCGCCCGCACAGGCGACGAGGCCAACGCGCTCTGGATCCTGCCGAGCGGCCTCCTGCAATACGCTGCCTACGGTCGTTTCGAGGACAGGCCGAGCGGTGTCGGCTGGCATCATGGAATGCGACAAAGCCATGAAGATCTCCCTGAAGTCGCCTTCTGGTCAAGTTAACACTTGCTGCATCTTTGTCCACTTGTTAATCTAGTTTCGACTCAGGGACCGAATACACCGAATATGGACAAGGAGAACGATCCGATGACGAAAAACGTAGGCGCCATCGACGCCTGGGCGACTCTCGTTCGTCCGGGAACAATCGACCGCTGGCCCGCCGAGTTCATCAGCATTTTCAAGCGCTATGGCACCCTCGAACTCTTCGAGAAGGGAATGACCGTCGAGGAGATCCTCGAGAACATGGATGAGGCTGGTGTCGATCGGCTGATGCTGTCGGCGTTTGGATACGGACCCTACGACATCATCTCAAACGAAGAGGTCGCCGAGATCTGCGCCAAACATCCGGATCGCTTCACCGGCGTTGGAACCGTTGATCCGCGTGGTAAGCCAATGGATGTCGTGCGCGAGATCGAGCGAATCTCGAAGGACCTGGGACTGCGTGGTCTTCGACTCGAGCCCTACGCCTATGGCGACGGAACCGTTGGAGCCCGGCCGAGTGAAAAGATGTATTGGCCCGTCTACGCGAAATGCGTCGAACTCGGCTTGCCGGTTGCGATCCAGGTTGGCCATACCGGACCGCTACTCCCATCCGAAGCCGGCCGCCCGATCCATCTCGATGAAGTCGCACTCGCCTTCCCCGAACTCGTGATCATCGGCTGTCATATCGGACAGCCCTGGCACGAGGAGATGATAATTCTCGCCTGGAAACACCCGAACGTGTATGTCGAAACCAGTGCGCGCACACCCAAACACTGGCCGGAGTCTTTCGTGAAATTTGCGACCACGTACGGCCAGGACAAAGTGCTGTGGGCAACAGACTATCCGCTTCTCACCTTCGACCGAACGCTTCAGGAGCTGAGGGAACTCGGCGTAACGGATGACGTCTATCGGAAATTGGTCCGAGACAACACCCTGCGCGCCTTCCGAATGGACGACTGAGAACTGAGAAGGAGCCATCATGAGCACCCCTTTACGACTCGACAGCAAGGACGGCATCGCGACGATCACGTTTACGCGGCCCGAGCGTTTGAATGCCCTCGCGCACGACATGCTCGACGCCCTCGTCGAAGCGCTCGATGCTGTCAAGCGGGGTGACGATCGCGTGCTGATCTTGACCGGAGAGGGATCGGCTTTCTGTGCCGGCGCCGATCGATCAGAGATGATCGAGCGGCCGCCGAGCGAGTGGGCGCCGATCGTCGATCACTACCTCGATCCCGTACGTCAGATCGCCGATCTCGACATTCCCGTCATCGCGCGACTCCAGGGCGACACGGTCGGCGGCGGCTTCGGCTTGGCGATCGCGAGCGATTTCCGAATCGCGCGCGAGGGGATTCGGCTGGGTGCGCCCTTCGTGAAGATCGGTCTGGCAGGGTGCGACATGTCGGCCGGATACTACTTGCCGCGACTGATTCCGCTGGGCGCCGCCACTGAAATGATGATGACCGGGCGCTTGATCAAGGCCGACGAAGCGCTCTCTCTTGGATTGCTCCATCGGGTCGTTCCTGCCGAAGATCTCGACAAAGCAGTGGCTTCTTTCGCCAACCAATTTCGTGATGGTCCTCCTCTGGCGCTCGCCTTCACCAAACGAGCCATCCGTCGCTCACTCGATCTCGCGCGCGACGAAGAATTCGACTACGAGATCTTTGCTCAGACCAATTGCATCCAGACCGAGGACCATCGCGAAGGTGTGCGTGCCTTCTTCGATGAAAAACGCACACCCATTTTCAAGGGACGATGAAAGAAGGACGCCAAACATGGCCGATGTCGATTTCTATCTGAGTGATGAGCAAAGAGAGCTCCAGCGCGCCGTCCGTGAATTCGCTGCGAAGGAGATTGCGCCGATCGCCGCGGAGTGCGACGCGCACGAGCGTTTCCCAAAACATCTCTTTCCAAAACTCGGCGAGCTCGGATACCTGGCTCTCGGATATCCAGAAGCGTTGGGGGGCGCGGGTGGAAGCAATCTCGACTACGCGATTCTTTGGGAAGAACTCGCCTACGCGTCGGCGGGAATCGCCCTCGGTTTCTATGTGCATACGGCGATGGCCTGTCGCGCGCTCGAGCATTTCGCGCCGGACGAGATCAAACAGGATTTGCTCATCCCGGCACTTCGCGGCGAGCAGATTGGCGGATGGGCCTTTGCGGAGCCGGGAGCAGGCTCGGATGCCGGTGCGGTGACGACCCGAGCCGTTTCCGATGGCGACGACTACATCCTGAACGGATCGAAGATTTTCATTACGAACGGCCCGATCGCTGACTTCTTGATCGTCGTCGCCTCGACGAACCCGGAACAACGGATCAAGGGACTCTCCCTCTTCCTTGTGGAAACCGATCGACCCGGTTTTCGCGTCGCCGCTTCGATGTCGAAGCTTGGCGTCCGTGCATCCGAAATGGGGGAGCTGGTCTTCGAAGATT
>CAZMFM010000213.1:0-3212 GCA_964565565.1 uncultured Spirochaetaceae bacterium | reverse complement strand
TCGCTCGCCATGATGCCGCATTCAAAGCGGCAAACATGGACGACATCATCAATGACTACGCTGCCGATGCAATCCTTGAGGTGCACACGGGCGGAGTGGTCCTTGCGTTTCGCGGCCAGGAAGAAATCCTGGCCGCCTTGATGTCCAGCACTGCTCTTGGAATCGAGACCAAGGCCGAGCGAGTGATGGTGAGCGGAAACAAGATTTTCATGCAGGTCGTCGACACCAATGGTTACACCCTAATTGCATCAGTTTGGGAAGTCGACGGCGACAAAATTGTGCATGACTTGGCCGTGATCCCAGCCGCTCCGGAAGCCAGCCGTTAGTTCTGCTCCGAGAACAGCTTCCACGACTCGTCGATCAGGAAGTTGCGGATGGCTTCCGCATCGCTGAGTGAGAGAACATCGTCGAAGCGAGCCATACCGAGGGGCGCCAGAATTCCGCCGCGCACGATTGGATCGAAGAGTGCGAACTTCTCCGGGGACAAGCGGCGTAAGTCGGGCAGCATGGCCCGACCGAAAGGATGGCAGCGATTGCAGAAACGATTGAAGAGGACTTCTCCCTCAGCGATCCGCCGCGCATCCCCGATCCGCTTGGGAGGCTCGGGCATCGGTCTTTCGCGAAATGGCGGCGGGATCGGCACGCTTTCTCCGCCCAATGCGAAAGCGATGATCCGACCGTCGTTGCCATATCGATAGGGCGCACTATCCGCGGGAAAGGGAACTGATCCGGCCGCGCCACCGAACCCCGCCATGACGGCAACAAATTGCTGACCCTCGACTTCGTAGCTCATGGGGGCGGCCATAATCCCGGTGCCCACTTCTATCCGACGAATTAATGTCCCCGTGTCGGCCGCATACACCGATAGATATCCCGCCGAATCGCCACGAAAGAGGAGGTTTCCAGCGGTTGACATCAGTCCGCCGTCGTTGAACCCAAAGGTCTCTTGCTGCCAGGCCAGGGTCTGCGACACGGGATCCCAGGCGCGAATCATGCCACGCGTCCGGGGAGGACTCGACCAGGTTTTCGCGAGCTGCGCAAGCGGCGGTAGCGTGCCGAAGAGGCTTTGCATCGGGCCTGGCGCGTAAGCTTCGGGCGGGATCGACATCACTGTGAAATAGCCCTCGACCAGACCGGCCCGGGTCTTCGAGGAATCGAAGAAGACCCAGGGAGCTTCGACGACGGGGATGTAGACGAGCCCCGTACGAGGGCTGAAAGACATCGGCTGCCAGCTATGCGCACCGACCATGCCTGGCGAGATCAGTCGGGCTTCGTTCGTGTAGTCGGAATCCGGATTCGGGATCGGTCGACCGGTTTCCGGGTCGAGTCCTTTCGTCCAGTTCACGTCGGCGAAGGGCGCCGCCGAAATCAACTCCCCACTTGCGCGATCGAACACATAGAAGAAGCCATTCTTTGGTGCGTGCAGCAGTACCTTTCGCGACCGGCCGTCAATTGTGAGTTCGGCGAGGATCATTTTCGCGGTGGACGTATAATCCCAATTCTCACCGGGAACCTGTTGGTAGTACCAGGCCATCTTTCCAGTGTCTGCGTGAATCGCGATGACCGAAGCAAGGTAGAGGTTGTCCCCGCCAGCAGGCGAGCGCTCACGCCAAGCATACGGCGAGGCATTTCCGGTTCCGATGTAGAGCAGCCGGAGTTCGGAGTCGTAGGCCATCCCATCCCAGACCGTGCCGCCTCCGCCGAAACTCCAGTCTCCGTTCGCGTCCCAGCTCTCGAGTGCCGCCGTGAGATGCGACTGTTCCTGCGGACCGTTTGCTGGGTCATGTGGCACGGTGAAGAATCGCCAACGCCGTTCACCGGTCGTCAGATCATACGCCGTGACGTAGCCGCGGACGCCGAAATCTGCGCCCCCATTTCCGACGACGACGACATCCCCTGCTACATGAGGGGCTCCCGTGATTGTATATGGGACCTGGTTCGCTCGCGCCGAAGCATCGAGCGTGTCGACCTTCCACAGCAACTCGCCTGTATCGGCATCCACTGCGTGTAGAAAGCCGTCAAGCGAACCGACGTAGATCCGACCCTTCCACACCGCGAGTCCCCGATTAACCGCGTCGCAACAAGCATGACGACCCCACTGGCCATCCGCTTTCGGGTCGTATTCCCAGACCTCCTCCCCCGATCTCGCATCCAGTGCATAAATGTGCCCCCAATTCCCGACGGCGTACATCCGTCCATCGATCACGATTGGCGTCGCTTCGAGCCCGCGGCGAGTCCCGAGTCGATGCTCCCAAGCGAAGCCGAGACCGGTGACCGTCTCCTTGTCGATCGTATCGAGCGGCGAATAGTAGGAGCCGGCCGCGTCACGTCCATTCGTGAACCAGTTTCCCGGCTCCTGATCCGCACCTGCCAGTCGCGCCTCATCGACCCAACCCGACGGAAGTGGCGTTGTGAAATCCGGCGCGTGCGACTCTTCCCGGGAGTCCTGCGAGGCCGGACAGGCGAGGCATAGCGCAGATACAAGCAGCGGCGCGAGCAGTTTCCGTTGTCGTTGTGGATCGCCGATAAACATCGAGAGCAGCCTACTTGCAACCGGGGATCCGCTCCGTCCAGGGGTACGCATATTGTCTCCATCGATTCGAGTTGTCATGCACCCATTCGGCCTGCCTGATGCACTTCGGCCTCATTTTCGAAAGATCATTCAGTGACTTCCGATAGAATGTCAGCGTCCACGCTACGAATCGCGGAGCGGAAAATGCGACTGACCATTCGACACTCTGGCAGAACTTTCTCGCGATTCCCACTTGCGTTTTCGTCGCTATCACATTGACGGTTGGACATCTCCATTATTCGCAGTCATTCAAAGGGCGCGTCTTGAGGGATTTCCGAGAACCTCTGGACCAAACCCGCCAAGATGGACTCTGCATACGTCTTCAATTCGGGAAGCGACCATCACGTTACACACGTGAGGGTCACACGATTTCGGGTCCAGAAACGGGACAAGACGTTACGTGTGCCGCCAGAGCATTCCGATTGTCTTCTGGACAGGGAAAAATCCCGCTTAGGTCAAGTATTGGTCAACTTGGCCTAACAACAGAAAACCCCCGAACATCTCGTATACACGAGACAATCCGGGGGCTTGAGTGGAGCACGAGACCAGATTCGAACTGGCGACCCTCACGTTGGCAAGGTGATTCGATCGTTGAATTCATTGATGTTTACGCGTTTACACGTGCGTAGAGGTGCGTGAC
>CAZMFM010000212.1:0-3238 GCA_964565565.1 uncultured Spirochaetaceae bacterium | reverse complement strand
CTGCATCGCCTCGGCGATCATCTTGCCGAGGCGGCGCAGGTGATGGGTCGATCCGCCTAACATTAGTTCGAGATGTCGAGCGTATACGTAGTAGCGGTGAACCGGATATTCGCGATCGACGCCGATGCCGCCATGGATATGCTGCGCGGAGAAGGTCACGCGGTAGCCGGCTTCGCTCGCGCAATGCTTGGCGATCGCAACTTCCTCACGGGCATCCCGACCCGCCGAAATCATCCAGGCGACCTCGAGCGCAGTCAGCCGAACCGATTGCGTGTCGATATAGGCATCGGCCTCTCGGTGGGCAACGGCCTGGAACATGGCGATCGGTTGATCGAATTGCTTTCGTGTCTTCGAGTATTCGGCGGTCATTTCGAGTGCCGCCTCACAAACGCCGAGGGCCAGATTGCAGAGGGCGGCGTTCGCGCGGAGGTCGATGAATTCGATGATCGAGGCGCCCTGGCCGACCTCCCCCAGAAGCGCGTTCGATTCGAGCACGACGCCCTCGAGCCTCATCATCGACTCCGGCATCCGGCTGGTCGTCACGAGGCTTTCGAGACTCACGCCCGGGGCTTCGCGATCGACGATGAACACGGCCGGGCCTTCGTCGGTCATGGCTGATACGAGGATCTGGTCGGCGATTTCCGCCGCGGGAACGAAGGCCTTGGTGCCGTCGAGGCGCCATCCGTCTGCCTCACGACTCGCGCGCGTAGAGGGCCTGGTGATTGTTGATTCCGGCTCGATCAGTGCCGCCGTGAGAATCCGCTTTCCGTCGGCGACTTCAGGGAGGATGGATTTCCTCTGGTCCGCCGTTCCGAACTCGTCGATGGCAAGCGCGCCCAGCACAGCGGTTTCGAAGAGCGGCACAGGGGCCGTCGTCCGTCCGATCTGTTCGATGACGCCCGCCAAATCGATGAAGCTACATCCGCCGCCGTCACAGTCCTCGGGAATCGCTAATCCAACCAACCCGGCTTCACCCAGCTTGGCCCAGAGTTCGAGATCGAAGCGAGGTCCGTCTGCGCGTTCGATTTCGAGCAGTCGATCCGCCGGCGTGCCCTCGCTCAAGATTTGTCTGGCCAGATCGAAGATCGCCTGCTGTTCGTCGCTATAGGAAAAGTCCATCTCATCATCTCCAGATTCAGCTTGCTCGTATGATTCAATTCGAAGTGTCGACTGCTAGGCGCGCAGGCGCATAGACAGATAGACGCATAGACGCCCCGCTCTACATCCGCGGGATGCGCGGAAGACCGAGTCCGAAGAGCCCGATCAGGTCGCGCTGTATCTCGTTCGTACCACCACCGAAAGTCAGAATGAGCAGGCCGCGGTAAAGCCCCTCGACGATTCCGTTCGCGATCGCTTCGTCGCTTCCCTGACGTAAATAGCCGCGCTGCCCCATGACTTCCATCAACAAGCGGAAGGCATCGAGAAAGAACTCCGTGCCGAAGACCTTGACCGTCGAGGCATCGGCCGGATTCACCTTCATCCCGGCGCTGGTCGCCCAGGCGACTTTCCAATTCATCAAGCGCAAAACGTGAATGCCCGCCTTCACCTTGGCGAGATTCGTCTGCACCCATTCGTGGTCGATGATGCGGATGCCGTCGGCGTCCTTGGTTTGCGCCGCCCATTCGACGATCGACTCGTAGGCGCCCTCAATCATGCCCGGCGCACAAATGGCCACGCGCTCATGATTCAGCTGGCTCGTAATCAGCCGCCAACCCTTGTTCAGGCCGCCAACGAGATTCACCGCCGGCACGCGCACGTCGTCGAAGAAGACGGCATTGATGTCGTGATCCGAAAGCAACTCGAGGGGATCGATTCGAATTCCCGGCGACTTCATGTCGACCAGGAACATCGAGAGGCCGTCGTGCTTGGCCGCCTCCTGATCCGTTCGCACCGCCAGCCAACAATAGTCGGCATCGCTCGCCAGACTCGTCCAAAGCTTTGCGCCATTGATGATGTAGTCATCGCCGTCAGGGTCCGCCCGAGTCGTGAGCGACGCAAGATCGGTCCCCGCGCCGGCCTCGCTATAGCCAACACAAAAATGGATCTCGCCCGCGACGATCTTGGGAAGGAAGAATTTCTTCTGCTCTTCGCTGCCGCGATTCATGATCGTCGGCCCGACTGTATTGACGGTCAGCATCGGAACCGGAGCCCGCGCGCGCATCGACTCGTCGAAGAAGACGAATTGTTCGATCGCCGACCGCCCTTGGCCGCCATATTCCTTCGGCCAGCCAATCCCGAGCCAACCATCCTGACCCATCTGGCGCACGACTTTGCGCATCGTCGGCCCGACACCACGACCCCGCGCCAGTTCGGCGCGGATCTCGGGCGTCAACAAATCGTCGTAGTAGTCGCGAAGCGTCTGGCGGAGTTCTTCCTGGTTCTCGTCGTATCCAATATACATGCTGACTTCCATTGCGCGATTTCGGCGCATTCATCCATCACGAGCAGAGCACGAAGCAAGGCTTCAGGATCCCTGACGAAGGCGGGCCGTGCCACCCGTACTTTCGAGTGCCACGACGACCTCGACCGTCATGCGGCCCCCATCCAGGGAACGCGTTATCGTGCTCGACCCGCGCATCCGTCCCGCCTCGAGCGGATTCTCCGGGCTGGCTTCCTGCGTCGCCGCATGGGACAGCCCTCGACATGAAAGAACGATTGTGAGCGAAGAAGAACCCGATTTCGAGGCACTTCAAGGCGCCGTGGCCAGCGTGCGTCACCTGACAGCCCACTTGCGCAAGACCCGCGCACCCAAGGCGCTGCTGAACGACGTCGAGCGACAGGTCGCCGCCTTGAACGAGCGACTCGCGCCCTACGACTACGAAGGCCCCTACCAACAGCGGCGCCTCGTCCTGAGCGACGCCGACATGGCGGGAAGCCACTCGCGAGACACAGACGACCCCGCCGAGTTCTTCCCCTACAGCCCGGTCATCGGCCCACTCAATCCCATCGCGCCAGCCGTTTCCTTCAACTTCGATGGCGAAGAGATGAACGCAGAACATGTGTTCGATGCGCCCTATAACGGCCCGCCGACCGCGGTCCATGGTGGCGTGATCGCCCTCGTCTTCGACGAGTTGCTCGGGACGTTAGGCGCGTTACGCGACATCGGTGGCTTTACGGGTACTTTGACGGTCCGATATCTGGCGCTCACGCCAATTGGTCAGGCAATCCGCATGCGCAGTTGGATCGACCGGCGTGAAGGCCGAAAATACTTCATCAAGGGCACGATGCACAATGGAGA
>CAZMFM010000211.1:0-3281 GCA_964565565.1 uncultured Spirochaetaceae bacterium | reverse complement strand
TGAAGCCGATATCGATCTGGACCCAGTCATTGTCGATCGACAGGATGGTGCCGCGTGCGAGTTCGCCTTCTTTGATATTTCGTTCACTACTTCCGAACAGGTCAGCAAAACTTTCGCCGCCTCCGGATTGCTCTGTTGTTTCTGTCATTTGGTTTCTCATTGCTCCTGGTGGCTCGTCTCGCGCCTTGCGAGCGGCCATGATTTTTGAATTCGATGGATCAATCTTCTTCAGACTCGGTCACCTTGCCCGACGTGCTACTGGCAGCCACCTCGGCCAGACGCATCCGCGCCTGATTCAACATCTGTTCGAGCGAATCCCCATCGCCCTCTTCGAGCATCCTGGCAATCGTTGCCAACGACTCCGAAAAGTGGTTCAAGGGCCCAGAGAGTGCTTTGCGATTCAGACTCAGGATCTCGCCCCACAATTCGGCATCGCTCTGAGCGATCCTCGTAAAGTCGCGAAAACCACTGCCCGCCAATTCACCCACACCCACTGGCGCGGAACAAAGCGCTTGCGCGAAAGCAAACGACAACAAATGCGGCAGATGGCTCACCCAGGCGACTTCATCGTCATGCGCCGTCGGCGTCCGTCGACTCACTCTCGCCCCAAGACTGCGCCAAAAGGCCTCGACCTTATGCGTCGCCGAGTCTTGAACCATGTGAGAAGAGCCTTCAGCCATACCGGATGAGCCTTCAGCCATGTGAGATGAGCCTTCAGCCATATGAGATGAGCCTTCAGCCATATGAGATGCGCCTTCAGCCATGCGAGATGAGCCTTCAGCCATATGAGAAATGCCTTCAGCCCCGGGAGAAGAGTCATCGACCACGCGTGAGGTCACAACACAGGTCGCGCCCTCAAAAAGGTCCGCCCGGGCATGTTCGGGTCCGCGCAAATGGCTTCCCGCCATCGGATGAGAGCCTACGAACTCGACGCCCTCCGGAAGCAAGCCCGGTAGCAGATCGACCACGATGCCCTTCACGCTCCCGACATCCGTCACGATGCAACCGGGCTCGAGACCAGAGGCCACCTCCGCCAAGACTGCGGACATCGATCCGACCGGCGTTCCCAGGACGACGAAATCGGCACCGATGACCGCTTCTGCCGGCGAAGCGATGGCATCGACGATTCCTGCTTCGAGTGCGTATTCGAGGGGGCCCCTGCGGCGCGCCGCGCCCACGACCTGTCGCGCCAATCCACGCGACTTGGCGGCCGCCGCGACCGAACCGCCTAGCAAGCCCAATCCGACGACGGCGAGCTTCTCGAAGAGAGGCGGATTCATGTCGACTCCTCCACGCCCGATCGACTCTCCACGCGAATTTCGGAAAGCGCTTTGATCAATCGCTCGTTCTCTTCGGGCAACCCGATCGAGATGCGCACATGCTCCGTCAGGCCAAAGCCGGACATCGGCCGAACGATGATTCCCATCTTCAACAGGCGATCGAAGACGTCCAATCCCGGCTTGGCCAGGATGTAGTTGGCATCGGTCGGCCAGGTTTCAATTCCCATACGCCCGAGTTCAGCGGTCAAGTACTCGACGCCCATCTCGTTCAGTTTGAGTGTCTTCTGGACATGCTCGTCGTCGTCGAGTGCTGCCAACGCTGCCACTTCGGCCATTCGATTCACATTGAACGGATGCCGGGAACGCTCGAGATAGCTGGCCAATTCGGCGTCACAAATTCCGTAGCCGATGCGCATTCCGGCCAGACCGTAGATTTTCGAGAAAGTACGCAGGACGAGAGTTCCGGGACGCGTCGACAACAAAGGCAACACGTCCGGAAAATCACTCCGGCGTACAAACTCGAAATACGCCTCATCGACGACCAACACCACGTTGGCGGGCAATGCTCGAATGAAACGATCGAACGCCTCGGCACTGATACTCGTCCCTGTCGGATTATTCGGGTTGCAAATCATCACGATGCGCGTCTTTTCCGTGATCGCCGCAAGCATCGCATCGAGATCGTGAACAAAGTCCGCAGTCAGTGGAACACGAACACTCTTGGCGCCCATACCCTGGACCACGATCGGATACATCGCGAACGACGGCCAGCCATAGACCACCTCATCGCCCTCGCCGATCAGCGTCTTGGCGACCAACTCGAGAATTTCGTCTCCACCACATCCGAAAACCAATTGGTTCTCAGCAACACCCAGGCGCTCGGAAAGCTTGGTGCGCAACGCAAAGCTCGCGCCATCCGGATAGCGGTGGATTTCGCCCGCTGCCTTGCGCATCGCCTCGACGGCCTTCGGCGACGGGCCTAACGGATTCTCGTTCGACGCCAATTTGATCGACGAGCGAATGCCCAGTTCGCGCTCGAGTTCTTCCATCGGCTTACCGGGCTCGTAGGGAGCGAGATTGCGAATATGCGGCTTGATGAGGTCGATCAGGCTCATGATGTTCCTGCCTTGGCCGGCGCAGCGGGGGCAGCAGTCGGAGTGGTTGAGGCGGCGGGGGCGGGGGCGGATGGAGCGGTTTCAGAGATGACTTCCAAAGCCCGGGGAAACGAACCCAAGACTTTATACGAGGCGGCTACCTCCGCCGCTTCAGCGAGCGCTCGCTGAACCGCAGGATCTTCCTGGTGCCCTTCGAGATCGACGATGAAATTGTACTCCCAGTGTTTGCCCTTCATCGGGCGCGACTGGACCGCTGTGAGATTCACGCCGTGTTTCGCGAAGGGGCCGAGTAGGTCGTGCAATGCCCCGGACTGATCCCGTCGAACTGTAAAGATCGCGCTAGTCAGATCCTGACCGGAGGGCGCCGGCGTCTCACGGCCGACGACCAGGAAGCGTGTCGTATTGCCGCGGTGATCTTCGATCCCGGACGCGATCGCCAGCAGATCGTAGACCTCGGCCGTCACCTCCGAGCCGATTGAAGCGACCTTTTCATCGGCATGCGCCAGTTGCGCCGCGGCCGCGGTACTGGTCGTTTCGATCGTTTCGATCCCGTGCAAATTGGCTTCGAGCCAGCCGCGACATTGCGCGAGCGGTTGCGGGTGAGAGGCCACTTTCTGGATATCCTCGATCTTCCCGGTTCGACTCATGAGATGCTGCGAAATTTCCAATTTGATCTCGCTGCAGATCGTCACGTCGGTCTCGACCAGGGCATCGAAAGTCACTGAGATCGGACCTTCGATCGTATTCTCGACCGGCACGACACCAAAATGCGTATCGCCACGTTCGGTCATCGTGAAGACGTCGCGCATGGTCGTCACTGGAACGAAATCGACCTGTGCGCCGAATTGCCGACTCGCTGCTTGATGACTGAACGTCCCGTCGGGTC
>CAZMFM010000210.1:0-3485 GCA_964565565.1 uncultured Spirochaetaceae bacterium | reverse complement strand
GGATTCGTCGGCGTCGATCGGTTCGATGAAGCCGGACGCGAACAGATGTCTCGACTCTATTCAGACGGAGTTCGGGAAACAGATCGGGCGCTCGGAGATCTCCTGTCGGGCGCTTCGAAACGACTCGGCGACTTCACCACCATCCTGGTCTCGGATCATGGCGAGACGTTAGGCGACCAGCTCGATACGCGAGGCTACGGCTATGACCATGGCGAGTACCTCGATCCCGTTGAGATCGAGATCGCCCTCATTCTCGCTGGACCTGGAATCAAGGCCGGGCGGACGAACGCGACTGCTTCGATTCGCGATCTCTATACGACGATCCTGGAGATGGCGGGCGTGGGCGACCCGGTGGCTTTCGCCGAAGACCGCCGCGACCTCCTTCAGCCAACCGATGAGCCGCGAATCGTCGCGATCGAGCGAAGATCAATCGCGCCAGGCGAGGGGCGACGCGCAACTCAGGCGGCCAGGCGAGCACTCCAACAGCATGCGCTGGCCATGACCGACGGCAAGCGGACAACGTTGGTCGGAACCGGGGGCGGGATCTCGCCGGTCCAAGCCGGGACGCCGGCCTTGCAGAAGGCCGGGCGCGAGCGCTGGGCCGAGATCCAGGCGGAGGAAGCCGGCGGTTCGCAGACGCCGGGAGAACTCGACGAACAAACTCGGCGAACGCTCGAGGCGCTTGGCTACGGGACGTCCGGGCGGAAGTAGCCCAGGGGAGTCATCCCAAGATCGGCCTGGCCGCGTCGCGCGTTAGCGGCGCTTCTGGAATTGTGGCTTGCTGGCGGATCCGCGCGTGAGCGAGAGGGCTTCTTCGGCGACAGCGATCACTGCAGATCGCAGATCCTCGTAGATCTCGTCCTTGAGGGCGATCTTGGCCTGATGGAAATCGTCTCGGCGATAGCTGGTATTGAGTCGCGGCTTGATCGAGAAGACGTGGCCGAGGCTGACGTCCATCGAGCAGACCGAACCCGGCGGTCGTTCGCGCTTTGGAGGGGGTGACGACGCGGGGGCCTGCGATTTGGCGGGGGCAGCCGCCGCGGCGGCCTTCTTGGCAGCCGGCGCACTCGTTGTGGAGGCCTTGCTCTTTGGAGCGGCCGACTTCTTCGCAGCGGCCTTCTTGGGCGAAGCCTTTTTCTTCGCGGTCGCCTTCTTCTTGCCGGCGGTCTTTCCAGCCGACTTCTTGGCGGCCGGCTTTGCTGCCTTCTTGGCCGCTTTCTTTGCCGTTGATTTCGGGGATGCCTTCTTGGAGGCCTTCTTTGATGCCGCGGATTTCTTTTTGGCTGCCATGTCGAAAGCGTACCTCTACCTGAACCGGAGCGAAATGCGACGCGCGCATTCGCATCGCCATCCAACGTCCTTCACATTTCGACCCGGCCGAAGGCTGCGAATGTGAGAGGGCGCACAAATTTGGTGGGTTTCAACGCCCACGGACCGGAGCCGATTGGTTTCCGAAGGCGGGGCCAACAACGCGCGCCCCTTGGAGGACGGCGGCTTCGGGGATCACGACCGTCGCCCGTTGCCCCTTGATCCGCACGAAATATTGTCGTCCCACGCGAATATTCGAGCCGACGGATTCATTCGCGTAGGGCAGCCTGAATCGATAGACGCCATTCGCGTTCGCTTCGATCGAATCGGAATAGAGAAAGCGCTTGCCGTCTTGGGGCGCGACATCGAGCAGCACGGTCACTTCCGTCCCGGGCGGAGCCGACCCGACGAGTTCTGCACCCCGAACGACTTCGAAGATCGTGATATAGGGCTGGGGGTCCTTCTTCTCGAGGCGCGGAGACTGGTAGATCAATCGATGGTGGACGAGCGGCGTTTCCACCCGGGTGTCGTGTTCGGGAATCTTCGGCAACGTGCCGCGGTGGCCGCGAAGTCGGTAGAGGCGCGAATAGAGGCTCTTGTAGTAGTGGTTGCCCTGGTCATGGCCGGATCCCGTCGACCGGACCAGGACATAACGTGTTTGCATCGGTGCCAGGATATCCAGGGCGTCCGCTTCGGTCCGAGCGGAAAAGTATTCTTCGGCGCGGGCGAAATTTTCCGGTGCGACGTCGTCCCCAAAATTGTCCTGCACGACGGCCAGACCGCCGATGGCCTTCAAGATATGACCATCGCCCCATGGTCCGAGCACCGAGAATCCCTCACCGCCAAACGGCGATCCACCCGCCACCTCCGTCGAGCGTTCCTTCAAGAATCGCGCCGCATCGGCCACGAATCGGGCTTGAAGTTGCCGCCCGACGGGAACGGTCGGCTCCCCGTTGAGACTTCGGCGGAAATTCTCGGCATGAAGACGATACGACCGCAAGGGCGAAATGAAGACGACGACCAGAACGACAATCGCAACCGCCGCCGCCCCCGTCTTGCGTAGGGGCCCGACCAGTTGCGGTCGAAGCGCTTGAACGACCGACTCGACGACCAGGCCAATCAACAAACAATGGGCGATCGAATACGAGTTCATGAAGCGCCATTGCACGAGGGTCGCGACAAAGAGGGCGAAGCCCCATCCGAGCAACAGGAGCGCATCGGCACTCTCTCGGAGCTTCCACGCGAAATAGCCAATGGCCATCGGAACGACATAGACGAAGAGGCCGAGAAACGTGGCGGCCCGCATCCGGCCACGGTCGCCGCCAAAGAGACCGACGGATTCATTGACCGCGGATTGAAACTCTTCATCCTTGGTGAACCAGGAAAGCGCCTCGGTGACCGCACCAATCAGGTCGGGAACGGCGAGTTGCATCACGATCAGCAGGGCGACGCCAACAAGAACGGCCGACGCCCCTCGCGCCCAACGCGTCGCGGCCCCCCACCCTCGCTGCCAGAGTCCGGCCAGACTTCCGAAACAAAAGGCGCCCGCCAGAAAATAGACCGGCTGAAAGTTGGTCAGGACGACGGGACTGAAGGGCCCCCAGATTTCCCAGGTATTGCCAAGGCTCATCGGAGCAACCGCGAGATACGCCACGAAATGAACGACGGTGAAGCGCATGGCCCATTGTTTCGCGGCAGCCCCGCCCCGGGCGCTGAGCAGGCGAACGACGAGCCCGACCTGCAAGACGCCGACCTGCAACAACGCGCCGGGCCAGACCAGAACGGCAACCGCCATCGATAGCCCGAGCGCGGCCGCGAGCCCAATCCGCCGAGACACGACGTCTCCCTCGCCGTTGCGAACCAAGGCCATCGCCAGGCCTAACATAATAGCGACAACGGTTGCGACGAGAACATGATGGTCAACGGCGCCGACGCGCGAATAGAGCGAATGCGCGGGGAGAATCGCCATCGAGAATGCCGCGGCGATGCCCACCGTGCGAGAGAAGAAGCGGATCCCGAGTCGGTAGACGAGCAGGACGGTCAGCACGCCGATGACCGGTGGAATGCAGACCGCGTATCGCTCGATCGCCTCCGGCTGGTCGAGCCCCGGCAGGACACGCAGGAGTGCGGCGATCAACCAATCGAAGGTGGGCGGCCAGATCGACTGGGCGCCGGCC
>CAZMFM010000209.1:0-3501 GCA_964565565.1 uncultured Spirochaetaceae bacterium | reverse complement strand
TTTGCCGGCGGTCGTGTGGGCGCCGCGACGGTCAGCTTCTACGCCGACGCGACGGCCAACGGAACCGTCGGCACCAACTTTGGCGCGACGGGCGCGCCGACGCCAATGGCCGGGGAAGCCGGCACGCCCCCGATCAATGGTGTCGCGCGCTTCCATGCAACCCGTAACCAGTTCGGCGGGCAGGCGATCGGTCGCGCAATCGGCACGAAGAAGGTCTTCTACAACGTCTCACCCTTTGTCTCTCCGCAATTCGAGCTGCCGTGCAAGGTGTCGGCAACCCCCCTTTCCGGCACCACAGCGCAGGGCACGTTCGTTCCTTTCGTAGATACTCCGAACTGCAAGTTCGCACGATCGGTCATAAACCTAACGGCTTCAGACGCGACCGTCGGTGTCGATGGAGGCGCCTTCAACGGCCTCGTCACCCATCCTGCGTTCTCGACGGCGACAGGTGTCTTCACCGGGACGATCGGCTACAACGGTACGATCCACGGCACGGGTGCTCCCGTGACAGCGGCGGGTGCGAACATCCCATTCACGCGCGAGGCCAGATGGACGGTCGGTTTGCCTCTCACGACCGGCAAGCTCTCGATCACGGTGACCAACCTTCAGGGTACACAGTCCACTGAAATGTTCGTTCGGACGGGCACAGACGCTCGTGACGCCGCAGGCAACGGCGTTGTCGCGCTCGTTTCCGGATCGTTGACGGCCCGAAGTATTTCTGACGGAAGCGCCAATCGACAATGGGTTACGATGGAGATCCCGGAGCCCAGCACAATCTTCGCCGCCTCGGCAGGGCTGCTTGCTCTGTTCGGATTTCACCGATTGGCACGACCTCGGCGCTAGAGATATAGAGCTTTCCACCAGCGGGTTGGCCGGATCTCATGCAGCTTTTCCAGTATGCCGAGATGGCCCATTACGGGGTGAGTGTGCACCGATCGAGACGTGACTAACGGAGCGCCATTGACCGTTGGTGTTGAAATCCCCGCTTGAAACTCCTATTCGCCGACCCTCTTCCCGAGGAAGTCTGAGATGTTGGAGCGACGCTTCGTGCAGCCCGAAAGCAGGAGCAAACCCATGCTCACGAGAACACCGGCGCCCGGTTCGGGCACATTTGTGAATTCGAAACTGCCGCCTTCGATCTCGAACGTGCGTTCGCCGCCTTCGAGGAAATTGAGGCTGAACGATCCGCCGAGCAGCATGGACTGAAACATTGCACCCATATTCGGCAAAGAATCGGCTGTGATGTAGTCCGTGGGATCGTCGAAATCGATAGTGAATCTGTCCGCTACGAATGTGTCTAGAGAATCGCCAGAAGCGATACCGTAGACTTGGATTGGATCCGTGACTTCCGGAATGATCTGAACTGTTCCCCCGGTTATTTCCCAGGCGTTGCCGGCGATTTCGACGCGCATGAGCGTCAGGGCGTTTAGGTAGAGACCATTATCAGCCGCGGGGTCTGAGTCCGCGACGCTGTCGTCCCAGATCAATCGGCCAGTGATCGGCTCGCCGATGCCGAATGTCAGGGGAGGGAGATCCCCTGCTCTTTGGAATGTCGTGGTTGAGAACGGTCCGAAGATTCCGCTCACATTGCCTGAGAAATCAAGAGTCAAGGCACCACTTTGGCTCGAGGCCAGCAACGCGGAGGAAAATAGAACGAACAAGACTATTCGACGCATCGAGGCATTTCTCCCTGGCCTGGAACGGGCCTAAGGGTTAGTGGTTCGATCCGGTCGAATGTGGCTAGAGGCTTCGACGAATAATTGAGCGCTGTCTGCATTTTTTCGGAAATGGACGATTCATCCACCTCGCTTGTCATCGTGTTTTCGCCCCGGGGCTTGGCGCATCCGAGCCGAGTAGCCTTCTTTCGACGAGCTCTGGTGTGGATTTCGATGATCTTGGGATCGAAAGGAACCGGCGATCCCGATCCTCCGGTCGCTACGTACGTCAGTCCGTCGAGCGATGCAGAGCCGGTGATCTCTTCGCATCCTTGATCCAAGATTCGTGAACGGGTTCGGCGGCCGAGTGTCCAATCCGTTAGGTTCTAACAAACGGGAGGTCTGAACATGCGAATAGGTATACTCATCGCCATCGCGGCCGCGCTTGCGGTCCCATCGATCGTGGCTAGCCGAGAGCTGGAGAGAGCTGAACAGCGGCAAGTGGTTCGGCTGGGCTGCCGGCTCACTGATGCGACATGCTGGATCGTGATCACTGGCGAATCGGTCGGCCCTACAGATTGTGAGTCGAACACCATTCGCTGGCTGGCTTCCAATCCGGGCGCTCGCGAAGTCTTGAGTCTGTTGATGTCGGCCCACCTGACACAGAAGTCGCTCAATATCGAGGTAGAGGGGAACTGCCTGGAGTTTGACGGCACGTCCTCACCTACGCTCCGTAGCGCAGAGTCTACGTACTGAATGCGCACGTGAGCCCGAAACGGGTCGAATCACCAGGCATCGACTCCGTTTCCGCTAACGCCTGCCTCAGAAAGAGATCGCGCTCATGTCCGCCGCATCACACCCGAAAGCGAAAGGGCCGCGTGTCGACTCCGCTCATGAGGCGCACGAGATTTTGCTCCTGGACGCACACACCCGGGAGGACCTGAAGCTATTTGGCGTAGATTCCACTTCCATCAGCCTCTTCAACTTCTGCAACCTCTGTAAAACCGAAGGGGGTGAGAAGGTCTTGCGGCGTCGCATGGAAATGCCCTGGGCGACGGTTGATCGAATTCGTGCGACCCAGGAAGCGATTGCTTTCATCCAGGCCCACCGAGAAGCTTTCTCCGAGCTGCCGTCACGCTATCTGGCTAAATGCGTGAACACCTACACCCGGGGTTTTATGCCGGTGGTCACGCAACTCCACACGGTCACGTTTACCATCAGTGCCTTCGCCCTCAAGACCAACGATGACGACTTCTTCACCAAAATCCGACGAGGCGTATTGTTTGCTCGCCGGTTGCTCCGGCTATTGCGTCAAGTGGTTCACCGGCTGCACGGCGTGCACGTCGGCGGAGAAATGGCGCCGATTGTCAGTGAAATCCAAACGCTGCTCGACCGTCCGCGGCTGGCTCAAGTGCCGGATGATGAATCTGGTGGATTTTGGAAGATCCTCAAAATCGACCAGACCTTTCGTTTGCTCGAAGCGGCGGCGATCAGCAGGCTGCTGGAACTCGTCCACGAGGTGGATGCGCTTGTCGCGATGGCGGACGTTACGTCTCAGCACGGACTCGTCTTACCGACAATCGAATCTGGCGCGGTTCGCCTCGAAGCCGATGGTCTGTTCCATCCCTTCATTCCCAACCCGGTTGCCAATAAGTTGGCGCTTTGCCAGGAGCGTCGCCTGCTGTTTCTCACGGGACCCAACATGGCTGGGAAAACGACCTACCTGCGAGCCGCGGCGACCGCGCTGTATCTCGCGCACCTCGGCATGGGTGTACCGGCACGAACCTTTCGCTTCGTGCCGATTCAGAGGCTACTTACTTCGATATCCATGAACGACGACTTGGAC
>CAZMFM010000208.1:0-3525 GCA_964565565.1 uncultured Spirochaetaceae bacterium | reverse complement strand
GTTGAGAGGCCTAGACCTTTCGCCGTGCAGCTAAGGCCGTCAGTCCGAGCGCGGTGAGAACGGCGGTCGATGGTTCCGGAATCGGCGCGGCCGTGTCGTTCAGCACGAACGCCGCGTCGGACTCGTCGCTAAGGACGAATATTTCCAGATTCCCGACTTGGCGAAGCGTTCGGGTTCTCAGGTTCGTTTCATCTTCGTCTGCCATGTGCCAATAGAAGTCGGGTCCGACAATCGAGAGGTAT
Source organism: uncultured Spirochaetaceae bacterium (assembly GCA_964565565.1). GTDB lineage: Bacteria > Myxococcota_A > UBA9160 > UBA9160 > UBA4427 > UBA4427. The sequence continues at coordinate 3,283 of CAZMFM010000208.1, read as the reverse complement.
TGTACTCCCATTGGAAGAAAGATCGGCTCTGGAAGATTGACCCAGAACAAATCGGTGAAGGGTCCCAAGGTCTCGGACTCTGCGGAGACAGTGAACTCGACGGTTGCCGATCTATCCGGGAGAAACTCGCCGTTGCCCTGTGCAATCGAATCGTGAAAGCGAATCGTGAAGCCAGATCGCGAACTTGCCCACGGAGGCAAACTTCCCCCCCACCAGACAATCTGCTCGAGTCGACCGCCGCCACTCGGGAGCTCGAATGGCGCGAACACGGTCGCGCTGGAGCCAGTACTGAACTCCGTAGCCGGAAACGAGGATGAAAAATTACTGAATCGCTGCTCGACAATCGACGCGGCGGAAGCCTCGTTGGCTGTGCCGGCGAGGATCATCCACAAAATCGAGACAGCCGATATTCCAACTCGCATTGACGCTTTCCCTTCCTTCGCAATTCTTGATCCCATTCGATCGGGTCTCGCGATCGGCCTGGAAGTCGTTGCGTGAAAGTGGCTACGCGGGACGGATAGTGGCAGAAAATCGAACGGACCCATCATCATCGAGGTTCCGACCAACTACACCGGTGAGCAGCCGTTCTACGCAGCCGATCGATCGACGCGGAGCATGCAGATCAACCCGGGGCTAACAGGCAGAGCGCCAGCGTTAGTCTCGTCCAGTTTCGCAGCCGCATGTCTTGCTCCCCAAGTGGGGGGTTGGGGCAGCGACATCCGGCCGTTGAGAATAGGTTCAGGTTTTCTCGTGCCTCCCCCACGAAATCTTCTGTGCTAGCTCTGCAGCTGCGACCTGATAGATGTGTATATCAGCGTCCCAGCGAGGACGACCTGCCCGAGTAGCGAGAGCGCCGGCACCTGCGGATCCACAGACCCCTGGCTCGTGATCCTGAGCGTCATCGTGCCAAAACGGTTGGACACACTCGTGTATTCGCCAACGGTGAGCAGGCCGAAAGCAAGGCCGGGAACCGATACCGTTTCCGCAAAGCTATACGTGTTGCCCATCGCAAAGAGGTCGTCGAAGCCGATCGAAAAATCATCCCCATCCACCCCTCCGTCGGAGTCGAGAGTGATGCGATCGAGGTGCAAGCCGAGCGCCTGGTTCATGAGTATTGGCCCGACGGGGAAAGATGCGTTTGAGAGGCTGGGGTCAAAGGGAGCGCCTCCAATCACGTTCGAAAACGAGTGACCGAATACGCCGCCGAAATCGTTGTTGGTGCCGGTACCCGTGACCCTCAACTGGGTGTTGCCCTCTAAAGGAAAGAACCAGAACTCGACGTCCGCAAGCGCGATAGACGGCGCGAGCAAGATGAGCGCTGTCGTAGCGCTTGCGATCGACGTTCTCAGACGAGTGTTTCTGAAAATTTTCAAGGACATCACAGTTTGGCTGGATCGCATGGCTCTGTTTTCCTCTTCCGGTCCGCTTCGTTTCGGGTTCATCTGTGCATTGCTTGACGTCGCCCCGACTTGCGCCGGCGCCGTCGCCCCCACAAAGCCATTTGGAGTAGGCCGAGCCCAAGGGCTCCGAGTCCCGTCGGCTCCGGAACATAGACGAGTCCCGTCACGTCGCTGGCCTCGAGTCCGGGCTCGAGCGCAGACGGGTCCTGGTTGAGAAACCAGAGGGCATTTTTTCGGTCATAGGTCAAGAGATCGTCGTCGTCGAAAGGAAGGCCGCCCACGACGCCCGAGGTGTCGAAGGAGACGGTGATATGTCGCGGGCTCCAGGCATCAATCGCATCGATGTCGAGCCCGGCATCCAGTCCGGCCTCGGAACCGTCTAAGTGGAGCGGGCTGACAAAGCCTCCGGCCGCCCACTCGACGACGTCTTCGTCTGCGACGACGAGTCCCCTGCCGAGCCGAATGGTTGTATCGAAGGAGAGAAGTTGTTGGTCCCGGAAACTAATCCCGTCGATTCGAGCGCTTCGGGGGACCCCTTCGGTACTGCCGTCGAAGATCAAGCTGAAATCACTTCCGTCGAATCGAATAACGTCTCGTGGCTCGGCAAGGAGTCCTCCGGGGAGGCTTGTTGTGGTTTCGACAGCGAAGAGCGCGTTGCCGCCGGAATCGACTCCGATGGCCGAGAGCGCGGCTTCAATCGGCAATTCACCGACGTCGAAGCTGAGACCCTGAATTGCTAGAAAGGGCGCGTCCTCGTCGGAGTGGACCACGCCCTGGATCGTCGTCGTGATCTCGGTCGAAACAACAACTTCTGCTTCGCTGAGTTTCGGGACCAGAGAGGACAGCGCGACGAGGAGAAGTCCGAGGCCAGGAAATAACATGACCGATCGTCGGTGCTTGAGCAGAAGGGTTGGAGAGTTCATTGAGTTCGTCCTTTTGGAAATGCCCGGCGGGCTTGGAGAGTTAGGCGATGCGTGGGCGCGGAAGGGTTTAGACTGAGTCCACCTAGGGGCAGGTAGTGGAGGTGCCGCACACATTCGCGCCGGTGTCGCGGCCGAGGGCGACCGTCCCCGCGCCATTTGAACCGATCGTATTGCCCGAGTAGCCGGAGCTATTGGAATCGAAGCGAATGCCGAAACCTGCGTTCGCGCGGAGGGTGTTGTCCTTCACCCGACAGCCGAGCGAACAATGGATCCCGTCGTGACTCAGGTTCGTGCCATTGCTGTAGACCGAATTTCCTCGAATGGCGGCGCCTACGCCGGCGACGATTCCCCCCTCGACGGAGTCCGTAACGGCGTTGTTATTGATGACCGAGGCTTCTGCGGCGTTGATACCAACGGTGCCGCTCCTTCCAACCGTGTTCCCTTCGATGACGGATCCTTCGTTGGCCGAGATTCCGGTCAGCGTATTGTTCCGGAGCGAATTATTTCGAATAGTAGTCTGGCCGCCGGCGTTAATGCCGTGTTCGTCATTGTAGTAGGCGGTGTTGCCGTGAAGGATCGCCCCCGAGAAGCTGTAAGAGGCGAAGCCAGATCCGCCGTTGAAACTGGCCGAGCTTTGACGAACATGAGAGGATGGGAACAGTCGGTAGCCGTCGCTCCCGTTGAGCGAGGAGGTGCAGTCGCTGGCGACGCTTCCGGTCGCGAGATTGAATCCATTGAGTCCATTCCGTGTCGAGGTGGAGTGCCTAACCACGGTACCCTCCCCCACAGTGAAGCCGTAGAACCCACTCTCGGATACGGTCACGCCTTCGATGAGGTTCCTCCCTCGCACATCGATACCGCTGGCGCCCATCCCGACGATGTGGCCATTATGAACATGGGCCTGTTCCGCATTCGAGCGAACGCCTTGTCCCAATCCGGTCGGCGAACAAGAGGTGGCTT
>CAZMFM010000207.1:0-3552 GCA_964565565.1 uncultured Spirochaetaceae bacterium | reverse complement strand
TCACCCGTTTCGGGCCCTGCCGTGGCTGGAGGCACGACTCGAGGAGCGGGTCGCCGGGGCCGCGACCGTTCTATTCCACTCCGTGATGTGGCTCTACCTTGATCGCGAGGAACGACGTGGTATCCGAACCCTGATGGACCGGGTCGGTGGATCCAGTAAGTCGGATAGGCCCCTCGTCTGGCTTCGCATGGAAGCGAAAGATTTTGAAACGTGCGAACTACGGCTACGTCTCTGGCCGACCGGGGACGACCGACTATTAGGTACGTGTGGGTTTCACGGTCAGAGTGTGGAATGGGTTGGGTAGCGAGAGCCGACTCAGGGGTTCGATCGGAAGACTAACGCGCGCGGGCGAGTGTCTCGGATGGGAGCTCGTCGAAGAGGTGCCGGTAGTCGGCGGCGAGCTGCCCCATATGCCAGAAGCCCCATCGGTTGGCCACTGCGTGCACGCGTAGAGCAGTAGCGTTCGGCCGAAGAAGTTCGCTGTGCACGCGATTGAGTCGGCGCGCCTTCAGATAGTCGTGCGGCGTCACGCCATAGTGTTCGAGGAATGCACGCCGGACCGTGCGTTCGCTAACTCCGACATCGCGACACAGATCGGCCACCGTATGTCCATCAGCATTCATTTCGGCGATCCATGTGCGTGCTCGCGTAATAACGCGATCACGCGATCGCAGCGATAGCCCGGACGCGTGATCGCGGCCGCTCGACAATTCGAGAAGTCGATCCGGCAACTCGAAGCGGAGCTGCTCGCGAAGAGCGGCGTGCCACCTCGCATTCTGAGCGGTATTCGTTGAATCAAGACCCGCCTGCAGCATTCCCAACAATGTCCGTAGCGAAACCGGATCGTATTCGATGGCGAGCGCCCGTCGGCTCGTACCCTCGCCTGAAATCTCCAATGCCGCGCCGCGCTCACGAAGCCAATCCTTCCGTACTGAAACGACGAAGCTCTCGAAGCCCGGCCGAACCACGGCTTCGAAACTGCCGGACGCGTCATAGGAGTTTATGAATCTACCCCCGGAAACGGTCTGCTGGCACCAATGCGCCGCTGTGCATCGACCGGCTGGTACCCCAAAGGACTGGAACCCCTCTGCGGAGCAGCCCTCGATTTCGAGCAAGCTGTCGACCCGCAAATGGACCACGCGCACCTCACCCAGATCAACCTGCTGAACAGATCCCGTAAACCGGCCTCCATCGAGCTTCCGCATGAGTGGCATCGAGCCGATGAATGCGGAGGCAAGCTCTTCGTGGTCGTTGAAGGCTTGCTGGAGGACTGGAGCTACCGTCGAAGTCGTCGATTGGTCGATTCCGATGTCCATTCGGGCTGCTCCAGGATTCAAGGCATCAAGCTACTTGCGAAGTGTCTTGGTCTGGACTCTAGCATTCGGCGATTCCGCCAGCAGATTCTGCGCCGATTCGTCGTGGCTCAGATCGCGTTAGCGGTATGAAACTTCGAATGACTCCGCGCAGTCTTCACGCACCGTCGAGACCGACCCCATCGGATCGAAACTGCGGCACAATTTCGCACTTGCATGCGCTAGGGCACTGACCACCGGTCACCCACTGTGACCAGATCGGCTCTCAAGATGTCCAATATTTGATGCAGTCAATTCCGGTGAGCCCCTATAGTTCTCGTCTCATTCGAGGATTGCTCCGTGAGCCTGGATCGCCTCGCGGGTGCGCCCGATACATTCGCTCTGGAGGACACTAGCGATGTACAAGATCGTTTCACTCATGGCAGGCATGCTCCTGTTCGCGTCGATGGCGGGAGCGAGGGACATGGTCCACGATGCCGAGTATTACGTACTCGAAGCGCAGAATGGTGAGGCATGGGCCGCCGAGGACAAGGCTCTCGCCACCAAACTGGCGGAGCTGAAGAAGAAATTCGGCCGGCCGCCGAACCTCATTCACATCATGTGGGACGACACGGCCTTCGGCGACGTTGGCATCCCGGCCATCCAGCAGGTACGCGGCCTCGAAACGCCTAACATAAACAAAATGGCCAAAGAAGGTATTCTCTTTACGAGGATGTACACCGAGGTGGGCTGTACGCCGACCCGCGCAGCCGCAGCCACCGGGCGAATGGCGATCCGCAATGGCATGTACAACATCGGTATGCTGCTCGAGAGTCACGGCATAAGCGGCAAAGAAGCCACCATGGCCGAGGTGCTGTCCAAAGCCGGCTACGCCACCGCTTTCCACGGCAAGTGGCATCTGGGTGACATCGAAGAGAGCTATCCCCACAACCAGGGTTACGACGAAGCCTTCTTTACCGGGTACAACCAGATCCTCTCGATGAACACCCGGGTCGCCGAAAACGCGAATGCTTCGATCGGACTTTTCGAAGACATGCTGCCCGAAGATCCCTACAAGCTCGACGACAGCTTCGTCACAAAGGCCTGGGTGCAAGTCGCCGAGGGCACGAAGGGCGGGGAGACACTTCAGTGGGGCGACAACTCCCTCGAGAACTACATGAAGATCGAACCCGAGGCCGAGCGCCGTACACTCGAATTCATCGAACGTCAGGCCAAGGCAGGCAAACCTTTCTATGTGGCCAACTGGCCGACCATGACCGCCATGATTCCCATCGGAAAGAAGGTCTCGCAGTCGCGAAGTATTCTGCAGGATGCCTTGCAAGGCGTTCTAGATCCCTTCATCGGCAAGGTGATGGCGAAGCTTCAGGAACTCGGCATCGCCGAGAACACGTTGGTCATCATCATGGCCGACAATGGGCCGATGGCACACAACCCGCCTCCGGGTGCAGGCTTCTCCGAGACGATTTTCCGCGGCGGCAAGGGTGATTTCCTAGAAGGCGGTGTGCGCGTGCCGGCTCAGGCATGGTGGCCGGGGATGATCGAAGAGGGTCAGCTCGTGGGTGACATCATCCATGTGACGGATGTATTCACGACCTTTGCGTCGCTCGCAGGCGCGACGAAGCGCATACCGACAGATCGGATCATCGACGGAATCGATCAGACTGCGCTGTTGCTCAATGGGAATACCCATGGCCGCCGGGATTACGTTTTCATCTACGCCGGGCCGAACCTCGGTGCGACCGTCAAGGGAAAATATAAGCGGCACTGGATTTCTTCGGATTCGGCTGGCGAGAGCAGCGGAATTCCCGCAGCGTTCTATTTTCTGCCAGCCGACCCCCGTGAGGAGTCACCGGTGCTATTGCAGCTCATCCATCTCAAGCGACCGTTCAATCGTATGCGGCTCAGGCACGAACTTTGGAAGAAGAAGTACCCGGACTCCCACGAGGCGTATGGCATTCCGTGGCGGGGCATTGCGAATGCTTCGCCTGAACTCAAAGCATTGGCGAACCCGAAGATGGATCTCAAAAAACTGCCCTTCGATCCACTCGAATACATCGAGCACCTCGATCAAATCCCATTCGATCCAGATCAAGATCCGGGAATTGGGGAGTAGGCGGCCGAGGTACGGCAAGGCTCATGAGCAAGGGCGGAGGGATCAGCGGCGCGGATAGGAAATTCTCTGCCTATCCGGTTGGCTCCGCTCGTGACCGTCACTGTCATGGGGCTATCCCATCTTTGT
>CAZMFM010000206.1:0-3602 GCA_964565565.1 uncultured Spirochaetaceae bacterium | reverse complement strand
AAGTCGACGCCGCGCGACCTTCACGATCGCCACGATCCCAAGCCGTCCTCAGTCTTCTTGAGGACGATGCGGCAGCGGCAAACCGACTCGCGGAAGCGAAGCCCGGTGATCGCATTGAGGCCGAACTCACAAACGGCCTCTGGTACGATCTGCTCAGCGATCTCTCACGAGCCGCTGCCTCCGGAAACGCCGATGCCGCAGCCTTCCGTTCAGCGCTTCGCGATCTCGCGGTCGGCGAGGGGATCGCCGTCGGACCTGTCGTGCCCCCGGCAGCCGTCACGATGCACCTTCCCTGAGGCGCCGCGCGGCCATCATGCGCACTGTGTAGAACTGGGAACCTAGGCAGCCGCTCGCAGCTTTCCAATTCGCCTGAGCACCTCCCGGAACGTTCTCATTCGCCCACGCCGCCTACTTTGGCGGAAATCAACTCCCACCCACGAGAAATCTGATCTGATTCATCTTCCCTGAACGTCTCCGGTATGAACGCGCGGAATTTTCCGCGCGTCTGAATCTGGAGAGCTCCCATGCCCCGTACCCTGCGTCCCAGCCAGATTTGCCGGTCTCCCTTCGCGAGCAAGGCCCTTAGCCATGCCGCCCCTCGCTTCGCGGCCCTGGCGTCGGCTTGGCACTCTGTCCCTCACGTCTTACCGAAGAACCGTCAGCGAAGGCCCGCGATGATCCGTATGGTGCTGTTCGTTGGTCTCATTCTTCTAATGAGTTTCCCGAGCTCTGCCGCGACCTTCGCCGTCAACTCGACCGGCGATGCCGGCGACATCATGCCCGGCGATGGCCAGTGCTATACAGGCTTTTTTACTTCCCTCGGCAATGGCTTCTTCGGACCGGCTTGCACGTTGCGCGCCGCGATTCAGGAAGCGAATGGACTCCCGGGACACGACGTCGTCGAGTTCGCACATACCCTTCCAAAGGTGGCGGGAGTCGTTGAGATTCGACCCGACTCGATTCTTCCTTCGATTTCAAACCCCTTAACCATCGACGGCTACAGCGCCGAGGGCTACGACCAAAACGATCCCGAAGAGACACCGATCATCAACTTGTCCGGGAGTTCCATCTCCCCAGCTACCGGGGCTTCACACGGCCTCAGGTTTTGGACCGGAGGGAGCGGGTCCCGCATTCAAGGTCTCGCGATCTTTGGCTTTGCGGGGGATGGTATTAACCTCCCCACTACGTTCCCCGCCCTACAAGACATCGCGATCGAAGGTTGTCATGTCGGAGTCTGGCGAGGATTGTTCTACGAAGGAAACGGCGGAAGGGGAATTAGCGTCCGTGGCAGCCAGGATATTCGAATCGGCCGAACCTGCGGATCCCGCGCATGTTCGGGTCGTCCTAACATCATCGCGACGAGCGGGGAATCAGGGATCCGTCTGTTTTTCTCAAATAACGTAGAGATCGCTGGCAACCGGATCGGAACAGATCGATTTGGGAGTTCGACCTTCGTCCCTTTCGGTGGATCCACAGGTAACCAGGGCTTGGGCATCGAGGTCGAAGGAGGATCCAATATTCGAATCGGTCGGGTGCTCACGGGAGGCGAAAATCTCATTTCAGGAAACGGGCTAGGAGGAATCCTGGTCGACGTCGCAAGCACGACAATCGTGAATAACAAGATCGGGACGAACCTCGCGGGTACCACAGCGCTTCCGAACAACGGAGCCGGGATCCGCCTCGAGTCGGGTTCTAACACGGTTGGAATCCCCGGAGCTGGACGTAACTTGATCTCTGGGAACGACTCTTGGGGTATCTTCTCGATCGGCCCAAACCGGATCGAGGGGAACGTGATTGGCCTGAGCGGCGACGAATCGTTCGCAATTGCGAACGATTCTCACGGCATCCTGCTCGATGGGTCGGGCGCTGTGGTGGAAGGAAATATCCTCAGCGGAAATAGGGTCTTCGGACTTCTCGTTTTCGGCGATTCTCACCAAATTTTCTCGAATCTCATCGGTACCAATTCGGCATTCGAAGATGTCCGAAACGGCCTCCACGGGATCATTGTCCAAGAAGCACACAGCGTCGAAGTGGGCGGAGCCGGGCTCGGAAACACCGTCGGATTCAATAATATCGGGATCGGGTTCGTTTCCGAATCGGCCTCCAATTCGATCCAAGGCAATTTCGTCGGAACAACCGCCACCGGACAAAACCTGGGCAACACTGAAAGCGGAATCACTCTCAACAACTCGGCCGACATTCTCGTGGGCGGGATCGACGGCCTCAACAATGGCCTCGGGAACGTGATTGCCTTTAACGGTGGGGACGGAGTAGCCGGGGGTCCGACGAGCCCGTCAGGCGAAGACAACCGAATCCTCGGAAACTCGATCGGGACGAATGCCCTGGGTGATCCGATGGGCAATGACGGGTCGGGGATCTCGATTTGGGGCGACGGATACGTTGTTGGCGCGGCGCTCGGTGACTCACCCGAACTGGTCGCGGCAAGTGCCAACCGAATTGCACACAACACACAGTCTGCAGTGCGAGTCCGCAACGGAGCGACCGGAGCGACCGTTCGCGGGAACGAGATCTTCGCAAACGGCGGCGGCGCAACGCCAATCGACCTCGCAGACGACGGCCCTACGGCGAACGATATCGGGGATATCGACGACGGAGAGAATTACCTACAAAACTATCCTGAGATCATTGCTTCTCAGACGGAATGGAACGAGATCACGGGCGACCTCGAAGTTCGCTACCGGGTCAACACCAATGAGGATGACGCCGTCTACCCGCTTACGGTCGACTTCTACTTGCTCACCGAGCCATCAGGATTCGCCGATGTGTACATTGGCTCGGATACCTACCCCGCGGACTCCGCGACGCTCTACCGCTCGGTTGCGATCACTCCGAACCCGGGCGTCAATGTGTCCGGACTCCTCTTGGCAACGGCAACCGATGCTGAGGGCAATACGAGCGAGCTGAGTCGAGAATCGATTCCCGTTCCGGAACCGGGATTCAATCTGGCGCTGGCCATTGGCGCTGGGGCGCTGGCGGTGAGGCGTAGGGGCCTAAGAGGTGTAGGAGGTATAGGAGGCGTTAGAAATGCAGAGTCACGTCAGGGTCAAGGTGCCGGCCGGATTGAGAAACACGCGGGTCGTGATCATATTTGATCCGATTCATCTTCCCTGAACGTCTTCGGTATGAACGCGCGCAAGTTTGCGCGTCTGAACCTGGAGAGTCCCCATGACCCGTACCCTGCGCCCCCACCAGATCTGCCGGTCCCCCTTCGCCAGCAAGGCCCTTAGCCATGCCACCCCTCGCTTCGCGGCCCTCGCCGCCGGCCTGGCGCTCTTGCCGGGACTCCTTCCCGGCGTGTCCCACGCAAGCGACGGCGTGCTCGAGCTCAATCAGACTTGCGCGATCAGCACGGGGTGTACCCGTGATGACGATCCCGGCTTTCCGATTTCAATCAGCGGTGGCGACGGACGAAGCTACGTCCTCACCAGTGACCTCCTCATCGGCGATGCGAACACCTCAGGGATCGTGATTGACGCGAGCGCCGCCGGGGTTTCAATCGACCTCAACGGATTTTCCGTTCGAGGGGTTACGAGCTGTACCGGAAATGGGCAGGACATCTCTTGCTCGCCGACCGGAGTGGG
>CAZMFM010000205.1:0-3702 GCA_964565565.1 uncultured Spirochaetaceae bacterium | reverse complement strand
GCAGAGGACTTTTAATCCTACGGTCCGGGGTTCGAGTCCCCGCGGGCTCACCATTCGATCGTCAATTGATCAGATGGCACGATCGAAACGAAAGAACTCTTTACTTAATATCGATCTAAAGTAAGAATTCTTTCGTAATGGTCATGAAGAGAATCACAGGTACAACGCACGCAGCCGCCATCGCCGGCGAAAGCATCCAGGCGTTTGTTCCTCATCCGCTTCCACCGATCGAACTCGACGATGAGCTTCGCGCAATGCTTGCGATGGCCGAAGCTGCTCTGGCCAAGCTCTCGGTGGCTGCCGATCTGGTTCCGTCGATCGATTGGTTCCTCTATGCGTTCGTGCGCAAGGAAGCCGTCCTGTCCTCCCAGATCGAGGGAACTCAGGCGACGCTCGTCGACTTGCTCGAATTCGAGGCGCAGGGTGAGACGCGGCGTGCCGACGAAGCCGATGTCCGAGAGGTCTGCAACTACATCGAGGCGCTCGCCTTTGCGCGCGACGAATTGCGTTCGGCCAAAGGACTTCCACTTTCCCTGCGCTTGTTGAACGAGGTCCATGGAAGGCTCATGCAGGGTGAGCGGGGTGCGGGCAAGATGCCCGGGGAAATTCGTCGCACTCAGAACTGGATCGGAGGGAGTCGTCCGTCGGATGCGGCGTACGTACCCCCTCCCGCCCATCTGTTGCCCGATCTGCTCGCGGACTTCGAACGATTCATGAGCGAGGGAGACGATCTTCCCCCTCTCGTTCGGGCCGGTCTGCTTCACGTTCAGTTCGAGACGATTCATCCCTATCTCGACGGCAATGGTCGGATCGGTCGGCTGTTGGTTTCTCTCCTGCTAGAAGAATGGCGGCTGTTGAGCCAGCCGCTGCTCTACCTCAGTCTTTTCTTCAAACGACATCGGCAGGAATACTACGCTCGTCTCGGAGCGGTTCGGGCAAAGGGTGATTGGGAAGGCTGGATTCGCTTCTTCCTCGACGCTGTCGCGACCATTGCGGATGAAGCAGTCGAGACTGCGCGCGAACTCTTCGCCCTGGTGGCGGAGGATCGCGGGAAGGTTCTCGAAGCCCGGTCGAGTACGGCGGCTGCGGCTCGGGTGTTTGAGCTTCTGCCGTCGCATCCAATCCTGACGGTTGCGAGGGTAATGGATCTGCTCGAAGTGACGCGCCCGACCGCGGCCAAGGCGTTAGGCGTGGTCGTCGAGGCCGGGGTTCTCCGGGAGACGTCGGGGCGGAAGCGGGATCGGGTTTATGGATATGCGGCGTATCTGGCGTTGCTAGGGGAGGGGACGGAGTTGTGAGGGACGGCTCGGGAAGGGCTAGCGCATCCGAAGATTCGGACCAGACGGGTCGAGACCTAAGGAGAATTCGCGGGTTACGTCAGGTCCGCGCTCTCACGATATGTCCCCAGATGTCGAGATGGCGATACGGGAACGGAAAGCGGTCGAAGGTGATGTCGCCAAATCCGGCTTGCGCAAGCGCCGCGACAAGTTCTTCTCTCGAATAGAGGTTGGCGGACCATGCGCGCCCGATCATTGGTCGCATCAAGAAATTGTCCCGCGTGATGCATAACAAGAAGGTTCCACCCGCCCGTAGCCTTTGTCGGAGGCCACGCAGGGCGTCGGGAAAACTTGAGCGCCGAACGTATTCGAGCATCGACGTCGAGACGACGAGGTCGTAGTCATTCCAGGTCTCGGGCAGAGTTTCGAGTTTCAGCACATCCGCCTGCGCGAGTCTCACGTCTTCGATTCCCGATCGATCGAGGGTTGCGCGGAAGTGATCGAGCATGGTCGGCGTGAGATCGAAAGCATCCATCGCAGCGATCGGGAATCCCCGCGCTTCGGTCGCCGCGCGCAAGGCGAGGCTGGTCGTGCCCGTTCCGCATCCCGCGTCGAGGATGCGCAGATCGGGCGCCAACGCCGGTGACTTCAGAAACGCGGCCCGCAACCCGCGCGGGTAGCCCATGAGGCGAATGAAGCGCAGGTAGGAATCGACGTGCTCCGTATAGAGTTGGCTGGCGTCGGTCGGTACTGCATCCATGCGCGGCCTCACTTTCTGGCGAAGATGTGGAGGCTCGTCACGGCGCTTCCGTACGCGCGCGCCTGATCTGCGCCGACTCCGAGCCGCTTCATGGCCGCTGCGATCTCCGGATCGTCCAGATCGATCGTGTCCCCGAAGCAGGCCTCGCGTTCCACGCGCACCTCCTTGAACCCGGCTTCACGAATCGTCTGGAGATAGGGCTCTCGCAGACTCGCTCCGCCCACGCAACCCATATACGCCTCGATGCTATGCAAGACCTCGCCTGGCAACTCGCGTTCGAGCACCACGTCCGAGACCATCACGCGGCCCCCGGGTCGCAGCACGCGATAGGCCTCCGCATAGACCTTGTTTTTTTCCGGCGAAAGGTTGATCACGCAATTCGAAATGATGACATCGACGCTCTCGTCTTCGATCGGAAGCGCTTCGATATAGCCCTTGCGAAATTCGACGTTCTCAATCTCGGCGGCACGCGCGTTAGTCCGTGCCTTTTCGAGCATGGCATCCGTCATGTCGATCCCGATGACGTGTCCCTTTGGTCCGACTGAGCGGGCCGCCAGGAAGCTGTCCATTCCCGCCCCGCAACCGAGGTCGACGACGACTTCGCCCGGCCTAAGCGCATCGATGGCCGTCGGGTTTCCGCAACCAACGCCGAGATTGGCGCCTTCCGGTACGGCTTCCAATTGTTCTTCTGCGTAGCCGACCTTGCGCGCGGTCGCGGCGGTGCCGCGAGGGTCGGAGGATCGCTGGGCGATTTTCCCGTAGCTCTGGGAGACGAGCTTGCGGAGCGCTTTCGGGTCTTCGGGTCGAGTATCTGGCTGGTTCATGGGGGGCTCCTTCGCTTTATGGTCAGTCGATTCCTATGGGCCGGCTCCTTGTAAGTCGTCCACCGCCTCGACCAATACGCCGAGCGCGTAAAGCACATCCTCGCGCCGTTCTTTCGGGACGCGTGCAAAGATCTCGTCGGAATAGGCGTCTGTGCATTGCACTAGTTTTCGAGCCAGCGTCCGCCCCCGCGCCGACAGCGCGACAAATACCCTGCGGCGATCCTGGCGTTCGTCCCGGGTTCGCCGAACCAGCCCTTCGCGCACGAGACCATCGATCGATCGCGTCACCGTACTCGCATCGAGGCCCAGACGTCCGGCCAGTTCGCGGACGGGGAGTGGGCCTTCCTGATGAAGCGTCTCAAGGGTGACGCAGCGGGAGAGACTGACCCCGAAGCAGCGCTTTTCGTCACGTTGGAGCGCGTTCACCCGCTGGTAGGTCATCGCGAGAGCTTCTCGGAATTTCTGGGAGAGATCGGTGGGGGGCAATAATTGGCTCCTGCAATAGATGTAAGATACAATTAAATGGACGATAGTCAAGGTGGAGCGCGGGCGTTTGGGGTGTGCTCGTGACGGGAGCGTTCTGCTCTGAAATTGAAGGCGGCGGAGCGGGCAAAAATGTCGAGGACTTAGGGGACCGGCGACGAGCTTTCCTGTCGGGAATTGGGACGTCGGCCCTTCGCAGGTCCTCTGCGTCGCCATCTACTGCAGGCTCGGAACCCGATTCCCTCGATCTAGCAGGCATGAAGGTGTAGGCGTACGGTTTCCTAAACCGTGCGTATGCGAATTGGGTTTGGCTGAGGCCGCCAGGAAGGCGAATCGGATCAGGGGGTTAGGGCGGGGC
>CAZMFM010000204.1:0-3705 GCA_964565565.1 uncultured Spirochaetaceae bacterium | reverse complement strand
CCGATACGACACGAGCCTGCGGAAAGCGGGGTCGTGGTGCGGCGACAATACGTGAGAGCGCGCAAAGAGAGCCGAGTCCTATGCGCTGCACCCTTGAAGTGGCGTCCCTTTCTTGCCGGCGCAGAACGATGGGACGACCCTGTTTCCAGATTGCATGGGCAAGTTCGCTGGGGATCAGAATAGGCAAGGTGATCGAATTGCAATTAGTCTGCGTTGAAATCGGAACCCCAGATTTGGATGTGAACGAGGTCGCCTTCAGAGGCGGCTACGATCTCCGTTTTCTCGAACGTCCATTTACAGGCTGTCTGAGTTCGCGTCTTCGTGCAGGCCTCCACGAGTGTTCCTGCGACGGAATCAGTCAAGGTGATGCCACCGATTTCGCGAGCGTCAGCATCCGGCGCTATGACGCAGGCCCACTCGGGTTTGAAACCGAGCCCCCGCAGTTTACCGGCCATCTCGTCCTCCCACTCGGCGGGTAGCGGTCGGTCCTCGACGACTGTGACCAGGACGTCGCATTCGGGCGCAGTCGCTGGAGTATGCGCGGCGACCGGCGCCGCTGCGGCCAGAAGGAGGAGGGGAGCCCAATTCGTCTTCATGTCATTTTCTCCAAAATAATGTGAGTGAGTCGTTGCTATGCGAGCGATCTTGAAGGGATCCGTTACGAGATATTCACATCAGGATCGACGGTCTTGAGAGCGAAGGCCCCGCCAATGACCAGAAGCAGCGCGAGGAGAGCGAAACGGGTCGGCGTCTGCGTGACGGGAACGGGGGTACACTCGCCATTATTCGAACAAACGGCACTGACAGGATCGCAGGTGTCCGTCGTGCAGATGTTTCCGTCGTTGCAGCTGCATTGAATGCACATGACGGTCCCAGGGGCGGTCGCGTAGGTTCCGGGCGAACAGTCCAGGCAAGCGTCCAAGCCGGTCGAAGGACCTTCGGTCCCTGGCGCGCAATTGGAGCACGTGCTTGCCCCGGCATCGGGAGCGAAGGTTCCCACCGCACAGGCCACACACGCTTCACCATTGCCAGAGGCAGTCCCTGGAGTACATGAAGTACAGACCGAACCGCCCGGGTCGGGAGATTCGGTACCCGACGAGCAGCTCGTACATTGCGTGGCGCCTTGTCCGGCCGCGATCGAACCCGGCGAGCAGGACTGACATTCGACGCCATCACTCGAGAACGATCCGGGGTCGCAGAGACTGCAGCTGGATGAACCTGCGAGGGGCGCTTCCGTACCCGCTCGGCAGGAAGTACAGCTGATTGCGCCCGCCCCTCCGGCAACGAATCCGGGTGCACAATCGAGGCAGGAAAGTCCGTTTGACGAGAAGGTGCCGGGCAGGCAAGTGTCACAGGAATTGGAACCGATCTGTGGCGCTTCGCCTCCCGGACCGCAGGCAAGGCAGAGTTGCTGCCCGATGTCCGGCTGATAGGTGCCGATTGCACAGGGCAGGCACGGCTCTTCTCCTGTTAGGCTGAATGTTCCGGGGCTGCACTGCTGAGCCTGGGCGGCACTCGCTGCACTCAGGACGAAAAACAGGAGGCTACAGACGAGGGATTTGATAGGGGGCGGGAGCTGTCGGCCGACAGGAAATCCGTCGCCATGACGTGCCGAGTTTTTCGAGCTGGAATCGATTCGGTTTGAAATGCTGAGAGTCACGTCGCAATCCTATCTATTGTTGTAGTGAAAATTAGAGTTCCCGGAACGAGGACGGGAAAGTCCCGAAAGCCCACTCTTGCGTACGTGCTTCTCGTTCAAATCGGCCAATTCTCTCGTAGGCCGCCAAACTCCGCATGACGACCGATGTCGGCGGCCACGGCCATGAGCATGGGCAAGGCGTGTTGTCGCATTCCCACTTGGTGCCTCCCGTTCTCTTCGCCGTCGTTCAACGCCGGGGACTCTCCGGCGTAACGAACCGAGCCTACGGGCAAGTCGTAGACGTGCCGCACACATTGGCGCCGGTGTCTCGACCTAAGACGACGGTCCCCCCGCCGTTCGCGCCGATAATATTGCCCGAATAACCAGAGCTATTCGAATTGAACCTAAGACCGACCCCCGTATTCGAGCGAATCGTATTGCCATGGACGCGACATCCAAGGGTGCAGTGGATCCCGTCGTGGTTGCCCGCAGTCCCGTTCTCCGCAACCGAGTTGCCACTGATGGAAGATCCTTCGCCCGCCAAGATTCCGCCTTCCCCTGAGCCACGGACCGAGTTGTTGTTGATGACCGTGGTTTCGAGCGCGGCAATTCCGATGCCTGCGCTAACACCCACCGTGTTTCCCTCGATCACTGAGCCGGTGCCCGCCGAGATGCCCGTCAGCTCACTCCCGCTAATCGTATTGTTCCGAATGACGCTTCGGGCTCCGACGTCGATCCCATGTCCTCCGTTGATAGACGCCGTATTGCCCTGAATGTTGATATTGCTGCTGAAGATTGAGCGAAAACCAGATCCGCCGTTGGCGCGCGCAACATTCCGATAGGCCTGTGCGTTTGTGCTCAATGAGTAGCCGTCGCCGCCGTTAATTGACGAGCTGCTGTCGCTGACAGCGCTCCCAACTCCGACATGAAATCCGTGAGACCCATTCCGATGTGAGGTGGACCGACTGATCACCGAACGGAACCCAGTGAAGATGCCCCAGCCTCCATTCTCCGAAGCCGTGACACCCTCGATGAGACTCCCGGCGATCACGAAGACGCCGGAACTCCCCATTCCCACCACATGACCATTGCGAATCTTGGTCCAAACGGCACTGGATTGAATGCCTCTCCCCACGCCAGTTGGCGAGCACGTGAGATCTTGTGCTGTGCCGGTGCAGGACGTGACGCCCCGAATCGTGAACCCGTTCAAGTCGAGGCTGATCCCCGCGGCGCTCGAATCAATGACGATCCCTGAGAGGTTGGGATCGCCAATGATGAGATCACTCGTCAGGAGATAACTGCTCCCGTCGCCCCCGGTGATCGTAATCGGAAAACCCGGATCGTCTCCGCGAACGCACTCCCCGTTGATGGCGCAGGTCTGATTGAGTTCGATCACGCCGTCGGACGCAAAGGATGAGCTTGAGAAAAGGACCGGCAGAAAGACGCAGCCGAGGGCAAAGGCCGCGAGCCGCATTTTTGAAGGCCGGCTCGGCTCGGCTGTTTTGGGCCGGAACGGGTTCTGAAGCATGAACGGACGGGGCAGCATGAAATGTCTCCGATGTCTCCCGTACGCGAATTTGCGGGCGGTCAGATCAGAGACGATCCGCGAGACCGAATCGGATCAAGTTTTTCTTTCCGTATTCCGGCCTCAACTTCGGTCGAATTCATCTGGCCGGCCCACGCTTCGATGATCGTGCCATCCACCGTAAAGTGTTCGTCGGACAAGAGTCCCGCCGCGCGGGCTTGGTCCAAGACCGCTTCGAAGAAGGCTTCTGCAATCTCGCCCTCCAGCAGTCGGTTGCGGTTCTTCGTAAAGACCGTCACGTCCCAGACTGGATCGTCCATCTCGAGGCCAACGAACCAGCGGAAAAGCAAGTTGTACTCGAGCTGCTCCATCAACATCCGTTCGCTGCGGATCGAGTAGAGAACTTGAAGAAGAAGAGCCCGTAGGAGCTTCTCAGGCGGAACCGAAGGTCGTCCCGTACGCGAATACAGTTTTCGAAACTTCCGGTCCAATCGTTCCAGGGCTTGGTTCACGCGTCGCACGAAGCGGGTGGTCCACCGCC
>CAZMFM010000203.1:0-3737 GCA_964565565.1 uncultured Spirochaetaceae bacterium | reverse complement strand
ACATGGCGGGATGCTAGCGGGTCTATCCAGCAATCTCGAATCCGGTCGCGGATGGCTCCGCCGAGGAATTTGTGAAACCTAATTCGGATCGGCATACACTGTGCGAAGAGGCCGTGTTGCGCGACCTCGTGAACTCGAGTGGATGGGATCCGGTGCCGCGTCCGCATAGGGCAATCGCAACGAAAGTCGCTGAATTCAGTGCATACCCTGGAGAAGAACCGTCATGTTGAAGCTCGGCCTATCACGGCGTTTGCTCCTTGCTTCTTTCGCCTGCGCACTATTTCTTTCCTCGGCGCTGTCGGCAGATCAGCTCACGGATGAGATGGCGGATCAAATCGTCAATCAGGTCGCGGACCTGAAGAGCGAGCAGGAGGCCTCCTCGCCGGCGCCCTTGCTCCTGCTCGTGAGTCAGAGCGAGCTGGACGCGCTTCCAACGGATACGGTGGTTGCCTGGAGCACCAAACCGACCAGCCCCGAAGGTCCCTTGATCGAGATCGCCAGTCCGATCCATAACGGAACCTATGAAGGTCCCTTCCCGATCAAGGTCGAGTTCCTGCCCGGTCCGAAGGGCTATGAGGTCGATATCGCCACGCTCAAGCTCGAGTACAAAAAGGCCTGGGGGATCGACATCACGGATCGTGTGCGCGATTTCGTGACCGGAACCGTAATCGACGTCAAAGAGTCCGAATTGCCCCGCGGACGCCACACGGTCGAGATCGAAATCGCCGATACGCACAAGAACCTGAGTCGTCAGATCTTCACGGTGACTGTAAAATGACACAGCAGGGTGTCAGCCGGAAGATTGCTGGCTAATTCTGGAGCCGGATCAAACCTTCCTGAACGACCGAGGCGACGAGCTTTCCATCTTCTGTGTAGACGAGCCCGCGATTGAACCCACGACCCCCGGCGGCGGAGGGACTGTCTTGTACGAAGAGCAGCCACTCGTCCGCTCGGAAGCGATGATGGAACCAGATCGAATGGTCGAGGCTCGCGGACTGGAACTCCGTATTCATCCAGGTGATGCCGTGGGGCAGAAGGCAGGTGTCGAGCAGATTCATGTCCGAGGCGTAGGCGAGTACGCATTGGTGAAGGCGATCGTCGTCGGGCATTCGCTCCGACGCGCGTAGCCAAAGCGCCAGATGGGGCGGCCGCTTCTCGGGGTCGATGGGATCGGTGACTTCGACCGGACGCACTTCGATCGGTTGCGGCGCATCCAACCACTGGCGTTTCTCGGCCGGCACGAAGCGGCGGATCTTCTCGGCATATTGATCCGGGTCCGGGGTTTTGTTAGGCGACGGCACCTCGGGCATCGGGGCTTGATGCTCGAGCCCCGACTCTTCGACCTGAAACGAAACGGCCATGCTGAAGATCGCGCGGCCGTGTTGGATCGCAACCACGCGACGGGTCGTGAAGCTTCGTCCGTCGCGAATCCGATCGACCTCGTAGAGAATCGGAATCTTGGGATCGCCCGGCCGCAGGAAGTCGCCCTTCAGCGAATGGACGTGGCGGCCTTCAACCGTCCGATTGGCGGCGACCAGCGCCTGTCCGACGACCTGTCCGCCGAAAACGCGTTGGGAGCGTTCTTGCGGACTTCGTCCTCGGAAGATGTTGAGCTCGATTTCTTCGAGATCGAGGAGGTCGAGCAGGGATTCCAGGGCTGTGGGCAAGGCGTGCTCCGAGGTCCGGGGGCGCGATTCGGCGGGAGACTCTACCCGATCTCGTCCTGGGGTCGATGCTCGCCGGTACAGGCCGTTGGCTCGACCCTGATCTCGACCCGGTCATTGGTCAGTGGGTCTGATTGGCCCGACAGCGAAGCGCTCGTTCCGGATAGCCGGTGATCACTCCGTCCACTTCGAGTCCGATCAGCGCTTCGAGGGCCTGGTCCGTTTCATCGAAGCCGGTCCAGACATTGACTGTGAGATCGTGGGAGCGGGCAACCTTCATGAAAGCTTCGTCGACCATCGACACGTAGGGATGGATCACGCGGTGACCGTGGTCGAGACAGGTGCGCAGGACTTCTTCTGCGGGGCGGCGACTCAGAACGAGGTGGGCGGTTGCGAGATCCGGTCGTCGATTGCGAATGTGGTCGAGGCTGCCGACACCGAAGCAGCTGATCAAGACACGGTCGGCTTTATCGCGCGATTCGAGCAGGTCGACCACGCTTGTGGAGATACGTTCGTCCGGATCGAAGGCCGGGTCGCCCGGGTAGTTCTTGATTTCGATGTTGACGACCAATCCCCGACAGAGATCGAGGGCCAGGGCGAGGTCGATGATGTCTTCGGGGCGATCGAGGCTCGAGGTCTCGGCGACGGCCCGGCCGTCTTCAAAAGCGTGGTCGTGGATCACCAGGAGTTCAGAGTCTCGACTCAATCGTACATCGAGTTCGACGCCGTCGACTCCGAGTTCCCGGACACGGACGAACGATTCGCGGCTGTTGATTCGATTCCCTGGTTCCGTCGTTCCGTGTCCGAAGACCAGCATGTCCAGAATAACCTTTCGCTGAGCGTCATTCCGGCCCGCGGCTTTCCTGTCTGCCGAGAGCTAGATGGGAGTCGGTGCCGCCGTCGTTGCGGTTGCCGAATCGACGATTCCGCGATTATTGTCCGACTTCTTGAGTCGCCAGATAAAGGAATCGACAATGAAATGATGAAGATTGATGGCCGCGACGGTCATCATGACGCTGGTTCCAGCAGCGACCCCCGCGAGCATATAGGCGCGCGGAAAGGAATCGAAGAGGACATAACCCAGCAGTAGACTCGCGCCATAGAACGTGATGGCGTGAAATAACATGCCGTGCCGGTTCTCGGGGCGATTCATCTGGTCCTTCACGTGGAAGATGACGATGATCGCCAGGTATTGGACGCCATGAAAGATCGTCGCCCAGACGAAAGCCTTCATCGGCGGAAAAATGAACCACCAAATGCCGTTGGTCACCAGCATGAGCGCACCGATCAATGGCATCGGCCGTTTCTCGCTACGCCAGATTCTCCAGAATAGGAGTGGAACGGTGGAGAAGGCGATCCACGGCATGATGGTGCTGAATTGGGCGAGGGCGGAAACGGCGCTTGGGTCCTGGAGCCAGCTGGCTGGAGCCAACCAATGCAGGCCCCCGCCTCTGAAGGTCGCGAAGTTGTAGAAGAAGGGAAGCATGGCGGCCCACCAGAGCAGCCTCTTGTTGGTCTGTCCGAGCAGGCATCCGGAGCGGTAGCAATACATCACGGTCAGCCCATAGGCCTGTGCCGCGTAGTGATAGGGGGACCAGGTGAAATAGAGCGCTCGAAAGTGCTTTCCGAACGTTGCTTCGTTGAAGACGCTGATCGTAATCAGGGCCAACGCGATGAAGGGCAGGATGAATTTCAGGAATGGAAAGGATTGATGGCCCGTCGCGCCGGGCTTCGTGTAGAGCCGGACCGTCGAAGACGCGAAGTGCGCGCTGTTGCTGAAGAGGATGAAATATTTGAAATCCTGGGCGCTCGAGAAGGGTGCCCATTGTGGATTGAGTGTGATCGCCCAAACGACCACGAGGCTGAGCCCGCCGCCAATCAGGAAATAGTCAAAGGCCGGGTGGATGAAGCTGCGACCCAGCAAGACGCTGGCAATCGATTCTCTGTCTCGACGTGTAGGAGGTGTAGGAGGTGTAGAAGGTGTGGCAAGTGTCGTGGTCGGTGAGTCGAGAGACATGATGACGGCCATTTGAGGCTGTCAGTTTCGACAACCGGTCGAAAGGAAGTTCCCGG
>CAZMFM010000202.1:0-3871 GCA_964565565.1 uncultured Spirochaetaceae bacterium | reverse complement strand
GCTCAGCTCAATACTACGCGCATTCTGCGCCGGAGCTGAACATGATCGAAGGCAGCTGTCTCTGCGGGTCCGTCAGATTTCAGATCACGGGGGCCGTTGTCGAGTTGGGGAAACTGTCACTGCTCGGAGTGCCGCAAGGCTTACGGCGCAGCCTTCGGTACCGTCGCCGTATTTGAGAGAGACGACTTTGCCTACACACACGGTGAAGAGTTCATTCGCCGTTTCAATCAATCGGAACGCGTAAACCGATACTTCTGCGATCGCTGCGGGTCTCCACTGCCAATGGTCGAGGACTGGGATCAGCTCATCGGAGTTCCAGCGGGCCTACTCGACAGTGAAATCGAGACCCAAACCAGCTCGCACATATTCGTGGGCTCCAAGGCGTCGTGGTGGGAGATCACTGACGATATTCCGCAGCATGACATGTATCCGCCGGGTGAAGACATGAATGACCGCGCGAGAGCCTTGAAGCGACAGGAGTAGTTTTTCCGAGCCATCTGGCTAGCACTTTAGTGCGCATGTCCGGTCCATCTGATCTCTGGGAACGCCAACCCCGTATCAATCGCTTGCAGACTGGCCGTCCCGTGCCGTGCGTGACCAGCTTTCGCCGACCACGAACTAGTTTCATTGGAATATTGGCGTGGTCGTCTCTTTGCTGACGGGCTTCGACCTTATCGCTATTCTGACGTTTCACTTCTAGCCGGATTTGCCGCTGATCAGCCTATCCGTTAGATACTGCACGGGAAACGTGGAGGTGAAATGATCGTTAGACGACAAGGGATGGAGCCAATCAACTTTGGCGGCCTAAGCATTTTCGACTACACGGCCTCCGTGGAGACGGACTCTTCCATAGCGGTTGTCGAGGTCCCAGCCGAAGCGACTCATCCAAGGAGCTGGTCTCGCCGCTCCGGGAAATACTATCTTGTCATCTCCGGTCGAATTCAATTCGTCCTAGAGGGGGACGAGTTCTCTCTCGCGTCAGGTGATTTCTGCTTCGTCGAACAAGGAAAACACTTTTCGTACAAGAACGATGGATCCTCGCTGGCGACGCTAATGCTCGTTCATACGCCAAGCTTCGATATCGAATCTGAGGTTTTTGAGGGTTAGCATCCGCATAACAGGATGCTGCACAAGTCGAAAATTGTAACGAGTCGGTGGCCGACTCCGCCGCCCACTGTCACCACCTTCTGAATTGTGAAGTGTGCAGCTCGTGCCATCGGGCCGACCTTCGATATCCTGACGTTCCACTTCTAGCCGGATTCGCCGCCGATCGGCCTATCCGTTCGATACGGCGTTCGTGTCTTTGGAGCGACGAATGGTAACTTGCTACGTCAGATACACGCTCGATCTTGAAGAAATCGTCGCATTCAAGAAATATGCGCAGCTCTGGATTCACCTCATTAACCAACTGGGAGGTCAGCATCACGGCTACTTTCTTCCCAGCGAAGATGAGCGTGCGAAGAATCATGGAAGATTCAGTTTTCCCGTAATCGGATCGGAGGGCTCCTCCAACGTCGCAGTTGCCATCTTTACAGGTGCTCATGGGAGCTATCACACGTCGAAGGTCCCGAAAATCGCTCCAGAAATTATCCAGCGCCCTACGTGGCGGGACACGTTTGATCTAAGTGTGTTTTTGGTTCAGAATGTCGAGGACCCACCCTGCGCTGGTGCAGGCTACTAACCTGTTGGGCGGCTTCGAGGGACGTTCCATGGAAGTCATTGGCCTTGATCACATCTATCTTGCAGTCTCGGATATGAATCGAGCCGAGCGATTCTACGATCAAGTTATGCAGGTGCTCGGGTTTCGCAAAGGTGACAAGTCAATCGGAGACGGGGAGTAAAGTGCAGCCATCCGGAGATTCCATGACCGAAATCCTTTCCGCCCAGCGACATCTACGACTTACTGTGACATTAGGCGGGGTCCTGCTCGGCTTGTGGGGCTGTGACTTCGCGAGCAATCCGGGCTCTCCGGAGGAGTACTGCCAGACCCTGGAGTTCCTGCACGCGGGCGAAGTCGACGTCGACGCCGAGAACCGAAACGAGATGGTGAGCCAGGTGAAGGCCCTCGAGGCGCTCATGGCCTTCGCCATCCCGGCGGTTCGCGAAGATCTGGCGTTCATCCGCGATAAGCTCGCGAGAGTGCGTGATGCCGGCGGCTGGGGAACGTTGCTCGACTTCGCCGCGCTCCAGGATCCGCAGCTCGCCGCCGCGGAAGGGCGCGTGACCCAATACACCGCGGACGTATGTGGCATCCAATACGGCGAGGTGGATTGGTCTGTGGACGAGTCAGAGTGGGACGCAACTCCGTGTAGTGCTTGGCCGCGCGCCGGCAGCCCGCTCATGAATAATCGCTTCCCCTATCTCATCGCTACTGCTGGGGCGAACTATTTCTCTGCGATTTTCTGGTCTGTGCCAATTATCCCGGCGCCGCCGGGCATGCTCTCCGTTCCGCGTGGCGGCTCGGTCGTCTTCGAGGGCGAGTACCCGTTCACTCGCTACTTCGCCTTTCATCCCAACGACTACGAAACGAACAACCTCGAGACCCTTGCAGACGCAAGCCTCGACCCCGACCCTGGAAGCGCGAACCCCTGGCGCGAGCCGGTTCGCGAGGGCGTCGGCCGTCGCTACACAGCGCGGCTCGTGTTCGGTCCGAAGCCGGAGGAGCCAGAGTCAAACACGAGCTACGTGGGCCAGACCCCGGATGGTCGCTTCAACCCCGCTGTATTCTTGATCTACCGAATCTACGCGGCAGACCAGGGAGCGCTGCCGCCGAATAGCGCTGGCGTGAAACTTCCGGCCGTGACGATCTACGACGAAGACGGCAACGCCGTCGAGCATCACGACGCCTGTGAGCCCTACCCGCCAGGTTATGAGCCCCCGGTCGACAAGACAAGCTTCCCGGCGTTCCCGGTCCCTTCTACCAAAGCGGTCTTCCGTGGAGGCGAGCTCTCGACGACTCGAACGTGGGGCATACCTGTCGACATCCTCGGCAACAAGGACGTGATGTACATCTCGCTCTCTCACAGCAAGGCCCGGGGAGAGATTATGGCCGTGCGCGCCAAAGCGTTCCGCACCCCGAGCCAACGCCACGGCGTGCCTCTATGGTCGCCGGATATCGACATCCGGCTCTGGACTGTCTGCAACTACAACTTCTGGAACGGGCGCGCGACAGCATGCGTCGTCGACGAGAACATTCCGCTGGACAGCGAAGGCGCCTACACCCTCGTCGCCTCGTCCGAGACGGATCGTCCAACCAACGCCACCCTGCAGAAGGGCTTCACCTGGCTCGACACAGGCCCGTATCCGGATGGTCGCTTGAGCTTCCGCATGTTGATGGCAGAGGACAGACTGCTCCGCGGGCTAAAGGCTGCCATCGACTCCGGTGAAGCCACGCCTGAAATCGCACCCTACGTCCCCGAAATCGCATTTTGCTCGCGGGTCACATTCGAGGGCGCGGGCTGGTCGGGCTGCAAGGCCGAGATGGAGAACTCCGAATAGTGTTCTGCCTGACGGTTGGATGGCGCGGATCGGATCGCATCGGCCGGCCTCGCGATAATGGGTCCAGTCTCTGAGTTAGCCTTTGGGTTTACCGCGAAGATTGCGGACGACGGTGCACTGTCATCGGGATGCCACCCACGGGCCGAAGCGGACCAATCCCAAACACTCGCCCCTCGACCTGGGCGCCCGGCTCCAGCCGTAGTTCCAACCGTTGGGCCATGGTGGCGATGGCGATTGTGGCTTCCATCAAGGCGAAGTCCTCGCCGATGCAACTGCGCCCTCCGAGTCCGAAGGGACACCAGGCTTCTGCCGGTCGACCTTCTGAACGTTCTGGCAGGAAGCGATCTGGATCGAAGCGCTCCGGTTCTTCCCA
>CAZMFM010000201.1:0-3966 GCA_964565565.1 uncultured Spirochaetaceae bacterium | reverse complement strand
GTCGGCGGTCGAGCTCCGCCTGTGCGAAATAGGCGGACGCCTTGCGAAGAATCTCGTTGACTCGGCGAAGCTCTCGATTTTCTTTTTCGAGATCCTTCATCCGAGCCTTCTCATCGCTCGAGCAACCGATCTTTTCCGCGATCGAGCGGATCGCTTCCCACTCCGAGCTGTAGTCGGCCCGATGCTCTCCGAGCATCCGAACCGCTCGTTCCCGTACCTCTTGTGAAAATCTGTTTCTTCGTGCCATGACTCCATCCTCTCAAGAAATGGAGCCTCCGGCAATCCCGGGGCGGTTCAAGGAGCCTTCTGCGTGGTCACCATGCCTATCCCGAGGAGGTTGACTTTGTACGTGATTATGAGTGAAAATACTCATCGCACTGAGCAATTTGTAAATCTGAGTAAAATCAAATGTTTACACGCGAATATGCCCACCGACTCGAATCCCGGATCCTTGAGCCACGGCGATTCATCCAGATCGTGCTTGGCCCCCGCCAGGTCGGTAAGACGACTCTTGTGCGCCAGGCGCTGACGAACTTCGGCGATAAGGCAATCTACGCCTCGGCAGACGGACCTCCATTCGCTGGAAGCGCCTGGATCGAAACCCAGTGGGATCGCGCGCGGCGGCTTGCCGTGGACGATGGCCCGGCGGTGCTGGCGCTCGACGAGGTGCAGAAGGTCGAACGCTGGTCAGAGACCATCAAGCAGATGTGGGACGAAGACAGCGCCTCCGGAACGAACCTGCATGTTGTGTTGCTCGGCAGCGCGCCGCTTCTCATGCAGCGAGGTCTCACCGAGAGTCTTGCGGGGCGGTTCGAAACGATCCCGGTCACGCACTGGTCGTTCACAGAGATGGAAGCCGCGTTTGGCTGGACCGTCGATCAGTACGTCTATTTCGGCGGCTATCCGGGAGCGGCGCCTTTGATCGACGAGCCGCAGAGATGGGCTGACTACGTTCGAGATTCACTGATCGAGACCACTGTTGCGCGAGATATTCTCCAGATGACTCGCGTCGACAAGCCGGCGCTCCTTAGGCGGGTATTCGAGCTCGGCTGCGCGTACTCCGGCCAGATCCTCTCTTATCAGAAGATGCAGGGGCAGCTCCAGGATGCCGGAAACACGACGACGCTCGCGCACTATCTCGATCTCCTCTCTGCGGCGGGGATGGTTGGCAAGCTAGAGAAGTATGCGGGTGAGAAGGTGCGCACCCGCGCGTCCAGTCCGAAGCTTCAGGTGCTTAACACGGCGCTGATGAGTGTGAGTTCCGGGCTGAGCTTCGAAGACGCACGAAATGATGGTGGATTCTGGGGGCGACTTTTTGAATCGTGCGTCGGGGCGCATCTGTTGAACTCGACCTTTCCACGAAGCGCGGAGGTGACCTATTGGCGCTCGCGAAATCGCGAGGTCGACTTCATCGTCGAGCAAGGAACGCGGAGAGTTGCAATCGAAGTCGGATCCGCTGGAGGAAAGAGCATGTTGCCCGGAATCGAAGCCTTCAAGAAAGAATTCGGCGAGACCAAGACGCTACTTGTTGGTCGACAAGGCGTGCCGCTCGGGGAGTTTCTGCGAATGTCGACTGCGGATTGGATCGGCTAGAGAAGCGGGCGACATCAAATATCTCCGTCCCTGTAAACCGTCACGCCGTCCAGCTTGAACGCGATCTTGTGCCAGAAGGCGTGGCTATGTCGGCGGTCAAGGCCGAAGAATTCGTGCACGAAGCACTGGAACCAGTCCGGATCGTCGTGCTTCAGATCTTCGCGCTCTTCCTCGGTCATTCCGCCGTTTCCTCATGGGTCGGGCGGGAAGCGGCTTCGATCCGAATGGCCCCGAGGAATTCGCCAAGGTCCAGACGATTCTCGACCATCAGGATCCGAGGAGGCCGCAGGGTCCCTCCGAATGAGTGAACCGGTGGGCTCGATTTAGAAGACTTTCGAGAGTACGGAAAAGCGTAGGGCCCGCGCGTGCGGGTGGTCGGTTGTGTTTGAATTGTCGTATCGTCATAGCAACGTCGGCATGTCGCTTGCTGTGTTTTGAAGAGCCCGTGCTCTCAGGGTCCCGACGGACGACTTACCGCTATCCGATACGAACGCCACGAACCCGAAAAGACACTTCTCCATTAAAGTCATTAGCGATGAACTCGAGCCCTTCCTGGCTCGCGCGCGAGGGCAGGGCGCCCCCGTCGCCCGATTCGTCGAGCGAGAGATCCGCGCCTATCTCGAG
This sequence comes from uncultured Spirochaetaceae bacterium, assembly GCA_964565565.1. Taxonomy (GTDB): domain Bacteria; phylum Myxococcota_A; class UBA9160; order UBA9160; family UBA4427; genus UBA4427. The sequence goes on along the minus strand of CAZMFM010000201.1, from coordinate 1,749 downwards.
TGCGGGGCCCTCGCGCATGGATTTTTGCGTGTCCATTGCGATGCGTGTGGGCACGATCGCCTGGTTGCTTTCTCGTGCAAGAGTCGAGGGTTCTGTCCGTCCTGCGGCGGTCGGAGGATGGCGGACACAGCCGCTTGGCTCGTCGACCGTGTACTCGGAGCCTTTCGGCTCCTCCCCGCGCGTGCCGGTCCGTCAGTGGGTTCTCACGCTTCCCTATCCACTTCGATATCGATGTGCCTGGGATGCAAGGTTGATGACCGAGGTCCTGCGGGCGTTCTTGCGTTCTCTCTTCGCCGATCAGCGTCGACGGGCGCGCCGGCTATTCAGCGTTCCGCGTGGACACAATGGCTCGGTCACTTTTATTCAGCGCTTCGGGTCGGCGCTGAACTTGACACCACACTTCCACGTCCTCGTTCTCGACGGCGTCTATCCCGGGTCGTCCCACGATCTCAGACCGTTCGTTCCGCTCCCACCTCCGGAGACCGAGGACGTAGCCCGTGTGCTGGCCGGTACCGCTCGTCGAATAATCCGCATTGTCGAGCGCCGCGGTCTCGACAACGATGAGAATTCGCTGGCGTCGGACGAACCGCTGCTTGCTTTGCTCACCGCTGCCTCCATTCGTTCGCGGATCGCAACGGGCCCCGAGGCCGGGGACCGTTGGCGGCGTCTTGGGGATCGCGTGGAGCCGGTCGATTGTGAAGAAGGTGGCGTGGAGCCGGACGCCGGAATCCCTCCTCGCTGCGTGCGAGAGGGCGGCATGAGTCTGCACGCCGACGTGGCGGTCCCGGCCAACGATCGGCGCCGACTCGAACGTCTGTGTCGTTATGTGGCGCGACCGCCGCTCGCTCTGGATCGCCTCGAAGCGATGGCCGATGGACGTCTCGCTTATCGACTCAAGACCCGTTGGCGAGACGGCACGACTCACGTCGTCATGGAGCGGCATGAACTGCTGGAGCGATTGGCTCCGCTAATTCCGCCTCCGCGTGCGCATCAGGTTCGCTATCACGGTGTGCTGGCGCCTTGTGCGAGTGGGCGGGGTCGTGTCGTTCCAATCGTGAACGGCCAGGAGGCTAATTTTCTGGCGCCGCGCGCCACCCGGAATCTTTCGTTAACCGCCGAGGTCGAATCGCCCGTTCGTATGGGTATTGGATCTCGCGCTCAAGGGTTGGGTGCGGCCGAATCGCCTGTTGGAAAACGACCGCTCGGCCCAGATCAAGATCCCAGCGACTGGCTCAACGCGAAGCGACGCGAGTCAGGAAGAAGGGAAGAACCGGTTCTTCAGCGTCGTCTCGCCTGGGCTGATCTCCTTCAGCGTGTCTTCGAGGTCGATGCGCTTGCCTGTCCGAAATGTGGCGGGCGCATGAGAGTCCTCGCGGCGATCACCGACCCGATTGTGGCCGCCCGGATTCTTCGATGTCTAGCTCTTCCGGTCCGTGCACCGCCTCTTGCGACACCACTCGAAAGAGTCGGCCCTCCCGGCTCCGTGGGAGAACGATCTTCCGACGTGATTCCGGAGTTCGACTTCGATCAGTCCGAGCCGCCCGACGACGGCGAGCGCACGGCCTGAGAATCTCGCAAAGGTCGGACTCGCCGAGCTCTACCGGGGCGCAGAGGGGAGAGGTGTGCTCGCGAATCGGCCGCCAACGTCGAGAATGGTCGAGGTCGGCATAATCCGAAGTGGGAAAGCTTGAAATCGCCTCGAAACGGGGTGAGTGCGCCCCATTCGGAGTCTGGTTGTCATATGCCTAC
>CAZMFM010000200.1:0-3984 GCA_964565565.1 uncultured Spirochaetaceae bacterium | reverse complement strand
GGCTTCCAACTTCATCGTCGCGATCAACAAAGATGCCGACGCACCGATCTTCGAGGTCGCCAACGTCGGCGTCGTCGCCGATCAATTCGACATCGTTCCGGCCCTGACCGACGCCATCAAGGCGGCGAAGGGCTAGTTCAGGGACACGACAATCGCTGGTCAATGAGAGGCACGTGGAGAAATCCGCGTGCCTCTTCTTTTCAGTTCTCTTGCCGAGAGTTCAAGGCAATTCTGCTTGGGCTTTATGTTGGGATGCTCTCGCACCAGGACCGATGTTCTGACATCAGCCGGAGTAGGACACTCGGCGGCGTCTCTCCGCCGCCATGCCTACCAGCCCGAGTCCGAGAAGCATCGCGGTACCGGGTTCCGGGACGGACCGAATGGTCAGGATCGTGCCCCTTGCAAGAGAGGCCGCACCTGAGCTCGAGATGTTGTTCGAGTCGAAGATTGTCACGACGCCCTCGGTCCAACCATTCAGGGAGGTGTTGATGAAGTACTCGGTCGGATCGGTGATTCGATTCAGGGTCGTATCCAGGAAGGCGATGTTCGGTCGCAGGCCGGTGGATCCCGCAAAAGAGGTGCCCCAGACATCCGCGGGTACGCCAAGGCCCGGCTGAAAGATGTCATCTCCGATTGCGAACGCAGCGAATAGCACCGAGAAGTTGTTACCGCCCACATTGAGCACCAGGAAGGAGATAGGGCTCGCGCCGTGGGAGAAGAGTCCTGGCACGATTTCCCGGGGTGTCCCGGCCGGAGGAACCGAATCGAATGTATAGGTTCCGGAAAATGGCGTGCCGATCGCGATCCCGCCGGGCAACAACCCATTCGAATCATCGACGAAGTTGATCCGACCCGTGAAGTCGACGCGAATCGGGACTGCAAAACTCGTATGGGCTGCGCCAAAACAAATTCCGACGACCAGCAACAGCACCTTGAATCCTTGACGACGATCGATCACCACAATTCCCCCTGATTCTTTCGAATTCAAATTTTTGTTGTGTACTCCAAGGACATCTCTCGCCTGCGTACGCCCATCGATGTCGTGGTGTTCGCAACATGAAAGTGGCGGGATGACTGCAGGTTCAGGTTCGCCGAGGGATCAGGAAGTACGCATCAAAAGTCGACGTGAACAGGGTAGGAGTAGAATAGAGAAGGCCCCATTTCGGTCATTCCGGTCGGTACCGATCTACGAGTCGAGTTTTGAGCGAGGCATACTCGCCGCGTTTTGGGGCGCGGATCTCCTCTTGCGAAAGACACGCCGCCCGGCTTAGACGTCCCGTCGCGCGTCGCGGCCATCACAGTCGACGCAGAAAAGTACCCTCTCACCCTTGACTTAAAGTGCGCTTCAACCCGTATGATCTGTGACAAAGGAGATCCATATGAATTCGACTCTGTCCAAGACCCACATGCTTTGCGTCCTGCTCGTCCTCATTGCCACTTCCGCCACGTCCGCCAATGCAAGTGTGCCCACGGGCGATACCGCCCCCGACTTCACCTTGTCCAGTTACGAAGGGGAAACGTTCTCGCTCAGCCAGTTCTCGGACAAGACGGTGGTGCTCGAATGGTTTGCGCACGACTGCGAATTCACGGGCAGCCACTATCGAAAAGGTGCGGGCCACATGCAGACACTGCAGGCCGAGTTCACCGAGCGTGGAATCATCTGGCTGACAATCGACTCGAATCACAATGCGCTTCCCCCGGACGAGATGAAGGCGCTGGCACAAAAATGGAACATGCGAAGCTCGGCGTTCCTAGCGGATCCGACCGGCAAGGTGGGCCGTACCTACGGCGTCACGAACACACCCCAGATGTTCATCATTGATCGAGGCACGCTCGTTTACCAGGGTGCCATCGATGATCGAAGCAGCTTCTTCGGCCTCCTGCGTGACCGCTCGACGGCTCACAACTACGTGCGCCAGGCCCTCGAAGAAATCCTGGACGGGAAGTCAGTCTCGACACCAGAGACGAAGCCGTATGGCTGTCACATGAAATACGCCGAGTAGATGGCGCGACTCGTGTTCGTCTGTCGTTTGGCCGTCCACTTGGTCCTCGGGGTAGTCGTCGCCTCGCTCGGCTGGACGGCCCCTGCCCTGGCCTCTGCGGAACCTCTCGAGGCACACGGCGTGGGCGCCCTCGATGGCGACGATGCCCGTGTCCGGGCAGAGCTTGTGGTCGATGTCGATTCAATTGGGCCCGACCAGGCCTTTCGCGTCGGCGTGTTGCTAGAGATCGACCCCGATTGGCATGTGTACTGGAAGAATTCAGGGGACTCTGGTTTCCCCACCGAGGTCGATTTCGCTTCAGCGGACACCGATTTCGGCCCGCTTCAATATCCCGCACCCGAAGTCTTCCTGGAATCCGGCGGGCTTGCGACGACCTTCGGCTACACGAACGAAGTCTTGCTGATTGCAGAGGCCAAAAGACAGATCGGCGCGGGTACTTCCACGACGATCTCTGCAGACGTGCGATTTCTAGTCTGCAAGATTCTATGTATCCCCGGCCAAATCAAATTGGAGACCACCCTTACGACTCGGCCCACGTCCACTCGCCAGCTTTCTAGAGCGGCGAAACTTTTCGATCGATACAGCAAACGCATGCCCGAGAATGCGAAAGATCTCGGCCTGAAAATCGAGGGGCATTTCTCTAGCGGCTCGATTGGCTCGGGAGACAAGTTCGAATTAGAAATCGCCGTCGCACCGAGTTCAAGTTCAACACGACGAAGTCCAGAACACGCCGTATTCGTCGCGTCCCCCCGGCAGTTCGCCTTTGACATTCCGGCTTCCGTCGAGCTCGAAACCCTAGGCACGCGCGCCCACCCGAGCGCCGAAAACGGGGCGCGACTCATCGTTCGCGGAAGGGTGCTGCAGGGACAACAACCTCCGGAGAAGATCGCGGGTGTACTCGGACTTCGCATCGATGGAAAGCGCCACTTCGTGCGTGTGTCTTTCGCGTTGCCCGTCTCGGGTTCCGCGATTTCTCGATCGGAATCCGCCGAAGCGCCGGCCGGATCGGTGCGGTCGGTCCTTCCGCCAACAGATCCGACAAAGCCAACAGAGATGACGCTTTGGGTTGCTTTGACGTTCGGCCTGATCGGCGGCTTGATCTTGAATCTGATGCCCTGCGTCCTTCCCATTCTAGCGCTCAAGGCTTTTCGGATCGTTGAATCCGGGGGGCGCGGCGCGGCGCACCTTCGGCGCAACGGCCTCTCGTTCGCCCTGGGTACGATGTTCACCATGGCGGCGCTGGCCGCGGTCGTCGTCGGGCTTCGCGCGACCGGCGAGTGGGTCGGCTGGGGGTTTCAGTTCCAGCAGCCCGCCTATATCGCCTTCATGGCCGTGCTGCTTTCCGGATTTGCCCTGAATCTCTTTGGTGTTTTCGAGATCAACGTAAACTTCGGCGCCCTTGGCCGGTCAGGCGACGGCTACGGAGCCACGACACAGAGCTTCTTCGACGGCTTGCTCGCGGTGCTACTGGCGACACCCTGTAGCGCGCCCTTTCTCGGAACCGCGGTTGGCTTTGCCTTCTCGTCTTCCGCGCTCACCATTGGCGCGATCTTCCTCTCGATCGGCCTCGGCTTGGCACTCCCCTACCTCGCCATCTCCTTCATACCGGGCCTCGCGGCGAAGCTGCCTAGACCGGGAAGCTGGATGGTTCAGTTGCGAAGCGTTCTGGGTTTTGCGCTCCTCGGGACTGTCCTTTGGTTGCTTTGGATTGCGGGCCAGTCGACGAGTCCCGGAGGCCTGGTCTGGCTCCTGGGCCTACTATTGTCACTCTGTTTTGGCCTTTGGACATTTGGCCAACTCCAGCGGTCAAACCGAACACGCTCGGCCGTGACTGTCGCCCTCTTGCTCTCGGTCGGCCTGGTCGTTGGACTCCTCCACCTACCGGTCGAAGCCGAAGGTCGGAGCGCGACCCTGCACGATCCGTCCATCCGCCGATGGGATCCCGAAGCGGTTCGAGAAACGGTCGAGGGTGGGCGAATCG
>CAZMFM010000199.1:0-4020 GCA_964565565.1 uncultured Spirochaetaceae bacterium | reverse complement strand
GATCATCACCGGCTTCGCAACCGTCAACGCGGAGCTCTTCGGCGCCGACAAAGCCCGCTGTGCGGTGCTGGTCGTCGACGCAACGGTTCTCGCCGGGACCCAGGGCTACTACCACCATCGCAAGATCGACCGATTGCTCGAACTCGCGGAACGCCATGAAACGCCCGTCATCTTTTTCCCGGAAGGCGGCGGCGGACGGCCTAACGACACGGATACCGGAGACGTCGTCGTCGCCGGCCTGAACATCACGAGCTTCCACGCCTACGCCCGTCTCTCCGGAAAAGTACCCCGCGTGAGTATCGTCTCCGGCTATTGCTTCGCCGGCAGCGCAGCCTTTGCCGGTTGCTCGGACATCATCATCGCCACGAAGAATTCGAATCTCGGCATGGGCGGGCCCGCAATGATCGAGGGCGGCGGACTCGGCGTCTTTGAACCCACGGAGATCGGACCGAGTTCTGCCCTTGAAACCGTCGGCGTCATCGATCTGCTCGTCGAAGACGAAGTCGAAGCCGTCCACGCCGCCAAACGCTACCTCGCCTATTTCCAGGGACCGACCGAGGGTTGGGAATGCGCGGATCAGCGCGCGCTGCGCCACCTGATTCCCGAGAACCGCCGTCGCGTCTACGACATCCGCAGCGTGATCGAAACGCTCTTCGACGTCGGCTCGGTCCTTGAATTGCGTCGCGCCTATGGCGTCGGCCTGATCACGGCACTGGTTCGCATCGAAGGCCAGCCCTTTGGCATGATCGCGAATGATCCGATGCATCTCGGCGGCGCGATCGACGACACGGGCTCAGAGAAGGCGGCGAGATTCCTGCAACTCTGTGACGCCTTCGGGCTTCCCGTGATTTCGCTCTGCGATACGCCCGGATTCATGGTGGGACCTGAAATCGAAATGCAGGGCCAGGTCCGCAAGGTCTCACGCTTGTTCGTCGCCGGAGCCAGTCTCTCGGTCCCGCTCTTCACGATCATCCTGCGCAAGGGTTACGGCCTCGGCGCACAGGCCATGGCCGGTGGATCCTTCGTCGCCCCCTTCTTCACGCTCGCCTGGCCCACCGGCGAAATCGGCGGAATGGGACTCGAGGGCGCTGTTCGACTCGGCTTCAAGAAGCAACTCGAGTCGATCGAGGACGAAGCGGAGCGCGAAGCCCTCTTCCAGAAGGTCGTCGGGCAGATGTACGAAAAGGGCAAGGCCCTGAACGCCGCCAGCCAGCTCGAATTCGACGGCGTGATCGACCCGGCCGAGACCCGCGCGAATCTCCTTCGCGGGCTGAACGCAGCCGGTTCTGGAAGCTCGGGCTCGCGAAGCTTCGTCGATACCTGGTAGCCGCGACTGCGAGGAAATTGAGCAGGCTGCCCAGGGGATAGGCAGCCGATTCACCGCGGAATCGGCCACCGCCAGTCCGCGGACACCCACTCGGCGTGAAAGACGCCAAATTCGAGTTGGACCTCGATTTGCCGGCCCCTGGCGATTGAGAAACTCGCCAGCCTTTGGCACAGTCGTTGCTTCCCAGTGACACATAGTTTCAACGATCCAACGACTTACGAATACTTCGAATAATACGAACCAATGGAGGTCCCCCCGAATGGGCACCAAGGCAAAACTCGAATATATCTGGCTCGACGGCTACAAGCCGACCCAAAGCCTGCGCAGCAAGACGAAGGTCGTCGAAGATTTCAGCGGCAAGCTCGAAGACGCACCCATGTGGGCGTTCGACGGTTCCTCGACCGAACAGGCGGAGGGCAACGACTCCGATTGTCTCCTGAAGCCAGTCGCCGTGTTCGAAGATCCGGGGCGCAAGAACGGTTTCCTCGTCATGAACGAGGTCCTGAACGCCGACAAGACACCGCACGAGTCGAATGGACGAGCGGGCATCGACGATGATGACGAAGATTTCTGGTTCGGCTTCGAGCAGGAATATTGCATCTGGGACTCTGAGCACAATCTTCCGATCGGCTTCCCCTCCGGCGGCTTCCCGGCTCCTCAGGGCCAGTACTACTGCTCGGTGGGCGCGGCGAATGCGGTCGGTCGTGAGATCGTCGATGAGCACCTCGACATGTGCCTCGATGCCGGCCTCAATGTCGAAGGCATCAATGCAGAAGTGATGCTCGGCCAGTGGGAATTCCAGGTCTTCGCCAAGGGCGCCAAGCGCGCCGGCGACGAAACCTGGGTGGCCCGCTACCTGCTCGAACGAGTCGCCGAACGATATGGCTACTCGATCAATCTCGAGCCGAAGCCGATCAAGGGCGATTGGAATGGTTCGGGCATGCACGCCAATTTCTCGAACACGCTGCTGCGCACCTGCGGCAGCCAGTCGGTCTACGACCAGATCTGCAAGGCTTTCGAACCAGTCGTTGCAGAGCACATCGCCGTCTACGGGGCTGACAACGATCAGCGCCTGACCGGCGCACACGAAACCCAGTCGATCGACAAATTCAGCTATGGCGTATCGGATCGCGGTGCATCGATTCGCATCGGCATCGCGACGGTCGAAGCGGGCTGGAAGGGCTGGCTCGAAGATCGCCGACCCGCCTCCAACGCCGACCCGTACAAGGTCGCCGGCCGAATCGTCAAGACGGTCAAGGCAGCCAGCGCGAACGTGAAGGCCTAACAAAGGCAGAGCCGTAGACGTTTAAAGCGAAAAGAATAGGGGCGTCCGGAGTCAATCTGGACGCCCTTCGCCTTTCTATTCCCTCACTACGCCCGCTCGAACTGAAGGCTCCGCAGCGCTTCTCGGTCAGGCGAATCGAGGAAAACTCAATGTGCGCAATCGATCGAGTGACTCAAAACGGCCTCCTTGACGGGCCGAAGACGCACCCGGAAGCCGTCTCACCGCGGTCATCACGGCCGAACCGATCGAGGCGATTCGCATATCGCCGAAGGGCGTTCCGCCCACTCGATTATTGACCATCGCCACCGAAAGCCGCCGGTCGGGATCGGCCCATGCACCCGAACCACCGAAGCCGAAGTGTCCAAAGGCGGAAGCCAAAGAACCGCGAGTCGTAAACGCAGTGTGATAGCCGAGCCGCCAACCCATCTTGATCGGAATCACGCGGTCCCGGGTCTCGACGTGAACCTTGCCGATTTGGGGAATCATCCCAGGCGAGAGGATCTCTACCCCATCGAGCTTCCCGCCTTCCGCGATCGCCGCGTAGAGCCGCGCGAGGGAACGCGCCGTAAACAGGCCGTTGATCGCGGGAACCGGCACTTCGAGAATGCGCTCGTGCGAGAAGGCTTCCCCCTCGCCCGGCGGCACCAACGCGTCAAGCATATGCCTGGGATCCAACGGCGAGCCAACTAGACGATGGAAGAATGTCATCGCATCCGCTGCCCCTTCGGTAAAGATCCTCCCGAGCGACCCCGAAGGCCTGGACGATCGGCCACTCGAGAGCTCAGCCGAACGTGCGATCGCTTCCGGAGGTGCCCCGATAAAGAGACCATCAAGTTCGAGGGGCCCTGCCAGTTCATCGCGGATGACCTCTTGAAGCGTCTTGCCGGTCACACGTTGGATCAGCTCGCCGGTCAGCCATCCATAGGTCAGCGCGTGATAGGCGCTCCGCACGGTCGGCCGGGCCTCGGCCAATTCCATCGCGTTCACCATGTGATCCCAATCGAGAATCCGCTCGCCATGATCGAGCAGCGGACGCACGCGGGACAGTCCGGCGCGGTGCGTCATGACATCACGCACGCTGATCGTCCCCTTGCCGCCCTGCGCAAACTCCGGCCAGTAGTGGGCGACGGGATCGTCGTAGCGAATCAGACCGCGGTCGACGAGAATATGGATCAGCGTTGAAGTGATCCCCTTCGAGGTCGAAAACGACATGGCCATCGTATCCTGACACCACGGCTGGCCCGCTTCGTCGCGAACACCACCCCAAAGATCGACCACCTTGCGACCTTCGTGATAGACGCAGACCGCCGCGCCACCACCGGTCGAATCGAGCTGACGCTCGAAGGCATGAACCACCGGCCAGAACGGCGCTTCCGCCACCCCACTTATCGTCATAGAAGGTCTCCCC
>CAZMFM010000198.1:0-4114 GCA_964565565.1 uncultured Spirochaetaceae bacterium | reverse complement strand
CCTTCGAAGGGCACGAAGATCAGCGTTTGCCGAGATCTATCCTGCCGACTTGCCGGTGCGGAGTCGGCGGTCGGCGCGCTGTGCGAATGGGCGGCTGGCCGGGATGACGTGGTCATCGCGGAGACGTCCTGCCTCGGACGCTGCGATCAGGCGCCCGCCGCTGCGCTGGGCCATCAGATCCTCGACGCCTCCGACCGGACGACGCTGGCTGCTTGTGTCGCAGCGACGACGAGCGAGCCCGTTTCGCGCGCCATTCGTGATTGGCCGGCCGCGGACCCCTACTCGGTCGTGAACGTCGAGACGCCCGAGGCCGCCGGTCCCGAGGCTGAAGGCGATGGCCGTGACTATCGGGTCCTTCGCCAGGTCCTGTCGGGTTCGCGTACGGCGCCGATCGAGCAACTCGAAGCCGCCGGGCTCCGCGGGATGGGGGGTGCCGGTTTTTCGACGGCACGGAAATGGTCGCTGGTCGCTGCCGAAACGGCCGCTTCGAAGGTCGTGATCTGCAATGCGGACGAGAGCGAGCCGGGAACGTTCAAGGATCGCGAGTTGATTCACGATCTGCCACATCTACTGATCGAGGGAATGGCGATTGCCGCCTATTGCGTTGGCGCGGATCGCGGAACGGTCTTCATCCGCCATGAGTACGAACCCGAGCGGCGGCGACTTGCGGCGGAGATCGATCGGGCCCGGGCGTTAGGCGTCCTGGGTCCGAATATTTTCGGCAGCGACTTCTCCTTCGACGTCGAGATCTTCGTCTCACCGGGTGGCTATATCCTGGGCGAGGAAACCGCACTCCTCGAATGCATCGAGGACCGCCGCGGCGAACCACGCAACAAGCCGCCCTTTCCTGGAAACGCCGGCCTGTATCAAAAGCCGACCCTGATCAACAACGTCGAGACCCTGGTTCATGCGGTGGGCATCGTCGCGCAGGGTGCGCATTGGTGGCACGGCCTGGGTCGAGACGGCTTCTCGGGACACAAATTCATGTCGACGAGCGGCGACGTCGAACGGCCCGGCGTATCCCTGGTGGCCGTCGGGACGACGCTCGCGGAACTACTCGCGCTTCATGGTGGAATGAAGGACGACGCTTCGCTTCTCGCGATCGCGCCAGGGGGCGCATCGAGCAATTTTCTGGGTGCTGAAGCCCTGGCGCTACCCCTCGACTTTGATGCGCTCGCGGAGGCGGGCACGATGCTGGGTTCCGGCGCGACGATTTTCGTGGCGGAAGGGCGTGATTTGCTCGACGTTGGCACGAGCATCACCCGTTTCTTTCGAAACGAGTCGTGTGGAAAATGTGTGCCTTGTCGAGTCGGGTCGGAGAAGGCGGTGGCCTTGATTGAAAAGGCAGGCGCGGTCTCTGCGGAAGACGAAGCGCTGCTTCGTTCGCTTCACGACACGATGATGCAGACGAGTATCTGCGGACTGGGGCAGGTCGCGCTCGGGCCCCTGCTTTCGATACTCAACCGCTTTCCGGATCAGGTGCGTCGTGCAACATCAGATTGAAAGAACAGGTCGGTCGTGAAGCGGGCCGGGATCATTCTCTGCGGTGGACGTTCGTCGCGAATGGGACGAGCCAAGGCCTGGCTGCCGTGGTTTGGGATGTCGATGATCGAGCACGTCGTTTCGACTCTTCTTCCCGTTGTCGACGAGGTGATCATCGTGACCTCCGAGGAAGTCGATCTGCCTCCGCTCCAAGCCCGCGTGGTTTTCGATCGCGAGCAGGGGGGCGGTCCACTCGTCGGGATCCGTGAGGGGCTCCGGGCCGCGACCGCCGAGCTGGCCTTCGTGACGAGTGTCGACGCGCCCTTCCTGCGCCCGGACTTCGTCGAAAACCTCCTGACGCTCGGTCGAGCGGCGGCCCCGGTCGCCGATGGACACGTGCAGGTCCTCTCGGGTGTCTATCCCTGTGCTGCCTGGCGTGAAGCGGACGAACTGCTCGAGCAGGACATCCGCCGCCCCCTTCGACTGCTCGAAAGACTCGACTATCAGCCGATCGAATATGCTTCGACCGATGGCCTCCCGGCATGGAAGGGCTTCAATACGCCGCATGAATATCTCGATGCGGTTCGCGGACGCGAGCCGGGCGCCGTTGCGGAAATCGAGTTCCTGGGTCGAGCGGCACGGAAGAGAAGCCGGATTCATGAGCGGCTCGCGGTCGGGACGTTAGGTGATCTCTTTGCGCAGGTCCCCGAATCTTCCGGGCTGATTTCGGAAGGTCGAATACGGAAATCTCATCTGGTCTGTCTGGGCGGACGAGATCTCGTGCGGGACTTGTCCGTACCCGTGGGTCCCGGCGAGCGAGTGAGCGTGATCGACGCGCTCGCCGGAGGCTAGTGGCCGCGATGAAGGGATTTCACGGTTGCTATTGGCGCTTCGATCTCGGGCGAAACGAAGGCGAGCGAATTCCTCTTCCGGACTCGGTGCTGCGGCGAACGCTGGGCGGGGTGGGGCTTGGCGCCTGGCTCTTGCATAAGGAGGCGCCAGTCGGCGTCGACCCCTTCGCCCCTGAATCCCCACTGATCTTCTCGTTTTCCCCGCTGGTCGGAACAGGGCTGACGACTTCGGCGAAATTTGCGGTGATTGCGAAGTCGCCTTTGACTGGTGGCCTATCGGATGCTCTATCGAGTAGTCATTTTGCGATCGCGGGGAAGGCCTTTGGCGTTGATGCGATCGTCCTGGTGGGCGCTTGCGCGGAACCTTCGGAACTCGTGGACGGTCGTCTTCGGCCGAGCGAGTGTTGGGGGCGATCGGCCGAGCAGACGGCAGAGGCGTTGGCGGCCTTCGGCCGAGTGGCGGCGATTGGAGTGGCCGGGGAGCGCATGGTTCGCTTTGCGAATTTGAGCGCGGACGGTCGACATGCGGGCCGGGGCGGGCTCGGGGCCGTGATGGGATCCAAGCGCCTGAAGGCGATCGCAATTCGCGGCGAGGTCGCCACCGAGGTTGCGGATCCAGAACGTGTCGACCGCCTGGCGAGGCAATTGCGAAAACGCGCGGCCGGGGAGTCGACCGCGAAATACCGCGAACTCGGAACCATCGGCAATCTACTTTCCTTCGATCGGCTGGGCACGCTGCCCACGCGCAACTTTCAACAGAGTCATTTCGAAGAGGCTGAGCGCCTCTCGTCCGAGGCATGGCAGGAAGAGCGTCCACACGGAAGGGCTTCGTGCGCGAGCTGTACGATCGGTTGCGAGCATCGATTCGCATTCAATCCAGGCAAACGGGCCATCGAAGGGCGCGTCGAAAAGAAGGATGAGGGAACGCGCGAGACGCGTGTCGAATATGAGAGCCTTTTTGCCCTCGGGCCACTGCTCGGCATTGCGGATCCAGACGTCGTGTTGGCGGCGGCCAGTCGCTGTGACGAGCTTGGGATCGATACGATCTCCGCGGGGGCGACGCTGGCCTTCGCGATGGAGTGTAGTCAGCGCGGGATGCTCGCGAAGGGGCCGTGCTTCGATGATCCCGAGGCTTTGCTTGGCTGGCTCGATCAGATTGCTCATCGTCAGGGGCTCGGGGATCAACTGGCGGAAGGGTCACGTCGGATGGCCCATGCGATCGGCGGCGACGCGATTGACTTTGCGCCCCAGGTCAAGGGACTCGAGTTGCCTGGCTATGAACCCCGTGCCTTACAGACCATGGCGTTAGGCTTTGCGGTCGGCGTTCGCGGGGCCGATCACAACCGCAGCGGCGCCTACGAAGTCGATTTTTCCGAAGGGGTCAATCGGCTGAGCGGAGGCAGGAGCCGGGGTAGTGGACGGGACGGCGGCGAAGCGACCGCGCGGCGGGCGATCGAAACTGAGGATCGCGCGGCACTGCTGGATTCCCTGATTCTCTGCAAATTCGTGCGTGGTGCGCTCGAAGATTTCCACTTCGATTGTGCCGAGCTTTTGAGTGCAGTGACCGGGGAGCGCTTCGACGAAGAATCATTGCGCTCGATCGCGAAGCGGATCGTCGATCTTCGCAAGGCCTTCAATGTGCGGGAGGGTTGGCGACCCGAGGACGACCGATTGCCGAAGCGCTTTCTAGTAGAGGCGATTGCTTCCGGCCCGGTGCGGGGAGCTCGATTGCCGCAGGCGCGTCTCGCAAAGATGATTCGCGACTACAACCTCGAACGCGG
>CAZMFM010000197.1:0-4171 GCA_964565565.1 uncultured Spirochaetaceae bacterium | reverse complement strand
TCGACCGGCGTGAAGGCCGAAAATACTTCATCAAGGGCACGATGCACAATGGAGACCGGCTCTGCGCGGAGGCGGAAGGCATCTTCATCCGGCCGAAGGTCTCGATGCTCGAGCATGCGATGGCAAGCCAGTCGGGGGATTCTTGATTCAAAGAGGCACGAAGATGGCGGCTAAGCCAGGCAAGGTGACGAACACTCGGGCGCAACGAAGGTATCTGGATGCTTGGTTGAATCGATAGCCCCTCCCACGACATCTTCAATCCACGCTTCCAATTCTTCGACACTCGTGACTGCCAACGCATCACGCAGCTCTTCCTCGTGTCCCTCCCACACATGATCAGCAATCTCGCTTGCCTCAGAAGCGAGCAGTCGTGGTCGCGAGCATGCGGTTGTACGGGGTCAACTCCTTGCAACGCCCTCGTCCGCTACTTCCACACCGTTCCCTCTCAGGAACGCTGCCAGCCCGCCGTGGATTTTCGAAGCCTCTTCGTAGTCGATCGCGCCGCAAACAAGCACCCAACCCTCGAGGTCTTCGAAATTTCCATCACCTTCAAGGTCCGGCGCGCGATCGCTAGACGCAATCCACACACGACCTTTGTCGTGCGTCGACTCATCGTGGTCGTACTCCAGAACAAGAATGCACCGAGTCAAGTTCCTACCTCACCGCTCTCGCAAGTTCGGCGGCATTGATCACGCCCGGGTACTTGAGTTCCCTATCGATTTATGGTCTTCATAGGTACCCAGGTGCCACCTCATTTAGGCGTCGCTGAACGATTCGACTCTCCAAACCTCCTTCGATCCATCACTCGGACTTTTTTTAGAGACCGAATCGCAGCCGGATTCAGATCAAAACTTCCGGATCGATTGCCATCTACGACGCCGATCAGTGAGACAATCTTGCCATTGAATTGGGACGGATCTAAGCCGCTCTCCTCGAAGTCAATCCAAATGCCAAGAGCGAAAATTCCGAATTCCGCCGCCTCTCTCGATAGGTAGAGGACAGACTCTTCAGTCTCGAGAACGTAGAACCCCCCGACCAGCACCCGCTTTCCATCATAGTCTTTGGGATTCGCGATCAGATTGACTACCGATACGCGAATCACCTCCTGCTCTTCTGCGAGTGCGTCAACTCCGTTGAAACAAACTACTGAGAGTATCGACGCCGCAACTATCCACTTCTTCATTCGAGCCATCCTCCCTTCGAATGTTTCCTACCTGAAACGATCGCCGATAACGCCGGAAGCATCGTAGAAGATCATCCAACCGCTGAACGAGTCGACGATTGCACCGCGTCCATTCAAATCCGCGGTTTTCTTGTCCGCCGTCGATGGATCCAGGGTCTCCACACGGATTCGATCGGGCGAAAATTGGGTAGCGGGTGCGCTGTCCACCGGGCGCGAACCGGGCGCATTCGATTCGCTACATGCGTTCGGAAAGGAGCCGGTGCTCGAACTCGATTAAATCACGGAAAGGATCATCCGGATCGAACTGATGTTCGAAATACGGAATGACAAACTCCCGAATCTTCGAAATCGCATCTTCTACGAACGGAGCGACGCGCTGCCGAGCGCATTCGGATTTCGAGATCGAATCATCTTTGATCGGCTTTGAGCGAAGGGGGTACCACCAATGATCGCCGTCGCGAGAATTCCAATAGTGTTGAATCCGATACCCCAACGCGGCACTTTCGGGCGGCGAACCCCCCGGATACAAAATCGACGTCGGACACTCGGAAAGTCGATGCCAACCAATCTCTAACGTAAACCATTCATGACTAGACGCTATGTGAAGCATGATGAATACAAATCCACCGCGGGCCGCGGCGCGATACATCAAGCAGCCCTGCGGAATTTTCCCGGATCCATCCACCTGTTCCCAATCCGAAAAGTCCCGTTTGACCGCTGCGGCGAAGTACTTACGGACGGCCTTTCCGTATACAGCTTTCATTCGAACTCCCCATCGTCACCGTTCACGCTGATGGTCCAAAATACAACTGAATCCATTGGAATAGCCCGCGTACGCCATGGACAAACTGAATCTGCGCGGCTGCCCCCGGTCCGAGTGCATTTTGTTCATGGAACTGGTGCCTCATCGTTGTTGACAGAGAGGGCTGGGCGGCTTTTCGGGTCAGCCGGGTAGATACCTATGCCTAGGTCGTCGACTTTGTCTTCCGTAAGGTGAATGTAGAATACCGCTCCAGTTCCATCTGCGAAATCCACATAACATTCTCGAGAAGTCCCTATCCACTTACAGCGACTAAATTCGAAGGAGAATTCAGCAAGCCTTTCGAGTTCACTCCTCTCCTCGGGGGTCGTAACGAGACCGACTTCACTCTGAAATTCGGAGCCACTTTGGATAGAGTTCATCAACCTTGCGATAAAATCAGTCCATCTCGCATCATCTTCAGCGACTTCATTCGAGCAACCTATCAAGAAACACATCGCTGCGACCAGCAGACCGGCACTCATCGTCTTCAGCAGATTCGTGAATGATGAACAAATGTCAGATCGAATAGCCCGCACTCGGTCATCTCTCATCAAAAGTTCTTTCGAATGTAGTCACCCACGCCGCCGAGTGGAACCGAGCGATAACTTATTGACAAGCCTAAGCGCAACCCGGCTTGTCCAAGCAGAAAATCCGGCACTGTCGCTGACGGTTGTCCTATCAAAGCACCGCCGAGCTCGCGCCAGGCGTTTACAGCCGTACCGATGGCACCCCCGGCATAATCGGCCGAAAATTACTCTCGAATACGTTGCCAGCTTGGAGATTTAGCGGCTGCCGAAGGTACACGGCTTGCCTAATCCCCGCAGTCGCCCTTTCGACGGACAGTCGCAAAGGCAACGCCCACGTTGTAAGCGCGTGGAGCTTTGTCGCGAATCGATTCGCTAGATAGAACCCTGGCGTCGCTGCCACGACGACCGGCAACGACATTCTTCATTCAAACTCTCTGCCGTCTTTGATGAAGAATTCGACGTACGCGACTACTCGTCCGATTCGATCAATTCGGAAATCTCCTCGAAATCGGGACGCCGAGGAGCCAGTTCGAGAGCGGGCCTTCGTACAAATTCGGTTCAGGCGAGAAATTCTCGACTCGGTTGACCGTCAGTGATCACCCGATCAATGGCGTTCGACAGCTTATTGATCGCTTCGAACAGTTCGGCTTTGGCGGCTTCTTCTCCGTGTGCCGCCGCATCCTCAAGCACAGGAATGGCGGCAACAAAGTAGACGACAGCGAGCTTTGGAACCGTCGCTTCGCCGCGCCATACATCGTGAAAGTCGTGCAGCGCAGCCAGAAGACAGTCCAGCGAATTTCGATTGTACCCGTCGCCTGATCGTAGTGGGACCAGCAGATCCAGGAATGCCGACTCTAGTGATTCGAGCGACGCTGCCTGTAGCTCATTCATCTTCGATACTCGCTGTCTATATCACTAAAAGATTGGACTGATCGCCGTTGGGGGTACATAGCCAAGAATTAGGACTTCTTGACTGGCCCGAGCAAAGTTTACCGCAAGGGGATTCGTCAGATGTTCGGCGCGACCTGCCCGCGTTGACAGGTCAATAAACGTACCGACGATTCGCTTGAGATTGATCGCTACAACGCGCCCTCCATCGGAGGTCGCGGCAGCTCGCGACGCGACGGCAAGGCTACGGGTCGTTGAGATAAATTGCGAATTCACCCAGGGTCTTGAGCCATTTCTCACGAAATTGTTCACGCTCATCGATGCGCTGGGATTCTTCGCGTACAACCCGAGGAGCGGGTTCTCATCTGGACGAAGCGCGCGATAGACGATCTCAGGGGGTGACGGATCATCATGAGGGCCGACTGTTACCGCGACCGTACTCAGCAGCGCGGCCACTAGAAGCCGCGAAGCGAGTCGAACCTGTTCTTGCGCGATTCTCCTACCAGTCGGAACGGCGACCGCTCGTGCGACAGCGCTCGCATGCAGTCTCAACAAGCTTGGCAGCGCCTGAGTCGCCAGCGTCTCTTGTATTCCAGCGACTGTCGCTTGTTCGCCGATCGTAAACCGCCCACTCGGATCGACCCCCATCACCGGGTTCCCATTCGCATACAAATACTTGTTCAGCGAAATCGGATTCCTCTCGAACCCCGCAAACGCATCCCGCGAAAGGAACCGCCCCGCCCCCGGCTGGTAGTACCGAGCCCTGAGGTA
>CAZMFM010000196.1:0-4194 GCA_964565565.1 uncultured Spirochaetaceae bacterium | reverse complement strand
CGAGTGGGTTGTGTTTCCTGTACATAGTGCATTCCCGGTCCGATGTTCTTCGTCTTCATTCGAGGCAGCTCATTCTGGAGTGTCGCGACGAGGGATTCGCCCATGATCATCCCCGGTTCCGCAACCAACAGCAGGAGGGGCACGCTCGATTCCTTGAGCTTCTCGTAGGTCGCGGCGATTCGGGTGTGGGTGCGTTCGGGGCTGCCGTCGATCGGTATTTCCTGTGGCCAGACGCGGATTGGCTTCCGGTCGGCCTGCTTCAGGTAAGGCGCTCGATAGTGATCCATTTCTTCTTCGGAGAGATCGCGTCCCGCCATCATCGGGATCAATTTCTCGACGAAATAATTGTCCCGAACAATGAGATCATATCCAGTCTCCTCGTCACGTAGTTGCTTGAATAGATAGCGTGCGACGGGGTTGGCATCTTCCCAACGCGAAGGTCGCAGGACGGCTTCCATGAATGCGATACCCCGGACATTTTCGGGATGGCGCATCGCATAGTCGAAACCGATCCCACCGCCCCAATCGTGAAGCACCAGGACGACATTTTCGAGTCCAAGCGTTTCGATGAAGGCATCCACGTAGGCGATGTGATCTTGAAACTGGTAGGCGATGTCGGGCTTGTCGCTCTTCCCCATTCCGATCAGGTCGACGGCGATGACGCGACCGGCCGGGCGGAGCAACGGGATAACGTTGCGCCAGAGATAACTCGAAGATGGATTCCCGTGTAAGAGCAGAATGGGATCGCCCTCGCCCTCCTCGACGTAGTGCATCTTCGACCCGAGGACTTCGACGTACCTGGATTCGAAGGGAAAATCCGGGCTGATCGCAGGCTCGGCCTCCACGCCAGGCGCGATCGCGGGGATGAACTTCATGCATCCGCCGAGTCCGAGGGTGCATCCGAGCGTGAAGAGTCCGAGCAGGATCGTCTTTCCGACAAGGTTCATGATGATTTCGTCTCCATGTTATTCGACTTGGCTCCAAAGGACCGCTAGGCGGCGGCAACTATTTCATTGACGAGGAACTCTGGAGGAGCCCGGACCCCCGCGCGGAGTATGCGTCAGCTGAGCGGCCAAGCTTACGCGGCTGGTTCGTGCTTCCATCGAATTCGCTTGTTGATCATGCCCATCATCGCCACGTTCAGGCGGCGCGGCATCATCCCGGACATTCGGTACATCATCTTGTTCATGAACCCAGGAAGGATCACGGACCGGCGCCCCAGGCCTCGCAGCGCGATTTGTACGACCTTCGGGCTCTTTGCGATAGGCATCGGAATCAGGGATACATCCAGCTGATCCGTAAACCCAGGGGACGTGAAGCCCGGTAGGATCGTCGACACGGCCACTCCATGGCCTCCAAGCTCGTAATTCAGGGCCTCTCCGAGCAGCAGGATGTAGGCCTTGGTCGCAGGATAGTTCCACATATGAGGCGCGGACATAAAAGCGACCATCGAGGAAACCATCAGGATCCCACCACGTCCGCGTCGAGCCATCTCACGCCCGTAGGAATGACTAAGAACAGTCGGCGCCGTCGTGTTGACGGCCAAGACTCCCCGCAGCTCTCCAAGATCGGCTTCAAGGAACTCACCGAGCGACCCGATCCCGGCATTGTTAACGAGGAGCCCGATCTCGCGCCCTTCCGTTGCCGCTCGAATCGTGTCGAGGAACCCCGGCGAACTAAGATCAGCGGGCACAGCGATGCACTCAACGCCATACTCATTCGAGAGATCGCGCCCGAGGTCTTCGAGCAGATTTTTCCGCCGCGCGACGAGGATCAGGTCGATTCCCTCCGCTGCAATTTGACGGGCAAACTCGCGCCCGATTCCCTCAGAGGCTCCGGTGACGATCGCCCAAGGTCCGAATCGATCCTTGAATTCTGGCATTCGATGGTGTCCCTTTTTTTCGCTAACGGTCAGAGCCAGCGGTTCGTGCTGGACTCGACCAATCGAGGATTGATTGTCATATCCGTACTTACACGCAGCCCCGAGATGGGGCCTTCATTCTCGTTCCGCTCTCAGCATGCCGGTACCGCGCGAACTATCATCTCGCCGAACAACTTGACCTAGATCGAAGAGAATCAGGCCTTGATCGTCTGCAAACCGATTGAATGCCCGGTTTCGAGTCTTTCGAGCCAGGTCTATGAAGCTGGCCTCGGCGTGGATGTCGTTGAACACTTCAAGGCTCGGCCACTCGGTCAGAAAGAGCATGTCGAAATCGAATTTTCCAGCGACCACGTCCAACGCTTCGAACGCCGCCAGAACGATCGTCCCGGCCTCTTCGAGGGTTGGGAGATTTGCGTTCATGTACCGCAGCATTCGGATTCCTGTCATCGGATTCACCATCGAGTTCATGCTAATGCCGTTCAAGAGGATGAACGCTGGGTCGTGACGATGATCGATGGTTCCAATGACGGGGTAGTCAGGCATCGTTGGCATCGGCTTGAACACTTTGGCGGTTACCATTGCGCCAATGTGAACACCGCTTCGATCTCGGTCTGAACGGATCTCATCACTTTCCAGAAACGAATCAAGTGCCTTCTGGGACGGGAACCTGGAAATGATCAGATAGTCTCCGGGCACGTTAGTTGTGTATTCCGGTATTGCGGCGGTATGAAGTGGTCCAGTGTTTCGAATTGGCGCGACAGCCAGCTCACCTCCATGGGTTGCCAATCGCGGCTCAAGGGAATCCAGGACATTCTCGATGAGTTCATCTGTCGGCTGTGCCGAAACATCATAGAAGGACAGGAGGTACCGACTGTCAGGGGTCGTCGCGCAGCCGCCAAGGACGAATATTGCGAACATTGTGAGCGCGGCGAGCTGGTTTTTTTGCATATCGATCTTCCTTTTCAGAATATCTATTCTGTTTTAGTCAAAAATTAGCGAAGCACACCGAGCGACGTTTCGACGTAAGCGCGGTACTGCGATTGACTCGAACCGCTCCGAGCATTGGCAGAAATTCCGCGAACTAACCCAATGAGATAGTGCGAGAGACTGTTCGTATCGGCGCTCACATGGAGCTCACCCTCCACCCAAGCTCGATCCAGGGCCAGGCGAAACAGTCGGTGCAGTCGACGAAAGAACGCGTCCGTCTGTTTTCTGATTCTTGGATCCGAGCTCAACTCGACTTGTGAATTACACATGAAGCAACCGGATCCGCCCGATTCGCTCCTCGCAACACGGGCGACTCGCTCGAAGAAAGTTTCGATGGCCGCGAGCGATGCGCCGTCACTCCCGAGATCGGCCGTCAAGTCCTTCAGTATGGTTCGTTCATAGTGAGTAAGCGCGAGAGACAACAAGCTGCGTTTGTCGCCGAACTCCTGATAGAGGCCGTGTCTACTGACACGCGTTTCGTCGACAAGCCTCTCGAAAGACGCACCTTCAAAGCCATTTGACCAGAAGGCGTGCATCGCCCTGTCGAGGGCGTCGGTCGGATCGAATTCGCGGGTTCGGGCCATGGCGTTAACAGAATACTCATTCTGAAAAACAATACAACTTGAACTTATCGCTTCACTTGGAGATTGCTCTCGAAACGTCTCGCCGAGACCGCAGTTTGATGAAAACCTCGCACCATCCCGGGTGATCTTCCGGATCGTCTTCACGAGAGCGTGAAGACGATCTCGAATTGAGGGATCAGACGGCGGAGTGTAAGCGGTCCATTTGAGCGTTCTCCTCTTCCCGATCATCGCGAGCTAGAAGTCATTCCCTTGGAACAGGAGGGTTTAATGATGAAGATGAGTTCAAATGGCAAGATCCGTCGCAGCAAGGAAGAGTGGTAAGGGATCTTCTCCTGCTTTCGCGAAAACGGAATGACGGAAGCCGCATTCTGTCGTGAGGAGAACATTGCGAAAAGTAGTTTTTCTAAACGAAAGGCGATGGGACGAATACAGAAGCGCAAACCCGCCTTCGTCGAGCTCACGCAATCCTCACGCGCGGTTGCAGCGTCAGCGGCTGAATGCGAATTGATCTTGACGCTCCCCGGTTGCTCAACGGTCCGCTGGAAGGCGGCGGGAATCACTGTCTGCCGGGCCTCGCTGACTGACTCGACGCATAGCGCCATCGCTCTACTCGAACCGATCTACGCAGCACAGCAAGCCTTGGTGCTTGAGAGCAAGGTTCTCGCCATGAACGAGACACCGATCCGAGCGGGACGCAAATCCAAGGGCAAGATGAGGACGGCGTACTTTTGGCCGATGTAT
>CAZMFM010000195.1:0-4281 GCA_964565565.1 uncultured Spirochaetaceae bacterium | reverse complement strand
TGGAGCACGAGACCAGATTCGAACTGGCGTCCAGTCGCGGCCTAACGGCCACTCCACTCGTCGCTCGCTGATCGCTCCCGTCTCCCCCTTTCGTTGGCAACGTGTTGCGATCGTTGATTTCATTGATGTTTTCGTGTTTTTACGTGCGTAGAGGTACGTGACGAACACTTAAGTCAAGTTTAGGTCAAGTCGGAGAATCTGTGAAATTGCGGGCACTCTAGTTACGCGGATTTGACCGACCGTCGACGACGAGGCCGCACGACCTCCATTTTCACTTGACGGTCGAGCTTGCCGAGCACCGTGACCATGCGATCAATCGTAAATCCCGTCAGTTTCGCGTTCTTGATATGCGAAACTTCGGCCTGGGTGAGCCCCGTAAGCTTGGCTGCTTCGCGCTGCGTGAGTTTCCGCTGACGCACAATACCGATGATCTCCGCGGCCAGTTGCGCCCGCAGGTGTTCTTTGTCGGAATTCGCCAGCCCCAGATCCCGAAACACATTGCCGGATCCGCGGACAAGCTCGAGTTCGTCACTCTTGGTAGTAATCTCAACATCTCCTTCAATCGCTTGAGCCGGTCGCGGATCACGTCCGTTTCCTCTTTCGGCGTCTTGATCCCGTTCTTCGACTTCTTCTGGAACGCATGAACAACCCAAACGTCATCACCGATCTTCACGACATACACCGCCCTGAAAGCATCACCTCGGTGTCGAAGTACGATCTCCAGCACACCAGCGCCCATCCCTTTCATAGGCTTCGCCGTATCGGATTTCTCTCCGGCAGCAGCAATATCCAGCGCCCGGGCGATCTCTCGATGGACTGTCACCGGAAAACTCAGGACACACCACTCTGGGGCGATTCACGAGTGCTTGCGTGGCCGAACTTTCCTTTGCAGCACGCTTCTTCTTGCTGCTGCTGACGGTATACAGATCATCAAGGTTTGGGTTGCTGAGCGTCTGCAGAAGAGGAAGGCTTAACTCACGAGTTCATCTTGGTGCTACCCAAGAGCGCCAATAGGCCAAGCGCCCCCCAGGCGTAGGGGACAGGGGTTACGGACAGTGCCCCGTTGCTGATCAGACCGAATGAAATCCCCAGAACGCCGACGCCGAGTAGCAACGCCGTGGCGAAGTAGGCGAGCGGCTTGACGTGCGCGACTACGGAATCGAACCTCCAAGCGAGGTATGCGAATGCTGCGGCGATCAACATCAAGAAGACGGACACAACGTGCCAGACGAAATAGGCCATCCATTGAACCACTGGATCGAGATCATTCGACGTAAAAATTCCGCCAACAAAGAATCGGCCGCCCACGAATATGTGCGCAGCGGTCAGCGCGATCGCGCCAAACGCGGTGATGACAAAGAGTAGACGGGCGACTCGATTGTCTGTGTTCGAGCGTCATCTTGCCTCCCGCCGGGAATTCTTGAATCTGAAGACTGCCACCTACACCTCCGATTGTGAACCGAAGCCTCGTGCCGGTTCAGTTCACTCCACCGTTGTAGGGAGTCGAAGGAGATCTTCGATCGCTTCGCCCGCCTCGTATCGGGCGATCAGCTCTTCGGGCTCGAACGGTACGCCGACTGGATTGGCCTTGAACACATCCGAATGCATCCAACCCTTCAACTCCTTCTCGGTCGCAAAATTTTCGACGTTGAACTCGACGCCATTGCCGTCCGGGTCCCGGTAGTAGAGGGAGGTCGTCACGCCGTGGTTGATTGGGAGATACGGCTTGTGACCGAGATCGGCGAGTCTTCGGTAGGTCGACAAGAGCTGGCCCAGGCTATCGATCGTAAAGGCAATGTGGTCGAGCCCCGGTGCACCCGGTTCATTGTTCGAACTAACAGACGTCTGGATCAGCGCCATGCGATGGTGCTCGAAATCAAATGTGAGGAAGGCGATCGGGCCGATGGCTTCCACCACCTCCATGCCCACCACCTCGCCGTACCAGGCAATCGACCGCTCGAGGTCCTGCACCCTTAACGTGACGTGGGACAGGCGGCTGGGAGCCTTCATGGGCTCACGGTCGAGTACGCGCTTCATTCTCTGCCTCTCTGCCGCACGTGATCAGGCGCAAATGGTTCGGGCGGCAAACGTTCAAGAAGTTTTTGGTAGATTGCTCAAACAGGCCCTTAGATCGATATGCTTGACAATCGCAATGTAAATTAATCATATATTTTACGGTTGTCAAGCAACCGTATGACCGAGCGGGATGAGCGAAGTGACAGCGAATTCACAGACGGGACGGCGCTCTAGACAAGAGGCGGCGAAGACGAGGGAGCGAATCCTCGAGGAAGCGCTCCGCGCATTCGCTGAATTGGGATTTGCGGCAGCCAGCCTGCGCAAGATCGCGGACGCCGCGGGCGTGACGCAGCAGCTCATCACCCACCATTTCGGTTCGAAGCTTTCGCTCTGGAAAGCGGCCGCCGACCATCTCTTCGCGGAGATTGGTGCAGAGATTGGTGACAGGCTTGGCGATCTCGAGAACGCAGCCGACGACGACCCGTTCAGAGACACACTTCGCGAGTTCTTGCGTCTGACGGCGAGGCATCCGGAGTTCGTTCGCTTCATGATGCATGAGGGCGCGACGATCGGTCCCCGCGCGCGGTGGCTCGTCGAGCAACACGTGCGTCCACTCATGGAGGCGAGCTGTTCAGGCATCGAAGCTGCTCAGTCGCGTGGCATGATGGTGAAAGGTGACGTCGTCCATCTCGCTTACCTGCTGATTGGATCGACGCTGATCTTCACGCAAACCGTCGAATACGAGCTGCTGACAGGGCGGGACTCGCGCTCACCGCGCGTCGTGGAAGAGCACATCGACCTCGTTCTGCGGGTGATGATTCCCGAGGTTTCCGGTTCCAAGTGACTCAGTGGGCTTTCCGAAGCCCGTTAGTCGAGTTGATCCGGACCGCTGAGCCCGTCCGCGCCCAGACGAAAATGCATGCCGTCTTCGCCGAGTACAACTTCGATATTCCCCCGATCGTCGAGACCCTCGAAGAATGCTCGCCTGGCGACAAGCCTCGGCAAGGACGGCGCGACGTGAGTGAACACCAGAGTTTCTACGCCGGCAGCACGTGCGATCTGAAGCGCTTGCGCCGGTGTGGTGTGATAGTTGCGAACATCTGAAGTGAGCTTTGACAAGCGCGCAAGACCTCGCCGAGACATCGCTTCGCTGACGTTTCCAAGCAGCTCGGCCTGAAGAATCTCGTGCACCAACAGATCGGCACCCTTCGCGCGTTTTGCGAGATTTTCTGAGTAGGACGTATCTCCACTGATCACCACCGCCCGACCGCCATACTCGAAACGATAGGCCAGCGCGGGAACCACCGGTCTGTGATCAACGTTGATTGCAAACACCTTCAGGCCGTTGCTTTCGAAGACTGGCCTAGTCCCGGGCAAATCGGCGATGACGGTATGGGCGCGCATCCGCGCCCCCTCCTTCGGCATCACGCCCTGGCCATGATGTTCGGTGCGGTATTGCTGGTCGAGCGAATAGGCCTTCTGGAAGCCCTCCACCACGCCGGAAACCCCCGATGGTCCATACACATCGAGAGGCGTTGCGCGTCCAGCAATCCAGCTCTGGGTCACGACCTCGCCGAGTTCGCCGATGTGATCGGAATGAAAATGCGTGAGAAAGATGCCGCCCAGATGTTCAAGAGGGAGGCGATATTCGAGCGACCTTTCGGTCGAACCTGGTCCGACATCGATCAAATACATCTGACCTCCAGCAATGATCGCCGTGCAGGCCCCAGCACGTTCGATATCCAGAAGCGGAGTGCCTGTTCCACACAACACAACGTGCATGGCATCGTCGGCAATCCAACTTCTCCGATTGCCTTCCTCGATCGCGTCGATCTGCCGCTGAATCAATGCTTCCTGAATTCGTCCACACCCGGTGGCCTGCACTAGAAAGGGCAGAAGCACCACCATCACGAGCAAAGCCAATGAATGAGCCGCAAAGAATTTCAATTTCATCCCCCACATCTTCTGCTTCCTGGACAAGGAAGAACCGTTCGAACCCGGTCGATCACCGAATCACCGGAACCAACCGAAGCCACCCGACGGGCGGATTCAGGCCAGCGCCGACATCACGCGAACTCGCATCTTCTGAGAATAGTGACGCAAATGTGATCCATCCTACCCTACCCCGTTCCCACGAAATGAGTATTCACTTCGAAGGCCGTGAGGAGGTGGCGGAATAGTCGCGGTACCGGTCGCGGTGCTTCTCTACGGCCTACGATATTTGGCTCCAGAAAGGCCGATTTCGGGTAAGTTGGAAATCGGATG
>CAZMFM010000194.1:0-4304 GCA_964565565.1 uncultured Spirochaetaceae bacterium | reverse complement strand
GGGTCATCGTCGACGAGAATCCATTTCTGTTTGTCGCGCCCCTTGCGTTGGCTGAGCTGGATCTCCATGTGTTGGATGAGCTCGATTCCGGTCCGTCGCGTATGGATTTCGGCGCCCGCCGAATCCAGCACGGAAACGTGGATTGAAGCGGCCGGAACCGTCGACAGCGGCGGCATCTCGACCTGCCCTCGCGGTCGTCCAATGAAAGTCATTTCCTGACTTGCGCTATCCCAGCGCAAATAGCGTACACCCACCTGGGCGTTCTGTAGGTAGAGGGAAGCGATGATCAGGGCGTCGAACTCGATGCGTTCTGCGGCCAGTCGCGCAAAGACCTGCGCTGCGGCTTCGAAAGTCTGCTCGCCGCCCGATTGTCGAATCTGATTCGCGGCCTTGACCCACAGCGATCGGGCAAGCCGGTAGTCCAGACGTTCGAGTGTTTTGCCACTGGCCCCGATTTGTCGTGCCATCGCGTCGTCAACGATCTGTGTCGAGGTCTCGAGTCTGGGCGCGAGGGAGAGCGCCATGTTGAGGGGCGCGACAAGTATTCTAGAAGCTTGTCTTCCCGCCAGTTCCACGGGGCCGAGTGGTTTGATCTCGCCGGCACATGAAGTCATGCCGAGGGCGAAGAGCAAATAGATTCCGAAACGCATGAAGGGCCTGGTGCGAAGCATGCCGATTGAATAGCAAAACCGATCAACCGCCTTTCTCATCAAAGTGATACCGTCCGTTCATGTCGATACGAATTGCAGTGTTTGGGCAGGCTCCCTTTGGTCGTGATGTCACGACGCGGCTCGCAGAGGCCGGGCATGAGATCGTCGCCGTGCACGTGCCCCCGGATGCCGGAAGTCGTGCCGATCCTTTGGCGCAGGAAGCCGAGGCGCAGGGCTGGCCGCTCTTTCGATATAAGGGCTACCGGCGAAAAGGCGTAGCGATTCCGGAGCGAGTTGAGGAATATCTCTCGCTCGGCGCAGAGTTGAACGTGCTTCCCTTTACGACCGTCATCCTGCCTCCCGAAATCATCGACGCCCCGCGACACAAATCCGTGTGCTTTCACCCCTCGGTTCTTCCGGCCTTTCGTGGGGGCAGCGCGCTGGCCTGGCAGATCATTGAGGGCGCCGCCGAGACCGGAATCTCGGTCTTTCAGCCGGATGAAGGCGTCGATACCGGCCCTCTTTATGTCCAGAAGGCCGGGCTCGAGATCGCGCCGACTGACAACACGGCTTCCCTCTACTTCGACACGCTCTATCCGATCGGGGTCGACGCCATGGTGGAGACGGTGGCGGCGATCGACGCGGGGACGGCGGTTTTGACGGCTCAATCGGAGCAGGGCGCGAGTTTCCAGGGCCTGATCGACGACGACGCTGCGAGTTTGGATCTGTCGCAGGACGTCGAGGCGCTCGATCGCCGGATTCGGGGTTGCGATCCACAGCCGGGGGCTTGGTTGAGGCTCGGTGGTGAGGAGGTCATTCGGCTCCATGGCTGCGGGATCGAGTCGCGGTCTTCGGATTCCCGGGCGCCGGGTGAGGTCCTGGCCGTCGACGAGGCTGGGCTTGTGTTGGCCGTGCGCGGCGGGACGCTGAGGATCCAGAAGATTCGGCGCGCGAGTGGCAAGACCAAAGCCGCCGAGTCGGGGCTCGTGGTTGGGGATCGCCTGGCCTGAGCAATTCGCCGCCGCTTCCGAGGCGTCGAGCCGTCGCCCAAAGACCCATCAGCCCTTCGACTGATCGCCCTAGTCTCGGCCGACGCTTGTCTTCCTGCGGGGCCAATCGCGGTCGAAGATCCGCTTGGGCTCGATTTTCCTTCGCAATCCCGCTAATTTGCGCGCCCTGAAACTGGTCTGGTCCCCCCCCGAAAAATGCAGCGATGGGCGGTGATCGAAACCGTTCCGCATCAATCCGGCCAACACCGGTCCACATGCCGACCGCAGTCAAGTTCATGGCCGTGGGCACGCTCAAGCCAGGCGTGGGTGCGGACGTAAGGCCCGGTGGAATCTGTCCAGGCAGATTACAACCCGCTGGCCAATGTCGCGTCGGTTCATGCATCCGGATGCATGGGCTGGCCAAGAGAAGGATTAGAGGTAGAAACGATGCTCGGTGATATCGAGAAGGTCCGAAATATCGGAATTAGTGCGCACATCGATTCAGGCAAGACGACCCTGACAGAGCGCATCCTCTTCTATACGGGAAAGATCCACGCGATCCACGAAGTCCGCGGCAAGGATGAAGTCGGCGCGACGATGGACTCGATGGAACTCGAGCGCGAGCGCGGCATCACGATCGCCTCGGCCGCCACCTACTGTGTTTGGGACGACCACCAGATCAACATCATCGATACGCCCGGCCACGTCGACTTCACGGTCGAGGTCGAGCGCTCGCTTCGCGTGCTCGACGGTGCGATCCTGATCCTCTGCGGTGTTGCCGGCGTGCAGTCGCAGTCGATGACCGTCGATCGTCAGATGAAGCGCTACAAGGTTCCGCGTATCGCGTTCATCAACAAGCTTGATCGCTCGGGCGCCGACCCTTTCAAGGTGACCGGCCAGCTTCGCGACAAGCTCGGACATAACGCGGTCATGGTGCAGATACCGATCGGCCTCGAGAACGATCTCGAAGGTGTGATCGATCTCGTCACGATGAAGGCCTACTACTTCGATGGCGACAACGGCGAGAATATTCGAGAAGAAGAGATTCCCGAGAATCTCCAGGACCAGGCCGACGAGTATCGCGAGATCATGCTCGATGCGGTTTCGATGTTTTCGGACGAGCTGATGGAAGCGATGCTCGAAGAGAAGGTCGAGACGGAGCAGATCAAGGATGCCATTCGGAACGGTACGCTCACGATGGAGATGACGCCGGTCTTCATGGGTTCTGCCTACAAGAACAAGGGCGTTCAGCTGCTCTTGAACGCGGTCACACGCTATCTCCCGAGCCCCCCCGAAATGCACAACATGGCGGTCGATCTCGACAATGACGAGGCCGAGGTCGAGGTCTTTACCGACAACTCGAAGCCGCTCGTTGTGCTGGCGTTCAAACTCGAAGATGGGCGCTACGGACAGCTCACCTATGTGCGCGTCTATCAGGGAACCCTCAAGAAGGGTGACACGATCTACAATATGCGGACGAATAAGAAGGTCAAGGTGGGCCGGCTGATTCGAATGCATTCGAATGAGATGCAGGACATCAATGACACCTCAGCGGGCGATATCGTCGCGCTCTTCGGTGTCGACTGCGCGTCGGGCGACACGTTCACCGACGGGAAGGCCAACGTGGCGATGACGTCGATGCATATCGCCGAGCCGGTGATCTCGTTGTCGATCAAGCCGGTCGATCAAAAGTCTGCGGACAATATGGGCAAGGCGCTCGGTCGCTTCGTTCGTGAGGACCCGACCTTCCGTTCGGCAGTCGATCAGGAAAGTAATGAGACGGTCATCTCTGGAATGGGCGAGCTCCATCTCGAGGTCTACGTCGAGCGCATGAAGCGCGAGTACCAGTGTGAGGTCGAGACCGGCCAACCGCAGGTCGCCTATCGCGAGACGATCACCAAGGAGATCGATTTCTCCTATACCCATAAAAAGCAGTCGGGTGGCTCGGGCCAATACGGCAAGGTCGCGGGCATCGTCTCGCCGATCGGACCGGACGACGAGGGCGACAAGGAATTCCAGTTCATCAACAAGATTCGCGGTGGCTCGATTCCGACCGAATACATCCCCGCGGTCGAAAAGGGCTTCCGTGGCTCGCTGGGCAAGGGACGATTGATTGGCTTTCCGGTGATCGGGATGAAGATCCTGATCAACGACGGCGCCTCGCATAGCGTCGACTCCTCGGAAATGGCTTTCCAGGCCGCCGCCCGGGGCGCCTTCCGTGAGTTCTATGGACGAGCAAAGCCGCAGATTCTCGAACCGATCATGAAGCTCTCGGTCGAGGGTCCCACGGAATTCCAGGGCTCGATCCTGAAGACGATCATGCAGCGACGTGGTCAGGTCGTCGGCTCGACCGAGGAAGACGGTTTCTCGACCGTCGACGCCGAGGTTCCGCTCTCCGAGATGTTCGGTTACGCAACCGATCTCCGGTCGATGACCCAGGGCAAGGCCGAATTCTCGATGGAATTCGAAAAATACGCCGCCGTCCCCGCCGAAACCCAAATCGAACTCAAGAAGAAGTACGAGTCCAAACTAGTCGACGAAGACGAATAACCCCCGCCCACCAGCGGACCCAAACGAAAAACGCCCCCGCGATCACCTCGCGGGGGCGTTTCCACATCAACTGTCCACCCCCGCCCCCGCCAACCCAGGCTTCCTGTGATCGACT
>CAZMFM010000193.1:0-4313 GCA_964565565.1 uncultured Spirochaetaceae bacterium | reverse complement strand
AACTGTCCCGTCGAAGGCCAGTCCGAGCGCGACGAGATCCGCCACGTCACATTCGATGCCGCCATTCACGCTGCAGAGTGAACCCGCATTGGCCGGCCCTGGTCGACCCAGCAGAAAGTCGATCATGCCACCGGGATCGCCACTGAGCGTGACGCTGCCATCGTCGGTGGTATCGCCACATTCGCAGGCATCGCCTCGACCGTTTTGGATCCCGGGTGAAGCGAATCCGCCAGCATCGTCCTGATCGAAGTTGGCGGCGAAGGGGCAATTGTCGAGATCGTCAGAAATGAGGTCGCTGTCGGTGTCGTTCCCGCTGGTGAAGAACTCGTGGCCGACCTCGTTCAGCCCGACACCGCCGCCTGCGGAGTCCAGGAAAGCGGAATCGGTAAAGGCGTCCTCGACGCCTACGCTCTCGAGCACGGGCGGGGTCACGCCACCGCCGGTGATTGTAAACGTGACAAGGGGGCGGGGATTAAGATCGCCGGCCTCGTTCAGTCGTCGGTAGGGGAGACCGCCGCTCGGCGCATCGCCCAGGAACTGGAAGTAGCGGGTGTCTGGGTGGAGCGGGGATCCGAGGTCCGGCCCCGTACTGTCCGTGGCGCCAATCCAGAACGTCGCGGCCGGGTCACCTATGACCTCATCGATCATCATACCGCCGAGCGGAATACGAACGCCGATCGTCGCTCGATAGATGTCGATTTCGGAGACAAGGCCGACGCGGTATCGGTCGTCGCCGAGGTATTCCATCAAAATCTGGGTCTTGGCGTTAGGGGGTCCCCAAGCGTGGCTCGGCTTCGGTTCGCCGGAGTTGCTTGCGAACGTGTCGATCGGGGAGTCGTTGATATTAGGCGAGGAGGGATTAGGGTGGACGCCGAAGTCCGTGACCCCATCAATCCGGAGAGTGCCAAGAAAGACGCGCTGATTGGGAACGCAGAGGCCTGACGACCCTGTTAGGCGCAGTTGCAGGGCGTCTATTCGACCTGCTGCGGCCACGGGGTGGAAGAACACGGAGGAAGTCGCTAGACCGACGGTCGATCCGATTTCGGCAGGATCTGCGGCGAGGCAGTCACTCGCATTGCAGCCATCGCCGAAGGCGACGACGGGGGTGCCCGTGACCCCGTCGTAGCCCGGGATCAGGATCTCCGGTTCGATCGTTCGGACCGCGACGGAGCCACAGTCCAGATAGAGCGAATAGGTTGCGTCAGCCGGGTTGATCTTCCCGGGTTCGAGTTCTAAGCGCGGCCGCGTATCGCATCGGTCGCCCACGCCGTCGCCGTCGGAGTCCAGCTGGTCGACGTCCGGAAACCCGGGGCAAACATCGCAGATGTCGCCCGCGCCGTCGCCATCTCCGTCTGCTTGATCGGGATTCGCAGCGAAGGGACAGCTGTCTATGCCGTCTTCCACGCCATCAAGATCGGCATCCGGCGGGGGGATCGTGCGGTTGAGAAGCGGGGTGCCCCAACACGCGACACCTCCACCGACGCGCGACGAGCAGGTATGGTCGGAGTTGGCGGAGATCGTCTCAAAGAGTCCCTTGGGCGGACTCGTGCGCCCGTCCGTCGCGTCTCCCCAGCATCGAATTCGGCCAGAGAGCAGGATGCCACAGGTATGATTCCCACCGGCCGCAATCGCCTTGAAGATCGACTCCTGCTTTTGGGACTGACCAAAACTGTTGTCGCCCCAACATCGTACGCGTCCGAGCTCGTCGATCGCGCAGCTGTGCTCTGTACCGGCCGACACGGATAGATAGACGCCTCCAGGCGGATCGGTCTTACCGTTCGTTGCGGACGGGTCGCCCCAGCAGATGAGGTCGCCCCCGGTCTCGACGGCGCAGACGTGTTTCTCGCCAACGCTGATTTCGTCGAAGCTGCCGATCGGCGATTTGTGCTGATCGAATGCGATGTCTCCCCAGCAGACGATGGGCGTCGTTCGTATCACGGGTTGCTGGTAGATCAGGCAACTCGCGTTTCCACCCGCGGAGACTCGAAGCATCGCGGTACTGGAGACCACCGTGGGTGAACTCTGCCCGAGACTGTCACTGCCCCAACAATCAACTGCGTTGCCGACGATGCCACAAGTATGGCTGGTTCCGGCATCGATCAAGCCGAGGGGCAAGATGGGGGCGGCGGTTTGGCCGACGGAATTCGATCCCCAACATTCGGTCACGCCATCGAAGCCGAGCACGCAACTATGACTCCCTCCGGCTGCCACATGGTGCAGGGAGGTCGTGGGCGGTTGCGCAGCGCCTCCGAGCGGATCGCCCCAACACGTCACTGTGCCGTTCGGCTCTCGCCCACAGGTC
Source organism: uncultured Spirochaetaceae bacterium (assembly GCA_964565565.1). Classification (GTDB taxonomy): domain Bacteria; phylum Myxococcota_A; class UBA9160; order UBA9160; family UBA4427; genus UBA4427. Next base: position 2,011 of record CAZMFM010000193.1, on the reverse strand, counting down.
GTGTCGTCGCCCGCATAGACGGCGGCGAAGGCGGTTGCAGGGGGAAGCGTCTCGCCTTGATCGTTTCGTCCCCAGCATTCGACGATGCCGTCTGGCCGCACAGCACAGGCGTGCTCATTGCCGACGCTCAGTGACTCGAAAATCGTTGCGGGCGGAGACGTCTTTCCAAAGGCCGGATCGCCCCAACAGTCGACCGCGCCGTTCGGATCGATTGCACACGTGTGGTTGTCGCCTGCGATCACATGGTCGTAGCGCTTGTCCTGAAGAAGCTGGGGCAATTGGCTCTGGTCCAAGTTGTTGCGACCCCAGCAGGTGACGGTGCCGTTCGTCTCTCGTGCGCAGGAATGGTCGGCGCCCGCAGTGACGTCCGTCGCGCGCAAATTCGCAGGGGGGATTCGTTCGCCGAAGGTATTCGTGCCCCAACAGACAACGCTCTGGTCCGATCGAAGAGCGCAGGCGTGTAGGGACCCCATCGACACGGACTCGTACTCGCGCGTTGGCGGGAGGACGGGCGGAATGGTGAGCCCGATCGGTCCGTCGTCGAGACCCCAGCAATCAAGCTCGCCGTCGATTCGAACGGCGCAGCTCGTATCGTCACCGACATCGACGCGACGATAGGCGCCCGTCGGCTTGTCGTCGATCGAGCCAAAGGTGTCGATGCCCCAACAAAGCAGCTCGCGATTCTCGAGCACGGCGCAATTGTGCACGCGTCCGGCACTCATCTGGCTAACACGGGCAACTTCAACCGCGAAGGGGTCCGCCGCGTGAGCGCTAGGCGCAGACCCGAAGGAGAACAGTCCAAGTCCAATAGCGCTGACCGAAAGAAGCGAGGTCAGGCGATTTCGCTTTGTGCGGGACTTTGTGCGGAACAAGAGAGCGAGAGCGAGGACGCCGAGGATCGCCATCGTTGGGAAGTCGGGTTCGGGAACCGCCAGATCTTCGGCTTCGAAGGGCGTCCAGCCGAGGCTGCCTATGACCGCGCCGCCCGAGACGAGTCGAACCGAACCGGGTGAGGCGCCCGGGATCACTTGGAGTTCACCAATCCGCTGGGGGCCGAGTCGGGGCGAGGCTGGGTCGGACCAGACAGTGATTAAGCGATCCGTTCCTTCGAGTTCCCAGCCGTCGAGTTCCGTGGCGGGGATGAAGCCGTTAAGCAGAGTGCCGCCAAGCCCTTCGAGAACGATCCGATGTCCACAAAGATGATCGCCGTCGCTGTCGACGCACGGGGTCCCGGTACCGAAGTCGGAGCCAGCATCGAGATATAGATAGAGGGAGTGTGGTGTGGTGCCAGCCGGCAAGGCTTGCGCAAATCCAGGATCGACGGGCGAGTCGATCGGATTCGCGTAGACGCGCGGGATGTCAGCACCGGCGGTGGTGGCTCCAAGGAGGCCACCGGCCATGAGCATGACCAAGACCATGAGCAGCGGCACGACGTACAGCGAGCCGAGAAGCCCGTTCCACCCTCGCTGTTCTCGCGCTCTTAGCCGCTCGGACCTGCGCATGGATGGGAGTCTCCCTCTTTTATCCCGAATGCGTCTCGGGTTCTGAAACTCGGAGCCCCCTCCGTCGGTCATGATAGGCGCAGTTGGGGCGCCGGACAATCGTTGGGGACGGAGTTGTCGTGCCTAAGGCCAGGGTTTGCGGTGGATGGGATCGATTTTTCCGTTCTTGTCCGAATCTTCTCCGAGCTTGCAGCAACAGGGGGTCCCCCGATACCGCTCGTCCTTCATTCTCTGCGTCGCATCGCCAATCCCCTGATCCCGAGGATCGACACGAACAACCCCGCCGCGAATCCTGGCTCCGGGACGACGACCGATGCGATCGTTTCGCGCGGGTTCGCGGGAACCGCGGTTCCGCTTTGCCACTCGTAGTCAACCTGATAGGTGCCTGCAATGATGCGCCGATCAGACGCCTCCTCATGACTGTTTCCCAGCAGGACTTCGTCGCCGTCGGCGTCGCGTAGGAAAAATCGGCCGTGATCGCTTTCGACGTCCGGGAACTCGACTCCGTC
>CAZMFM010000192.1:0-4343 GCA_964565565.1 uncultured Spirochaetaceae bacterium | reverse complement strand
CTAAGATTTGGAAAGCCCCCCTCGAAGGGGCCCCTCCAGGTCCTGCTTGTAAGAACACCGAGTATCAGTGGCGCGGAAAACGCAGCTTGTTTTGCCTATCCACACGATTGCAAGGATTCATGTTCTGAGGCCACTCGCGTCCGAATCTGCGAGTTGACCTAAACTTGACCTAAGTGTTCGTCACGCACCTCTACGCACGTGTAGACATGTAAACATCAATGAATTCAACGATTGCAACACGTTGCCAACGGAAGGGGGAGCCGCGATCGATTAGCGAGCGACAAGTATGAACGACTGGCCGTTAGGCCGAGACCGGACGCCAGCTCGAATCTGGTCTCGTGCTCCAGGAAAAGATAAACGCCTGCGTCCGCTTACGGTGGGGGCGTGTTGCGTTAGGCGGGGCTGCTTGTGTTTCGCCACGCGATCGCGCGTTGATCAGACCGGCCCGAGCACCCGAATGCCAAAGCGCTCGCGTATCTCGTCGAGCGGTTGGTCCAGGTATTCGCCGTATTCCTCGAACGGCCATCGCTTACGCATGCGCAGCGATCGGACGAAGGCGATCGTCGCGAACTTCACCAGGGGCCACAGCATCGACAGCCTGAAGCGCGCGAAGGCATCGAGGAAGAGGCCCCGTGTCTCCGGGCGACGAAAACCCGTCAAGTACGGGCGGATCGATCCGGTGACGCCAAAGAAACTCCAGCGCACGAGAACCACTTCGCCCATCAGTGACGTATCGCATCCGAAGACGACGTGGGCGACGTCATGGCATTGCAGCCCGAGGCCCAGGTCGGTCGGGAGTTCGGACGAGTTCATGAGCGCTTCGTCCTGCCCAAAATATTCTGCAAGACCTTCGCGCAGCGTCATGCGCGAATCCGGTGGCTGGTAGGCCAATCCCTTCACGGCGGGTTGGGCCGCCGGATTCTCACGTGCTGCGATCGGGCTGTTGGGGATCGTGCTGGCCATCGGGAAATCCTCCCATTGGGCGCAATGGGAGGATAGGGCAGCTTGGCGTTGGACGTCGATCAGCTACTTGGTGGACTGCGCGCGCAGATGGCGTGCAATCGCCAGCGCTTTACTCAGACGCCACCCGGCCCGGCCGGACACGGCGACGGGCACAGGCGCCAACCCCTCCCGCAGCATCACCTCGTTGGTGGTCCCGCACTTGCCTCCACGCAGATTGCAGTAGGCGGCCTTGAGCGTGATGGCATCCTCGAAATCGCAGCCGAGCCGAGCCGCTTGCTCCAGCGAGCTTTGGTTCCACGCCGCGATCACATCCCCCGGCCGAAGGAAGTCTGCAAAGCGCTGGGCGACCTCGCGTTGGTTCACGGCATCCGCCAGCGCGTCGCGCGATAATCCAATCCGCAGCACATGCGCATCGTGGGACGGATCCAGCGGCAGCACGCTCGGCTGCAAGAACGCTTCGAAGCATGGGTGACTATCGGTGAGGCGCACGGCCCCCCATTGCATCAATTCCCGCACGCGGGGGTCCCGCCGACTCGAGATGGGCGCCGTCTCCCCGCAGACAAGGACAATCCGCTCAGGCGTATCGATCAGCGACAAGGGCACGCTACGGAGGCGTCGCTGTCGTTTCTTCTTGTGGCGCCCATTGCGATTGTTCGCGGGCCCCCTCGCGATCTGTGTATCCGCCATCGAATCGAGCACACCGATCAGTTCGTCGATTCCCGAAAGTCCCGGCTCAAGCTTGCTCAGGGCGAGGCCGATCGACTCGATCGTCGACATGCAATGGGGCTTGGGCTCGCGACGAATGCGATAACGGCTGGGGTGCTCGGGATTTAGCCGATAGTGGGGCAAGTCATGAAGGTAAGAATTGTCCTGGTACAGGCGATGGGCTTGAGACCAGGTACCGTCGAGTACAACCAGATGTTGCGGTCGCTTCGCCTCGGGCACGTGGGATAGATCGATCGCATCGGGCCGCGGATACAGCAGCCCCGTTCCCGGAGGCAGTTCCAAAGGATGGTGCACGCGCCTGTCCAACCCTGAGCCAAACGCCACGTGCAAAGAAAATCGCGACAGTCCGAGCGCTGCTATGCGCGCAGTGCCGAACGGATGAAAGCGTTCGCGCGGATGTTGCAGCACGATGATGCCGGTACGATTGTCCACGCGAGGAATGCGCGCGCACAGACACATCGTCGCTGGCTTGTGGCAGCGGTAGCACTGCGCGCGGTGCGCGAAGTCGTCTACTTTGAAGTTCGCTCGCAGACGCTACTCCGGAGACATGCCGTAGAAGGCGTTGCGCACCTCAGCGACTGAGCTCGAAAAACTCGAAAGTAGTCGCCCGCTGAAGGTACAAATTATCACTCCTGTCTGTCCTCAGAATCGATCCGGGGTGCCGAATGGCTTTCGGCGAGAGACCCTAAGCGGCCGTCTTCCATGTATATCGATAGTGAAGTTCACCGACACGTGAAAGCCCCACCACTTTTGCACTCGGCGATGGGCGCTCTTCTAGTTGAGGCAGTCGTTGTCGCGACACCCCCGATTCGTGTCCGCGCATGGTATACGACGGTTTACATCTCCCTTCGTACGACGTATGCGTTCGAATCTTCGACTTGACCTAAACTTGACCTAAACGTTCGTCACGCACCTCTACGCACGGTACACATCGTAAACATCAACAAATTCAATGATCGCAACACGTTGCCAACGTGAGGGTCGCCAGTTCGAATCTGGTCTCGTGCTCCATATACGAAAAGAGCTCGTCCAGTGAAACAGGGCGGGCTCGTTTTGTATCTAGGGCTTGATGTTAGTTTTGCATGGCCATTTCGATTAAGAGCATTGCCAACGGAAGGGGGAGCTGAGGGCGATAAGTGAGCAGCGAGTATGAGAGGTCGTCGACCTCGAAGGGAATGCCAGTTTGAATCTGGTCTCCCGCCGTGCCGGGATAGTCAGCGCCGTACGGTAGGGAATATGACGGTTCCGTTCAGTTTGCGCGCCACGAATTCGGTTTCGCGACGGATCCTGCACAGACGAGTCCGCCAAGTCTTGATCGGGCCAAGGAGAATTGACTCGGCTACTTTCCGGTCGATGCGATTCGACTCTTGCCGGCGGAGTTGCGTGAGGCCTTCCGTGCAGGACATTCGCTTGCCATTGAGAGCGTCGGCACGGCGAATGAATCTCTAGAATGATCCGGTCGCTCGCTTTGGCGGTACCGGGCGACTTGGTCGATGTTGCAGAGCCAATGAGGAGCGAAGAAGCGACTAATGAAGCGGATCTACATCCTCGCGGGTCCCAATGGCGCCGGCAAGACGACCTTCGCGCGAGAATTTCTGACCCACGAGGCGAACTGTCCGCTCTTCATCAACGTGGATCTGATTGCCGAGGGATTGTCTCCGTTTGCTCCGGAGAGAGCCGCGCTTGCTGCGGGCCGGATCATGCTGCAGATGATCCGGGAATCCATCCAGCGAGGCGATAGCTTCGGGTTCGAGACGACGCTCGCTGGCCGAGGTTACGCACGTTCGATTCCTGGCTGGCGCAGCGCGGGATACGACGTTCGTCTGCTGTTTCTTTCGCTGCCGACTCCTGAGGCGGCAATTGAGCGCGTCTCAGAACGGGTCCGTCAAGGTGGCCACTCGGTTGCCGAAGAAGTGATTCGTAGGCGATTTGGGGCGGGCCTGAGGAACTTTGAACTTCTCTACAAGCCGATCGTGACGAGTTGGATACTCTATGACAACGCGGGGGAAGAACTCGCAATCGTTGACTACGGGGAAAATCCATGAAATCGAAGGATGACAGCGATGGGGCGATTCCCAATGCTGAGATCGCTGGCGAGGTGGCCGCATTCAAGCGGGCTCGTCGCCGTGCCGAAGTTCTCGCGGCTGCGACGGGTACCGCGCTCGTGTTCGTGAGAGATGGTCGCGTCATTCGGATCCGGCCGGATCCGGCTTTGGCAGATTCCGCGTAGGTGTTCCTCGTGCGCTGGCGTTAGATCTGGTGAATTTGCTCCCATTTGCCCCTTACGATCACTAACCGAGTTGCCTCTCCTTGCCTCTCGGCGCGCATCAGTGCCTAGTACGACTGGACCAAGAATCAAGAGAACGTGAATAGGGGCGGATGTTTACGCGATTCCGGGATTTATTTGCCAACGGAAGGGGGAGGCGGGAGCGATCAGCGAGCGACGAGTATGAACGGATGATCATTCGCAGAATGATCAGTAGTGAGTCGCCAGTTCGAATCTGGTCTCATGCTCCACACACAGAAAAGGTCTGTCCCTCGAAGAGGGACGGGCCTTTTTTGTGTCTAGGGCTGGATGTTAGGTTTGTCTGGACTCTTGCGCTTAAGAGCATGCCAACGGAAGGGGGAGCTGAGAGCGATTAGCGATCAGCGAG
>CAZMFM010000191.1:0-4449 GCA_964565565.1 uncultured Spirochaetaceae bacterium | reverse complement strand
CCTTGTGAAAGTTCCGGTCTTTGGAACCCATTCCGCCAATGTAGAAGCCCAACATCGGACGCAGCGCATCGTAAGCACTCTCGAGATCATCCGTCACCGCGACCGTAACCCCCTGAACAATGTCGAAATGGTCGGGGGCATGGGTCAACGAATCCGCGTAGACCTCTTCCCGATACGGCGAATACCAAAGCGGAATCCAACCATCACAGATTTCGGCGGCCAACGCGACGTTCTTCGGACCTTCGGCCCCCAGATAGATCGGCAAATCGGCTCGCAGCGGATGCGTGATCGGCTTGAGCGGCTTCCCCATTCCCCACGCACCCTCTCCGAAAAAGGGAAGCGGATAGTGCGGGCCGTCATTCTTCACCGGACGATCTCGACGCATCACCTGACGTACAATATCGATGTATTCGCGCGTTCGTGAGAGCGGCTTGCTGAAGGGCTGCCCATACCAACCTTCGACGACCTGCGGTCCGGACACGCCCAATCCGAGCATCAACCGTCCCTTCGTCAGATGGTCGAGCGTCAAGGCGTGCATCGCAGTCGAAGTCGGCGTTCGCGCCGAGAGCTGCACGATCGACGTCCCTAGTTTCAGGCGCGTCGTATGGGCACCGATCCAGGCGAGGGGAGTAAAGGCGTCCGATCCCCAGGCTTCCGCGGTCCAGGCCGAATCGAAACCAAGTCGTTCGGCTTCCTGCGCTACTTCGACGACGTTGTCCGGTGGCGCTGCTTGCCAGTAGCCGAACATGACGCCAAATCGAAGCGGCGAGATCGTTTGCGGGGTTGAAGAGGGGTCATTCGTGGCCATGGCAAAGGCTCCGCAGTCAATGATCGTTGACGGCAAAGAGCACCTGGCGTGTGATGGCGAGCGTGCTCCCAACCGGAACCGACAGCATAGCCCGTAGACCCGTCCGTCGACGGACGCGAATTCAGCGCTTCAGGCCGCGCCGCCACTTCGTTGAAGCTGTTCGCGTTGAACGGCGAGGGAGATCTGCTGGAGCACCTGCAAGAACTCTCCGGTGTGTGGATCCTCTTCGAGGGCGCGGAGTCCGTATCGAATCCGGTGCGGGCCCAACGGACGAATGCTCTGAACGGCAGCCCGACCATGGCATTGCTGTTCCTCGTGGGCGATGCCAACGTCGAGGACCTGCCCGAGCTGGTACTCTTCGCCCGCCAGGACTGCAAATCCCGTCGAGCTCAAGTCCTGGACCTGAAGATTCTCTTCTTCAGCGACCCGCGCTTCCAGATTCGCCGAAATAGTGCTCACCCGATACGTCTCTCGGCTCTCCGCAGAGATCGGATCGCCGACCGGATCGATCACGAACAACGGCCCTTCATCGGACTCCTCCTCCTCTTCGATGATCTCCTTGACGCAACCGACTTGCTGCAGGAACTCGGTCTTGCCGTTGAAATACATCAATACTTCCTGATCGACTTCGAATGCGAAGGCGTCTGCGACAAAGCGAATCGAGAACGTGTCGCTCGACGCTTCGACGACAACAGACCGACGCAAACGTCTAGTCGTACAGGTCGGTTCCTGGAAGAGAATGTCAGTGCCGGTCTTCATCGGGTCGAACTCCTTGTTGGATCTCGTTGCGTACCAGATGCCTATCGACCGCGAGAGTTCAACTCCCGAGTGGTGCAATCCACCCTTGCACGAGAAAACTGCAAAATGGTGTTTTCCCCGGATCCAGGGACTCGTCGCAAAGCCCTAGTGGGCGATCCATCTCGATACAATCCGACGATGTGCAAAACTGGCAGACGAAACAATCCATCCTCGATTGCAGGAAGCGTACGATCCGTGACAGCCAGCCACCCAACAGACTCAGGCCCAGTTTTCGTCGAACGCGAGTTCGTGTTTGATGACCACAGACCCTTCTCCCAATGCCACGCCTCGACCATCGCGTCACTCCCCGATGGACGACTCCTCGTCGCCTGGTTCGCTGGCACACGAGAGGGCAATTCGGACGTGGGAATCTGGAGCGCGGAGCGAGCCCGCTTCGACTCGGCGGAACCCGCGAAGACGCGTTGGTCCAAACCGAAATTGATCGCAAAGGTCTCGAGTGAAGCGCATTGGAATCCCGTGCTCTTCGCGCTCTCACCGGACGGCACGGACCTCTGTCTCCATTTCAAGGTGGGCGCACGCATTCGACAGTGGCAGACCTGGTCCCAACGCTCTCAGGACGCAGGAAGAACCTGGACCCCGGCGGAGCCATTGGTCCCGGGAGATCGCGGTGGACGCGGTGCCGTCAAGAACAAGCCAATCCAGCTCTCCGGCGGCGATTGGCTGGCGGGCGCTTCACTCGAAGCCTGGAGACGATGGGAATCCTTTTTCGATCGAAGTCCCGACGGACTCACGGACTGGGTCGCCGGCGCCAAGATCGAAATCGACGCACGAGACTTCTCAGGAAAGGGTCTGATCCAGCCCACACTCTGGGAATCGGCTCCCGGAATCGTCCACGCCCTCTTCCGAAGTACAGATGGCCGCACTCATCGCAGCGATTCCGAAGATGATGGCCGAACCTGGTCGCGGGCCTACGCGATCGAAGTACCGAATAACAACAGCGGACTCGATCTGGTTCGCCTGACAAGCGGCATGCTCGCGCTCATCTGCAACCCGGTCTCTGGAAACTGGGCGGCCCGAACCCCACTCTCGCTGCTTCTCTCCTGCGATAGCGGCCGAACCTGGCCCGAGCGAATCGAAATCGAGACAGGCCCCGGAGAGTTCTCCTACCCCTCGATCATCGAAACCGAAGCCGGACTGGCGATAAGCTACACCTGGAATCGGCGACGCATTGCCCTGGCAACGATCGATTCCCGCGCGCTGCCGATCGTCTCGTAATCGGCGATCGCACAGCCAACAGAAGGCTCAGATCAGCTTTGCAAAGGCCGCCAGACCACCCTCTACGAGGAGAAGGATCTCTTCGCTGCGTTCAAAGTTGACACCCATCGGCTCGAGCAGCTCGCGAACGAGGTCGTCCATCTGCTCGTTCTGACCCGGCCGCCAACCCCGTTCGCCGAGATTGATCAGCGTGTCCGCGGCGTAGAGTCCTTGCGTGAGGAGTCGACTTTCTTCCGGACAGTCGTCCGGCCTTTCCTGCCAGATCACGGCATCGACCATCTCGTCGTCGAACATCCAGGCCGCCAGAACAATCGCGCCCAACTCGCAGCGGATTTCGTTTCCCGCTGCCTCGATCGCGTCCTTCGTCGGCGATTGCCCAGCCGCCACGAGCGGGGGAGCCGAGGTCGCGAGCAGAACGGTGCGCCCGATATCGTGTACCAGCCCTAACAGAAAGGCGGAATCACGCGTCTCGGGATTGTCTTCCAGAAGTGCCAGACTTGCGAGCGCGGTCGCCATCGACCGGCGCCAAATCAGATCGATCACTTCGTTGAACCCGGTTGTCGTGAAGACCGACGACCGGATGGCCACACCGGCAACGATATTCTTGGCCTGCTCGAGACCAGTTCGCATCAGGGCATTTTCAACCGAGACAACAGAATCGATGCCACCATAGAATCCACTGTTGGCGACACCGACAACCTTGGTGGCCAACACGGGGTCCGCTTCGATCGCGAGCGCAAGATCCGCAATTCGAACGTCTTCGCGCTCGAGCAGTCCGAAAACTCGACCCAAAGTGCTCGACACGACCGGAAGAACGAGGCGCTCCTGCTTGATCGCCCGGCGAAGTCCACGCAGAAGCGGCGTCGCAATCGTCCGTTCCTTCAACACCTGATCGAGCTTCTGCAAACAAGCATCGATCAACTCGGATGGAATATCCGAGAATCGAAGGTCACCGCCCGCGGCGCCTCGTCCCGACGCACCCTTGATGACCTGCCTGCTCACGACCGCCTCTCCCCGACTTCCAACCTTCATTCTCGACCGCCACCTGACCCCTTCACGGTCGACGGAAGCGCCCAGGAACGAAATCACCAGGCCCACACGAGAGCAAACGGCTCAACGACGGGGGGGCTCAATAGGGCGAAGGCCCTATCCTCTCGGAACCAAGGCCGCATACCCATGAAGCCAGAAGGAGCATGTATCCATGACGATCGAGTTCGGAGAACACACCAGCGCAGAAGAAGCCGCCCGCGATATTGACCTATCCGGGAAGACGATCGTGCTCACCGGAGGCTCAGCGGGCCTCGGCGTAGAAACCGCCCGCGTACTCGCGGGTCGCGGTGCGCGCATCATCAGTGTCGTCCGCGACGAAGCCAAGGGGGAAGCTGCCGCTGCGGAGATTCGAAAGAGTGTCCCTAATGCGAACATCGAGATCGCCGTCCTCGACCTTTTCGATCTCGACTCCGTCAAGCGCGGCGCCGACGAGATCGCCAAACGATGCGCGCGCATCGACTTGCTCATCAACAACGCCGGCGTCATGGCCTGCCCGCTTGGCCGAACGGCGGAAGGTCTCGACACCCAGCTCGGCACGAACCACCTCGGACACTTCG
>CAZMFM010000190.1:0-4610 GCA_964565565.1 uncultured Spirochaetaceae bacterium | reverse complement strand
GCATCCTCGAGATTCGCGGTAATTCGCCCCTGCCCGATGCCCTCGCTGATCGAGGTCCCCTCGGCCTTCAGCGCACCATGCTCATAGTAGTTGTAGAGCGCGGCACCCTCTGGATCGGCAAGCCCGATCACGACATCTTGATTCCGCTCCTTCAGGGCCAGCGCGACACCTGCCACGGTGCCACCGGTGCCCGCTGCACAGATGAAGCCGTCGACCGCCCCTTCCGTCTGCTCCCAGATTTCGACACCGGTGGTCAACCGGTGGCCCTCGCGGTTCGCGACGTTGTCGAATTGATTCGCCCAGATGGCGCCCTCTGGCGTCGACTCGGCTAGCGCGTCCGCCAGGCGCTGGGATACGTGAACGTAGTTTTCAGGATCCTTATAAGGCTTGGCCGGGACCTCGCGAAGATCCGCGCCACAGAGTCGCAGCATGTCCTTCTTTTCCTGGCTCTGGGTTTCGGGAATCACGATCACGGTGCGGTAGCCCAGGGCATTTCCGACTAGCGCCAGCCCGATTCCGGTATTCCCAGCGGTCCCCTCGACGATGACTCCGCCCGGACGGAGCGCACCGCTCTGCTCGGCATCCCTCACGATGGCGATCGCCGCACGGTCCTTGACCGATCCGCCCGGATTGAGAAATTCCGCCTTGCCCAGGATCTCGCAACCGGTCATCGCAGAGGCGCGTTCCAGGCGGATCAGCGGCGTGTTGCCGATCGAGCCGATGAATCCGTTCCGCGTATCCATTCTTTCCATTCTGCCTGAAGCGAGGACGTGTCGAGTCTCTTTCGATCTGTCTGGCTTGCGCTAACGATCGACCCGTTCGTTGTCTATCCGTTTGCTGCTTGGTTCCTATGGCTATGGCTAGGGCTAGGGCTAGGGCTATGCCAGTGCTTATACGCGGCTGCCCGAGCGGCCCAATCGCAGATCCGTCGCGGTCGCCTCTCCGTCGCCGGTCGGCTGATAGACGATTCGGACCTCTCCAGCGATCGACCTGAATTCCTCGAGCGCATTCGGACTGGCCATCTCGAAGGTATCGAACCCGCTACGCAACATGAAGGCCAATTGTTCGATGAGCACATCACCGATCGCTCGAAGCTCTCCCTTGTAGCCATATCGCTCGCGCAAGAGCCGCGCCGAAGAATAGGCACGGCCATCGGCAAAGGACGGGAATTCGAGCGCGATAAGCCCGATCCGATCAAGCTGGCCGGCCAGGTCCGCCGCCCGTTGATCGGACTGCAACCACACGCCGACCGCCCCGGAGCGCGACACGAACGCGTCTCGATCGGCCAGAAACCGATCCAGGGAGACGATCACATCCCCTGTTTCCGGGATCGCCGCATCATCCTCGACCCGAACGAAACGATCCTCGATGATCGTGGCCGATCCGCCGCGGACGTCAACCAGTGCCATAGACCTTCTCCTTGAACGGACCTTGCCCGACGCGACGGTAGGTATCGATGAATCGTTCTTCGCCTTCGCGAAGTTCGGTGTAGGTCTCGACGAGTTGATCGACGACGTCGACCACCTGGTCCGCCGAGAATCCCCGCCCCAGGATCTTGCCGAGCGACGCATCTTCGCTTGCCGAGCCGCCCAACTGAATCTGGTAGTGCTCCTCGCCCTTGCGGTCTACGCCGAGAATTCCGATGTGGCCGACGTGGTGATGACCGCAGGCGTTGATACAACCGGAGATCTTGATCTGCATCTCGCCGATCGTATCCAGCCGACCTTGCTCCGAAAAATGTTCCGAGAGTCGCGTGGCGATGGGTATCGATCGTGCATTCGCCAACGTGCAGTAGTCGAGCCCCGGACAACAGATGAGATCAGAGAGCAAACCGACATTGGCCGTCGCCAAGCCGGCGGCGGCCAGTCGGTCATAGAGCTCCGGCAGTCGACTCCGCTCGACGTGGGGCAGCACGAGATTTTGAGCGTGCGTCACGCGAATCTCTGAGAAGCTGAACTCTTCCGCAAGATCGGCCACCAGATCCATCTGATCGGACGTCGCATCGCCGGGCGGCAATCCGACCGGCTTGAGCGAAATATTCGCGATCGCATAACCGGTCGCCTTGTGCGCGACGATGTTATTCCGAACCCAGCTCGCAAAGGCGGGATCGCTCGCAATGCGCTCTTCTTCAGCGTCTGCTTTGGCGTCGAGGACCCGGAAGTCCGGCGGCTCGAAATGCGCGGCAATGCGATCGATCTCTTCCTTCGGGAGTTTCAGCGAGGAATCTTTGATGGCTTGCCACTCGTCTTCGACCAGCCGCGTGAAATCCTCGACTCCGGTCTCATGAACGGTGACCTTGATGCGTGCCTTGTATTTGTTGTCGCGACGACCAAGCAGGTTATAGGTGCGCAGGACCGCCTCGAGGTAAGAGAGCAGATCCTCTTTCGGCAACCATGACCGAATCGTCTTGCCCAGGAACGGCGTTCGTCCGAGACCACCGCCGACGATGACTTCGAAACCGACCTCACCACTCTGACCGCCAGCCGCATCGCTACCGCGCTTCATGATCAGACCGATATCGTGGACCCGGACCGCCGCGCGATCGTTCTCGCTGCCCGTGATCGCGACCTTGAATTTACGAGGGAGAAAAGAGAATTCCGGATGAAGCGTCGACCACTGACGCACGATCTCACACCAGATGCGCGGATCTTCGATCTCATCCGCGGCGGCACCCGCATATTGATCCGACGTCGTATTGCGGATGCAATTGCCGCTGGTCTGGATCGCGTGCATCTCGACCTCGGCGAGCTCTGCCAGGATATCCGGGGTCTCTTCGAGTTTGGGCCAATTGAATTGAAGATTCTGGCGCGTCGTGAAGTGGCCGTAGTCCTTGTCGTAGCGTCGACCGATATAGGCGAGTTTTCTCAACTGCCGCGCATTCAGCGTGCCGTAGGGAATCGCAACACGAAGCATATAGGCGTGAAGCTGAAGATAGAGACCGTTCATCAGGCGCAGCGGGCGGAATTGTTCCTCCGAGAGTTCTCCAGATAGACGTCGTTCGACCTGACGGCGGAACTGCGCGACGCGATCCTTCACGAGCGCGTGATCGTATTCGTCGTATTGATACAATTCAGTTCTCCCCAGCGGCCAGGCGTTCAGCCTGCTTGCCTAGATCGGGTCGCATCGTCGGACCGAAGCAGCGAATCGCTTCGCGCGCCTTGGTCGGCCGAAGCGCGCCGGCCTCTTCCTTGACATCGATGAGATAGATGTCGATGACCGATTGATTCGCACCGGCGTCCAATTCAGCGAGCGCGAGCAAAACACTCGAGCGTTCTTCGCTGTCTGCGACTTCGGCCTGGCCGAGCTGTTCTACCCAATCTGCACGGCCTCCATCCTGTGACGCTCGAAGGAATACGACGAGCCCGTCGGATAGACGGCTAGCGATCACGACCTGTCCCATGTCCTGGAATTCCTTTCCCACTCTCAGCGCAGCCCAATTCCAATCAGAGCGAAGACCGCTCCGTACCCGATCCCACCGACAACGGCCCGATCTTGAACCGACATCGGGAATGCGGCAGCCGGTCACCGAGTCCCTGCGCCGTAACCGCCCGAAGCCGACTCCGATTCACTTCCGATGCGGGATCGAGCGCCTGGGATTCCGACTCTTTTTCGCTCGGCGCAAGTTCGTGTCTGGGCCGGGACTCGAAGATGGCTAACAGCCAATTCAAAAAGTCCTGTAAATCCAGTGCCTTAATCGATGGGCGCGGCGTGCCGCAGAACGTACTCAAAGCCTTCGGGAATGGCAAAGTATTCCCTACTTAGACAGTAAGGATTTGTCCGGCGACCGAGGTCCCAATTGCCCACCAGCCATCGAAGCAGGCCTGGCCCAGACACAAGGCCAAATCGTTGGACCATTCCCATCGATCGTGACACGCCCGCCTCGATCGCGCCCCGCTTGACGCAGCCGCCCCACGTCGGTACATCGCGACCGTGACCCACGCCAAGACCGCCTCCACAGCCTCGACCTCCAACTCGACCTCGACAGCTACGCTGAATCAGGGACCGCCCCGACTCATCCTGGCCAGCGCGTCGCCGCGCCGCCGGGATATCCTGTCCGCCGCGAACCTGCTCTTCGAGGTTCAGCCTTCGACGATCGAGGAACGCACCCGCGTGGGCGAGCCCCCCAGCGATCTCGCCGAGCGATTGGCACGAGAAAAGGCAGCCGATGTCGCCGGGCGCTTGTCGAGCAGCCCAGCCATCCCAGTCCTCGGCGCAGATACGATCGTCGTGGTCGACGAGGATGTGCTCGGTAAGCCGCGCGACACGGGGCATGCCGTCGAGCTGTTGGCGCGCTTGATGGGAAGGCGGCATCGCGTGATGACCGGGATCGCGCTGGCCTGGAGCGATGGCCGCGAAATCCTGTCCGAAGTCGTCACGAGCGAGGTCGAAATGCGTGCCGCCAGCCACGACGAGCTCGTCGAGTACGTGGCCGTCGGCGAATCCCTCGACAAAGCCGGGGGCTACGCCTTGCAAGGCGCCGGTCGTCGTTTCGTCGTCGAAGTCTTCGGAAGTTCTTCGAACGTGATCGGCCTCCCCCTGGAGGAGACGCTGGCGCTCTTCGAGCGCGGCGGCGCGCTCACCGCCGTGGGAAGGAC
The DNA here is from genome assembly GCA_964565565.1 of uncultured Spirochaetaceae bacterium. GTDB lineage: Bacteria > Myxococcota_A > UBA9160 > UBA9160 > UBA4427 > UBA4427. The sequence continues at coordinate 15 of CAZMFM010000190.1, read as the reverse complement.
CTGACGATGGCCCCC
>CAZMFM010000189.1:0-4733 GCA_964565565.1 uncultured Spirochaetaceae bacterium | reverse complement strand
AACGACGCCGGCACCCATCACCTCGATCCAGACGAGGCACTACACGCCGACACCTTTGGCGCGATCCGCGAATCGGGCCTTCTCTCGAGGCCCGCAATCTTCGACGCCTGGCAAGACGACCAGATCCGCCGTCATTTCGGACCGATGGGAATCGATACGATCATCGATCTGCTTCGCGCCCCGCTCGCGCGCCGACACGATCAGGACCGCGGCGAGATGCCGCTGCTGCTATTGGGTCGCGGCGCCTGGAAATGGGCAGCGACTCTCGCCGAAGGCCTTGTCCGGAACGGCACACCCGACTTCGCGATCTACGTCTGTGATTCCGCGCAAGCTGGAATGGCAGGCGTTGCGGCACTCGGTCATGACCGTCCGATCCGTGCATTTCTTCGCGAACTGCCCTTCCCGGCCGAGCCCGAGACACTCCTTGCTTCACTGGAAGAAATCAAACCTGTCGCCCTGATCTCTCGAGACTTCCTCTCGACGCAGTCGGATGTCGACCCATGGTTGGACGTGTTGGCTTCCGCCTCGACCGCGGGAACATGCCTGCTCTTCTCCGAACGCACCGGCGTGGGCGCGATCTCTGCCCCGCCCGAACTCGCGTCGATCGGAGACCGGATCTGGAAGCTCATGCCCGAGCGCTATACGCGCGCGGCGACGAGCAACGACGAACGGCAAGACCCAACCCGCATTGCGAGTTGGCGGGAAGCGTTTGCGCAGTCTCAGCGGGACAGTGAAATCGTTCCCGAAAACAATCTGCTCGCCCGACTACGGAGTCGCTTCCGGCTCGAGATGCTTGTTCGATTTGGATTCCTTGCCGAGGCGTTCGTGACATCCCCGATTGGCGAGAACTTTGATCCAAAAGCCACGCGCGACCGAAAATTCCTGAGCCAGGTCGCCGACGTCGACGACCGGAAGATCGAGGCCGGCGTCGTTCCCGCACTCCACCTGGTTGCGGTCGTCGATTGTGAATCCGATACGGACGCACCCCCCGCCGAGACAAGCCCCTCGATCGCCCAGCCCTACGAAGACTGAAATTTCGAACCCGATCCTCACCGCTCAGTACTGCGGCGTGTGGCTGGACCTTGCCGTATTCCGGAGACGGGCAACCATAAGCGCATGGCCAATAAAAACTCGAGCTTCGCCGTCCGCGGCCCCTTCCCGGTCGGAGTCATCGAGACTTCGATTGAGTCCCCCTATCCTTCTCGCCCCACCTCCACCTCCCCGGCTCCATCCTCACCCCCTCAGCCCTCGAGCCGCGCACTGCCGACAGAGATCTGGTACCCGGCCGCGTTCGGTCAGGGGGAAACCGAGGACGCACCCCACCCCTTTGGCGTACGCCACCAGGCCGGACTGAACCTCACACCTCGTCGGGATTTCGCCCATCCACTGATCGGCTTCTCACATGGCAACTCGGGACTGCGCCAACAATCGACATTCTTGATGACCCATCTCGCGAGCTGGGGAATCGTCGTTGTCGCCCCCGACCACGTCGGCAATACGTTCAGCGAAATGATGACGCTGCCCGATGAAGAAGCGCGACAAGCGACACACCGAATCATCCGCGGCCAACGCCCCCATGATCTGCATGCCGTCATCCAATCGTTGCTCGACGGCAAACTCGTCGCGGACAAACTCCCACGTCTCGATGGTGGCCGACTCGGCCTTCTCGGGCATTCATTTGGCGGCTGGACCACGCTCAAGGTGCCCGCCCTGGAGGCCCGCATCAGAGCGATCTGCTGCCTAGCGCCGGCCTCTGAGCCCTTCGTTGGACGAAAAGCCTTCGACCCCGAAGAATTGCCCCTCGCGTCTGGAATCGAGTCCCTCATTCTCGCCGCTCAAGATGATGTATTAGTCGACCTCGACACCAGCATTCGCCCACTGCACGATCGACTGGGTGCCAAGGCCAGGCTCGAAGTCATCGAGCGCTCCGACCATTTTCATTTCTGCGATGGAATCGAACTGCTTCACACGATGCACGAGAACAATCCGCGAGAGAATCAACTCCGCCCGACCCGGCCGCTTGGTGAACTCAGAGATGAGTTGGATATGCACACGCTCGTGAATGAGCGCGTTATGCGATTCTTCGGCGATGTCTTTGGTATAGAGCCAGACTCACCGGATTACATGGCTAGCTAGCCGGTCGCTAACGAAGACCAGGCTCGGCACCGCCCAGTCCGGTCACTCCGCCGCACGTAGCGGCGTCGCGCGGCCGAAGAGCCAACCCTGGCCGAAACGAATTCCGAGCCGCCCCAACATGTCTAGCTCTTCGAGCGTATCGAGCCCCTCGCCGATCACCTGCGCACCCATCTTGTCGGCCATCTGCAGCACCGCAGCCAGGATATCCTGGCGCGCGGGATCCTGATCGACCCCGGAGACCATCGAACGATCGATCTTGATGTAGTCGGGCTCGAGCTCGAGCAACTCCTCGAGGCCAGCGTATCCGGTCCCTGTGTCATCGAGCGCGAATTGGAAGCCAAGGCTTCGATAGTAGTCGCGCATTTCTCGGAAGGCACCAAAACTCGAAAGCGATTCCTGTTCCGAGATCTCGAAAACCACATCACTCGGTGCCAACTCCCGCCGGGCCAGGGTTTCGATCAACTTATCCTCCCGAAATGCCGGGTCGTGAATCGTCGTTGGCCGAATATTGAGGAATAGTTTTGTGCCACCGGGAAAGTCGACCGCGCCCCGCAGGCCACTTTCGCGACAAACACAGTCGAGCTCGAAAACGAGTTCGAATTCTTCAGCCGCCGTGAAGAGTGCCACCGGCGAATGAAAGCCAGTCCCTTCCGGACCCCGAGCGAGCGCCTCATAGCCAAAGACGGTCTTGTTTTCGACCTCGACAATCGGTTCGTAGACCGAGTAGATACGATGATCGAGAATCGTTTCGAGCAATTCGTTCCGGGAATCCCGGCGCGACTTTTCTGCGTCGTAGAGACAATCACGCCGAGCATTGTTCACGAGGCGCCGGAGCTGGGTCGTGACGCCGAATTGTGGGTTCCGAAGCTCGACAGAAAGTCCGGCCGGCAATTGTCGAGGACCACGCAGATAGGGATAGAAGACCTGGCCCCCGTCCGCCTGCAAGGCTCGATTCAATTCGTTTCGAAAGCCGGGCATCTCTGTCCGATAGAAACTGGCGGAACCTCGCCCGCGAAAAAGCAGGACCATGATTTCATCGAAGCCTGGCTCTGCCAGGCAGACAACGAAATCTGAACGCAGACGCTCTTCGGCAACCGCTTGAACCCGGGTACACAACGACTCGAGACAGCGCCGGCGAGCATCGTCGCCATGCCGCCGTTCCACTTCTGCGAGCGCCGGAGCGCCGATCAAGATCAGACCCACGGTTCCTGTCGCGTCGAACCGCGTCGCCAGATCGCCAAAGAGATGCCCGAGAGAGGGAGACGTCCCAGTCGTCGAGGCGTCGCGATCGAGCTCGGAATGCGTGTTCGTAGTCATGGGTATTGGTTCGGCAGATGAAGAAGGCTTGTTGAGCCTTCCCGCGGGATTGCCAGCGAATGGCACGTGTTCGTTGACGCCCGGTCGATCAGCCTGAATCGCGACTCCCTTCGAAGCGGATCGCACCGCGCTCCACGAGATCGAGGATGCAGTCTTCGACCAATCTGTCGGGCTCCTGGATCGTGTCGATCAGGCGCGCGACCGTCATGCCCAATCCAGCGAGATCGAGAATCGACTGCTCGATCTTCGACAGCGACGGGTCTTCCACGTCGACGGTTTGATGTTCGACGCGCAGCCCCGCCTCTCTTGGCAGTGCGGCGTGGGCGTCGCGCCGATTCTCGTCCAGGAAACGCGCGGCCTCGAGCAGTCCGGCCTCGATCGGCATGGACCATTGCGTGGCAAACGAGACCGGCTCCGTCATCGCGTGAAATTCAAAATTGCCGTCGTCCCAGGCGAGCATTCGAACCAGCGCCTTGATCCCGGCGGATGCTCCAATTTGTACGGAATGCATCACACCATCCTGAATCTGAATCGTCCCAATTTCTCCGGCACGCATCAACGTGAACCGACCGGAGGGTATGCACAGGCCAAAGCTTGAAAGGAGATCACTCACACCTAACGTACTGATCGATCCTGAAATGCCCCCTAGGCGCCTCGCATGCTCGCTCGCTTTGACTCGATTCAGATAGGCAATCGTCTCCTTGGCCTCGGATTCCGGGACCATGAACTGAATCCCGACCGCACTGGGTCGCCCCCGCGAATCCAACTCGTGGCGAACGATGACACCAGGAATTGACCGCTCTTCTCCGCTCGTAGGATGCAGGATCGAAACGCCGACCTCGGCACCTACGGGCGGCGCATCCGAATCTATCCCGACCAGAACGCCGGCCAGACTCAGGTTGCGAGTCCTACCCGTCAACTCTGAGACCCCGGCGACACTGACGCGCGCGCGAACTTCCGCGACGGAACGAGGAGCCACGCGCCCCTCCTTCGGTTCCTCGACTTCCGGAACCAGCCGCTCGTCGAGTTCCGCCTCGAGAGCCAGGCGAATCTCGTCCGGCGAGTTTTCGATCTCGAGGGCGACGCCCGAGCGACCGCCGTTTTCCTCGAACTCCGCGGGAACGTTCTGCACAACGCACCCTTCGAGCTCGATCGCGCCGGAGACGAAAGGAAGATCGACCAACACGATCACGGGCTCGCCGTAGAGGAGATCGAAGCGCCCCGGGATGAAGAGTCCTCCATTGGCGAGATTGGCGAAGTACTCACGCTCGAGATCGGCC
>CAZMFM010000188.1:0-4833 GCA_964565565.1 uncultured Spirochaetaceae bacterium | reverse complement strand
CCGAGATCGCGGGCCCAGTTGGCATGACAATGAACACTATCGACACTGATACCCAGAACCTGGGTATTCGCGGCCTGGAAGCGAGGCAAGAGCGCCTCGACTCCGGGCACTTCCTGGCTTCAGGTGGGTGTCCAATCGAGGGGATAGAAGAGCAACAAGACATGCTGCTTGTCACGAAAATCAGAGAGTGAAATCGTTCGCCCGAATTGGTCGTTGAGACTGAATTCCGGGGACGTCGATCCTTCGGCGATCACGGTATTGGCTCCTTTTTCGGTCGGGTTGACCGGCAGCGATGAGATATACCGCGAACGGCTAGAGGGGGAAAGGCGAGCCTTCAAATCGATGCTGCATCGACCCCATCCTCGCGACCCTTCGCTTCCTCCTCTTGGCTGCCATGCCTGTAGGCGGCGCGTAGCCCTGTCATACGGAAGACGAAGACCGCCGCGCCGAGCGCAAACAATCCCGTCGACCAGCCGACGGAAGGCCCAGTCATAAGCGCGACTGGGAAGAGCACGGCCGATCCGACTCGAACGGCCTCCGAATAGAAGGACCAGGGCCGGACCTCGAAGAGCCCGCCGAGATTGACGAGCCCCCACACGACGAGGGCGACCCAACCGAGCTGCGCGCTCAGCGAAATCTCGGCGCCCATCAACCCGAGCAGCACGGTGACCACCACGAGCAGTGCGAATTGCAGGACGGCATAGCCGGCCAGGCCCTTCGGATAGACGCGATCGAATTTCTCGATCTGATTCGACACAGCGGGCGGCGTCACAACGCCGCCCAGATCTTCCGGGAACCATCCGGGTGCCGCGACGAAGGTATGGAGCTTGTCGATCGGCCGCTTCGTCGCCCGGGCGGTCGCGAAGAGCTCGACCCAATAGTGGAGATTCGCCCAGACGGGATTCCAGCTCCGCAAAGGCGTCGTGATTCCATAGACGACGGCTTCGCTCTCTCGTTCGAAGGTCCCGAACAAGCGATCCCAGATGATGAAGGTGCCGCCGTGATTGCGATCGAGATAGATGGGGTTGCGGCCGTGGTGGACGCGATGATGCGAAGGCGTCACGAAGACTTCTTCGAAGGGACCGAGCGAGCCGATCGCCTGGGTGTGCAGCCAGAATTGATAGAGCGTATTGAACGACGAACACGTCACGAAGACCAGCGGCGAAAATCCGATCACGGCCAGCGGCCAATAGAAGACGGCACCGAAGATCGGCTGCAAAGTACTTTGTCGCAGGGCGACAGCGAGGTTGTAGTCCTCGCTCTGATGATGAACAACGTGCGCTGCCCAGAGGAAATTGATCTCGTGGCTCAGTCGATGAAACCAATAGTAGGCGCAGTCGACGCCCAGGAAGCACACGATCCAGGTTCCGGCCTCGGCCTGTGAGTAGTCACCCAGCCGAAATCGCTGGTAGACGAAGACGTAGCCGCCGACGATCAGCGTCTTGGTAAAGAGCAGGCTCAATTGCATCAGCAAGCCGGTGCTGATGTCGTTCACAGCGTCGTTCAGCCGGTAATACGACACGCCCCGGCGATGGCCTACGAAAAGCTCGACGGCGATAAAGATGAAGAAGGCGGGTCCCGCCATCGAGATGTAATCAGGCATTGACCGTCTATAGCCTCGGAGAAGGAATCTTGGCCAGTCGCCGTGCGAATCGAGCCGGCATGGTCGCCCGAGGCGGGGCCAGGTTGCTGGCGGCGACAGGTGATCGCCTGCGGGGCGAGCGCGATCGGCCGATGAAATCCAGGACGATTCGCAACTTGGCGGGCTAAAAGCCCCTTGGGAATCAACTACTTGGAGAAAATCCCCAGCGCCGGAAGCGGCTGCCAGCGCTATGGTTCCAGGCGAGCGATCGACCTGAAGCCCACGCTGTCAACATCCCCCTAGATCTGAGAATTGACCCCCATGAATCGCATCCGCGCCGCCCGACAAGCACTTGGCTGGACCCAGAATGACCTCGCGAAACGCGCCAACGTTTCGCCACGAACGATCCACGCCGTCGAAAAAGGGCGCGCCTGCCGCCAGGCCACCAAGCGACACATCTTGAACGCCCTCGGCGTTCCCTGGGAACTGCGACATGAATATTTCATTCGTGCGCGCAGCGTCCGCCCGATCCAGGCCCCGGCCCGACAAGCACAAAGCGCATAGGCGCATAGGCGCATACCCGCGCCAACGCTCACCCGCACGCCCGCACACCAGCGCAGACGCGCAGACGCGCAGACGCGCAAGAATACCCGAACATTTTGATGCGGACGATTGGTCAGAGGTCGTCGGCGAGTCGCTTCGACGTTTCGAGCATCGAGTCCGCCAGGCTCGCCATGAATTGCGTCAACACGCGGTGCCCTTCGTCGAACTCCTCTACCGCGTAGAGAGCCGACACTTCCTTCTCGACCCGCACGCGTTCGACCTCGATCGTCTCTTCGAGCGCCGCCCAGCCAGCTCGAAGGATCGGCAGAGCCCGCTCAAAATTTTCCGTCGCCAGCTCTTGCAGCACACGCATCGCGCACCAGACAGACTCTTCGGTTCCCGCGAAGCCCGACTCCGAATCCCCAGCCGACGCGAAGGCCGCGGGAATCACACCATCGAGATAGACGGGCACGAAAATTCCAGTACAAGGCGTGGCGAACGAGATCCAGACCGGCCACGGCTTCCCTGTTGTTTCCGCTGGAAGCTCAGCCACGAGACTCGCAGTGGTCATCGACATCGGATCCGAATGCATGCAAACGCTGTAGCGGTCGGGATCCTGGAACTCCCGGCTCGCACTCGGAGGGCCGTCGAGCTGTCCATGATCACGAAGCCAGGACTTCAAATCGTCCAGCGAAAGCGGTGGGCCGTCCAGGCATCGCTTCGACGCCTGCTGCCGTCGCTCGGTCAGGAACTTCGGCCAGTTCTCGATTGCATAGGCCGCCTTGAAATCGAGTCGGCCCCGTTCCGTCCAAAAGCCCTGTTGCAACGCGGCGCGCTCGAGATCCCGAGACCCGATCTGCCAACCCGCGCCTAACGTCAGCTCATTGGTCAGACCCGCACCGTCGACCGACCTCGCTGCCCAGGATCGCGCCGTCGTCTCGAGCACCCAGGCCGAGTTCCCATCCGCAATCACGAAACTATTCTGATAGCCGTCGTCGCCCTCGATCGAAAAGGACGGGCCCCCCTGGCCATGCAACTCGAGAAGCGCCGCGATCACCTCGAGCGCTTCCCGCGCATCGCGACCTCGTTCGAGCCCGAGCCTGACCAGATCCATCCCGATCAATCCGGGTTCCGACTCGAGCGCCTCGCGCGACCAGGTCGCGTGGTTCCCGATCGCGACCCCATACTCGTTGACCCCTTGCTCGAAGCCCCAGCACCAGGCCGGCGAATGTCCCATCACCCGATAGGTCTCGGCCACCTGGTCGATCTCGATATGGGTGCACGACAGTTTCGTTCCCCGCGGATGAAGGGCCGTCGGAAACTGGATGAAGGGTTGGACTTCCCGACCTCGGCGATCACTGTTCTTGGCGAACAACGTCGCGCCATCGATGGTTCGGGGGCCACGAACAATGAGGGAATCGCACATTAAGTCGTACGTTATCGCGATCCCGCTCGAGAACTAGTCGTCCTCCAGCAGGTTTGATTTCCGAGGCCTGCGAGCTACCTTTTTTGATTCGCGTATCTGCCTGACTTTTCGGAATGCGTCGCCCGTGCAATCGCCGCATCAACGAAATCCTGAGCAAACGCAACTGCAGCCTTTGCAGCGACAGGCAGTCCTGGCAGAATGGCAAATCAGTAGCCAGTCTCCAGAAATCTGAATTTACCAGTACTCTGGTCGTCGTTGCTGGAACTCGACCAACCCACATAGGGTCCAATCGAGAGAAGTTGACCGCAAGGAGCCCCGTGTGACTTCAAACGCATCAGACGTAAGTGGAATGATCAAGCGACTGCCGCCGGCACTCGCCCGAATCCCAGATTTCATGACCATCGCAGCGACCGTGGCTGCCGCAGCACTGGCATTGACGCTCCCTGCGCAGACTTCCTTCGCCGCAGACGAGAAATCCGAAAAATCGGACGAAATCGTCAACAACATCTACGTTTCCTACAGCGGCGGCGTCGCTTATATCCGAAATCAGAATCTATCCGGCGCGGACGCCACCGGGACCGATCTGTCCGGCAATGTCGAATCCGACATGGGCTTCAACGTCGGTGGCGCGATCGGTATGCGCTTCTACGAAATTTTTCGGGCCGAACTCGAGCTCGGCTACCACCGCGCCGAAACCAACTCGATCTCCGTTCAGAACGAACCCGACAACGGCAAGGGCTACATTTCGCTACTTTCCGTCATGGCCAACGGCTACGTCGACTACGACCTCGACATTGGCATCATTCCCTATGTCGGTGTCGGCGTAGGCTGGGGACGCGTCGAGTTGGATGCCAAGAATGACAACGGCGTCCTGCGAGTCGACGGCTCCGACAACGTCTTTACCTGGGCCCTGATGATCGGCGGCTCGGTCCCGATCAGCGAAATGATCGACCTTTCAGTCGGCTACCGATACATCGCGACAGAGGACCTGGAACTCAACTCAAGCGTCCTCCGAACCGGCACCACCAGAGACGCCGAGCGCCTCGATGGCGAATTCGACTCCCACGAAGGCGTCGTCTCCATCCGTTACAAATTCTAGAGCGAGAAGCCCGCAGCCTCCGATTCCGAGAAGACGCTACCCAGCGAGTCTGCTAGCTTCCGCCCGCCTTCAGGTTGCCGTGTCCAACACGGTCGCCTTTCCCACCTCCGTGCGCCGGTAGCTCAGCTGGATAGAGCATCAGGCTTCGAACCTGAGGGTCGCAGGTTCGAATCCTGCCCGGCG
>CAZMFM010000187.1:0-5003 GCA_964565565.1 uncultured Spirochaetaceae bacterium | reverse complement strand
ATATGTGACTCAATCGCCCGAGGTCGAGGAGCGTCGCCATAGATTCAATTTACTCCTGAGTCTGCCCCGACCTCTCGATCACATTAATGTGTTCTCCGATTGTCCATTGGAGCTCAGACGTGTTCTCGCCAAAACGCTGGTACGGTCGAGGTGTTGACAGACCTGAAATGCGCCCTCACCTGTTCGAGACCTTGCGGACGATCACAGAGCGGCTCGACGATCTGCTGCCCCAGAATATCGACCTCGCCGATCTGCGGCACACCGAAACATCGACGCGGTTCGTCAAGCTTACTGATCAACGCCACCAAGATTGACTTTGTATACGCCTTCCATTCAAGACACGATCAATCACGTTGCACATAGGCCGAGCACACGTTTCCCGCGCCAACAGACGAACGAGACTGAACGTGCGCCCTAAGAAACTCCGATCGTCCTTCGTCGCAGGACGAAAGCCCACCTAGGTCAAGTTTTCGTCAACCGACCTAACAACAGAAAGCCCCGAACATCTCGTATACACGAGAACATTCGGGGGCTTACATGGAGCACGAGACCAGATTCGAACTGGCATTCCCTTCGCAGCCACAGGCTGCTCATACTCGTCACTCGCTAATCGCTCGCGCCTCCCCCTTCCGTTGGCAAGGTGATGCGATCGTCGAATTCATTGATGTTTACGTGTTTACACGCGCGTAGAGGTGCGTGACGAACACTTAGGTCAAGTTTGGGTCAAGTCGAAAATTCGGACGCGAGTGAGCTCCAGACGTGGATGTATACGGGGCAGTCTGCGAATCGCGAGAACGCAGCGGTGGCGCACGCTACGGAATCAGCAGGCGTGCAACGAACTCAGCGTGGATCTCGACCGCGTCATTCCCTTGCGGATCAAGCCCCGTGAGTCGCTGGCATTCGGGCGCAACAGCGAAGATGAGCGATGCGGCCCCAGCCATCACGTAGTAGGCGTGGGGCATCAGCTTGGAATCGATACCACCGGCGCCCGCTTCGACAAAATGCTCGAAGCGCGGCTTGATATGGGTGTCGACGAGCCACTCCATCCGTTCATCTGCATTCTTGCCCGAATCGACCATCATGCGAAAAAATTCGGGATGCGCCGCAGAGAAACGCACGAAGGTGCGGATCCCTTCCCGGGATCGCTCGCGAGGGTCCCCGGAATCGATCGACGGAAGTCTTTCTTCCAAGCTCGCGGCGAGGGTTGCGAAGATTCGATCGGCCGCGGCCCGCCACAGATCGTCCTTGGCGCCAAAGTGGTACGTGATCAGTCCCTGATTGGTGCCGGCCCGTTTTGCGATCTCACGGGTGCTCGCTCCCAGAAAACCCTTCTCCGTAAAAGCCTCAACGGCGGCGTCAATGATTCGATCGCGGGTGTCCTCGCCCTGCTGAGCTCGACTTGTCATGCTTCTAACTTATTCAGTTGACAAGTCAAAAGCAAGCGTTTAGCTTGCGAATTCTTTCTTATTCGATCGAACAGCATCTATTGAAAAATCTTTCCCAAGAACCCACGAGAGGAACCGTCATGCTCGAGCTCTACCACTTTGGCTTCTCAACCTGCTCCCAGAAAGTGCGCCTGGTTCTGGCCGAGAAGGGCCTCGAATTCAAGTCTCACGAGGTCGACATCATCATCGCCAACGCGCAACACGACCCCGAATACGTCAAGTTGAACCCTAAGCATGTCGTGCCGACTCTGGTCCACGACGGCCGAGTATTGATCGAATCTTCACTGATCATCAAGTACCTCGACGACGAGTTCCCCATTCCCCCAATGCGCTCGGCCGACGCGGCTGGACGCTATGCGGTTGATTTCTGGCTCATGCACGTCGACGAGAAACTCCACCCCGCAGCGCCGACCGTGACCTTCGCCCTCGGGCCGCGAGCGATGATCCTTCAGCAACCCGCCGAAGTGCGCGAGGCCACGATCGCGAAGATCCATGACCCGCTCGAACGCGCGACACGGCGCAGTGTTCTCGAATATGGCGCGAAGGCGCCTGAGTTCGCGCAGGCGTTCGGCGTCTTTCTGTACACGATCGATCGCATGGAAGAAGAACTCGGGGGCCAGACGTGGCTCTCGGGCAACTCGTTCGGACTCGCCGACGCCACGCTCTTGCCCTACGTGCTGCGTCTCGAACATCTCGGGATGGACCCGTTGCTCGACCCGGCCGTGCGGCCCCGGCTAGCTGACTGGCTGTCGCGAGTGAAGGCGAAAAAGAGTTACGCCACTGCGGTCGCGGCGTGGACGCCGGCGGCCGCGATCGAAATGTTGCGCAGCAACGGCAAGGCAGCGTGGCTCGATGTCGAACCGCTGACGCGCCCTGTCGAATAGGCCACTCGCGCTTGCCGGTCGACATCCGACGCGCGCGCAACCAACTCATGTGTACAACACGATAGGAGACGAAGATGAAGACTCTGACCACCGATGTGCTGGTCGCGGGAGCTGGGCCCGCGGGACTCACCGCCGCTGCGCTGCTCGCTCGAGCGGGTGTCTCGTCGCTCACGGTCACGAAGTTCGGATCGACGGCAAACTCGCCACGTGCCCACATCACCAATCAACGCGCGGTAGAGATCTTCCGCGACCTGGGAATCGAGAAGCGCGTGATGGACCGCGCCCTGCCCCACCACCTGATGGGCAAGCAGGTCTTCGCGACGGCGTTCGCCGGGCGAGAGATTGCGCGCATGATGACCTGGGGAACGGGCGAAGATCGCATCGCGGACTATCGGGCGGCGAGCCCAAGCGAAATGTGCAACGCGCCCCAGCACATCCTCGAACCGATGTTACTCGATGCGGCGCGTGCATTCGGTGCGGACATCCGCTTCGACCATGAAGTCGTCGCGGCCGATCAGACACCTGACTGTGCGGTCACGCGGGTGCGCCAGCGAAATAGCGGTGAAGAGATCGAGATCCACTCGCGCTATGTCATCGGATGCGACGGCGCGCGTAGCGTGGTAGGTGAGCACGGAGATTTCGATTTCGAAGGCGAGGCCGGACTCGGAAGCGCCATCACCGTCTGGATCGAGGCCGATCTCGCGAAATACACGCAACACCGCTCCGGGGCTCTGTTCTTCGTCTGTGCGCCCGGTAGCGATGATCTGATCAGCGCCTGGACATGCGTCGAGCCATGGAACGAGTGGAGCACCATCATGGCGCGCCACGATCGCGGCACTGGAGATGTGTCGCGTGAGAACGTGATGCGTCGCGTGCGAGCCGCCATCGGAGACCCTGACATCGAGGTCAAGATCAAGGGCATAAGCGAATGGCAGATCAACCACGTGGTCGCACGCAACTACCGCGACAAGCGATTGTTCTTGGCGGGCGACGCGGCCCATCGTCATCCGCCCGCGAATGGACTCGGAAGCAACACGTCGATCCAGGACGCCTACAACCTTGCCTGGAAACTTGCGCTGGTGACTTCCGGCGCGGCCGAGGACGCCCTGCTCGATAGTTACAGCGCCGAGCGACAACCCGTGGGCCGAAAGGTCGTCGACCGCGCCAATCAGAGTCTCGGTGAAATGGGGACCTCATTCCTGAGTCAGCTCGGATTTCGTCCCGATCAGAGCGAGCAGGAGTCACGCGAGGCCGTCGACTTGATTCTGAGCCCAAATGGCGAAGAGCGGCGAGCGGCCCTCGCGAAGGGACTTGACGTGATGAACGGACAGTTCAACGCACATGGTGTGGAGATGAATCAACGCTATGCGTCGGGTGCGATCGTCGACGACGGCGGCCCGCTTCCATCTTACCAGAGAGATCCCGATCTCTACTACCAGGCGACGACGCATCCAGGGGCACATCTGCCCCACGTCTGGCTACAACAGAACGACAAGGACGTCTCGACGCTCGACCTCTGCGGCTACGACCGCTTTACCCTGCTCGTCGGAGTTGCTGGCGATGCATGGCGCGAAGCCGCGGTTCAGGTCAGCCGGGATCTTGGAGTGTCGATCCTCCCCGTCACAGTGGGCCTGGGTCAAAACAACGCCGATGTGCTGGGGCTGTGGACTCGCATGAGGGAATCGAGCGACGAAGGCTGTCTATTGATACGGCCCGACCGCGTCGTCGCATGGCGCAAATCCGGTTCTGTGATTGATCCGCCGGGCGAACTCGCGACTGCTGTGAAGCAGATCCTTGGGCGATAACCAAGCTGTGGATGCGAAAGCATCTCACAAAGAAAGAGACTGGAATTCGAGCATGCCTTCATCATCCATTCCGAGACTGACCCTTGGACACGTAACATTGGCAGCACGCGATATGAACCGTTTGTCCACGTTCTACTGTGACGTTCTGGGTTTTGAGATCACCGACCGCGGATCCGTGGGGGACAACTTCGAAATCGCATTTTTGTGTCAAGACCCGCGCGCACATCACCAGATCGCCATGGTTAGCGGTGTCGCCGTGACCGACCCAGCGTTTCTCCTCGTCGATCATTTGGCCTTCCAAACCGGAACGCTCGACGACCTGCGTACTCTGCAGACCAAACTGGTTCGAGCCAAGATCGAAGGGATTCTACAAATCTGCCACGGGAACGCCTGGTCCCTGTACTTCAAGGATTGCGAAGGCAACGGGCTCGAGTGCTTCGTGGATACGCCCTTTCATGTCGCGCAGCCCTTCGCCCAAGGCTTTGATCTCGATCAGAGCGATGAGGAGATCTTCGAAGCCACTCGGAAGCTGGTCGAATCCGAAACCGATTTTCAACCGATGCAGCAATGGCAAGACGCATTCGCAAAGAGCCTCGACTTAAGGCCTGGTTCGGACGGGTGAGCGTGTCGGCTGAGCCTTCTCGATATTCGTCCGAAGTGTCGACGTGTATCCCGTCAGCAGAATTCGGACATTCAGAGGCTCTAAGCAAAGCGACACATTCCGGGGTCTATGAACAGAAACGGCCCCGTCCTAGGTAGATGGAGCCGTTCCTGAATCTGGAGCGCGAGACCGGGATCGAACTGGCGACGCCCGTCTGGCCTAACGGCCAGTCGTTCGTACTCGCTGATCGCTAATCGCTCTCAGCTCC
>CAZMFM010000186.1:0-5080 GCA_964565565.1 uncultured Spirochaetaceae bacterium | reverse complement strand
GACGCCGTCGATTTCCATGTCTTCGTGGGCGATTCGACCGGAATTCGTGACCGGCGTGTCGTAGCGCAGGACTTCTTCGATGGTGTTCTTCATGAGCTTCGGATTGGCGCGGAGTTTCGCGAGTTGCTCGGGATGGCGAAGGAGCGCCATCATTGAGTTTCCGATCAGGTCGCTGGTCGTGAGGTTTCCGGCCAGCAAGAGCAGCGTGCATTGGGAAACGATCTCCTCGTCGGTCAGCCGATCGCCGGTCAGCTCGGTCGAGACCATCGAGCTGACGAGATCCTCGCCGGGCTGGCTCCGCCGCTTCACGATTTCGTCACGAAAGAGTTGCCGCAGACATTCCGACGCTTCCTCGGCGGCCACCACATCCGCGGGATCCTGTGCCGGGCCAAAGGCGCCTTTGCTCGAGGCATCCGACCAGCGTTTGAATTCTTCATGCCGCGCAGCGTCGACGCCGAGCAGTTCCGCGATGACAACCGTGGGAATCGGATTGGCCACGCGCGCGGTCAGGTCGAATTCTCCGTCTTCGATCTGGCCGATGGTGCGCGTTGCGACTTCTCGGACCCGATCGCGCCATCGCTCGATGGCGCGCGGCTTGAAGGGGTGCCGGACGAGATTCCGCAGCCGGCGATGGCCTGGATCATCCATGAGCAGCATGGACGGCTCTTCATCATCGCGTCCTAGAAAGACTCGCGTGAAGCCGCCTTCGATCCCTTTGCGCGGATCGCTCCAATGATCGGGATTGCGCAAGACGCGTTCGACATCATCGTGTCGGGTCAAGACATAACGTTGTAGCTCGGTGTCATGATGTACGGGATCGTGCTCACGCAATCTCGCGAGGATCGGATAGGGGTCTTCGCGAAAGGCTGGGTCGAGGGCCATCAAGGCAATGCCGGTGGGCAGGGGCGGGTCGAGTGAATCGAGATCCTTGGACGTCATGAGTACTCCCATTCTGGCGCAAGCCCAGTGTAGACCGCGAGCAAGCGATGCGTCATCTCTGCGAGATGAAGTGGGAGGGTGCGCGGGGCCGGTTGGGGCGCATTCCTGACTTGACGCGCTGCGCCAAGACTGAGAAATCGGCTGGGGCCGGAATCTTCAGCTGAATTTTCTCGGTGGCACCGATCACGTCAGGATTCCGTATTGTATGGGGCCGCCGCGAGCGCGGCGATCGATCCAGTTGGAGATCGCACGAAGCCGCTCGTGACGTTTTGATGAAAACCATTCGGCAGGGTCGGACTCGCAAATAGGAGTGAGCGCATGGTTTCGGAAGGCCTTCGGCTCATGGCTGTTGGCATGTTCACGGTCTTCGCCTTTTTGACGCTTCTTGTAGGCCTGATGAATGGGTCGGCGCTCTTCTTTGCGAAATTCGCCGATCGATTCCCGGACGAGGCGAAGAGCGAGCCTACGAAGGCGAGGGCTGGGAATGATGAAGAGATCGCCCTGGTGATCGCCCTGGCCGAGGCCGCGCGACAACATCCGGGACGCTTCTCGGGACAGAAAGTCTAGGATGGCGAAGAAGCTCATTTCAGTGATGAACACGTCGTTTCGAGACGGATTTCAATCCGTCTACGGCGCGCGCGTCAATACGGTCGATTTCCTGCCCGCGGTCGAAGCGTCGGTGGAAGCTGGCTTCACGCATTTCGAGGCCGGCGGTGGTGCCCGTTACCAGTCGCTCTATCTCTATTGCCAGGAAGATGCCTTCGACATGATGGACTCGTTCCGGGCGACCGCGGGGCCGGAGATGAATCTCCAGACCCTGGCGCGGGGTGTCAATGTCGTCGGCCTCGACTCGCAGAGTTCCGACATCATCGATCTCCACGCAAAGCTCTTCAAGAAGCATGGCATCACGACGATTCGAAATTTCGATGCCTTGAATGACGTTCGCAATCTCTCCTACTCGGGTCGCTGTATCGCCGAAGCCGGGTTGAAGCACGAAGTCACCATCACCTTGATGGAATTGCCGCCGGGTTGCTCGGGCTCCCATACGCCCGAGTTCTACATGAGCGTGCTCGAGGGGATTCTCGACGACGGCGTTCCCTTCGATTCGATCTGCTTCAAGGATGCTTCGGGTACCGCGGTGCCCAGCAAGGTCTACGAAACGATCAAGCTTGCTCGCCAGCGCCTGGGGCCCGATGTACATATCCGATTGCATACGCACGAAACCGCCGGGGTGAGCGTGAGCGCGTATATTGCAGCGCTCGATGCGGGGGCGGACGGAATCGACCTCGCGCTGGCACCGGTATCCGGAGGCACCAGCCAGCCCGACTTCATCGTGATGTGGCACGCGCTTCGGGGCACCGAATACACCCTCGGAAACGGCGAAGAGGCCATCGACGTCGACAAGGTCGTCGAGGCGGAAGCCGTCTTCAAGGACTGCATGAAGGCGTATTTCGTTCCGCCGGAGGCGACCGCCGTCGAGCCGTTGATTCCCTACTCGCCGATGCCGGGCGGCGCATTGACCGCGAACACGCAGATGATGCGGGATGCCGGGACCCTCGATCAATTTCCTGCGGTGATTCAAGCCATGAGCGATGTGGTTCGGAAGGGTGGATTCGGCTCGTCGGTCACGCCGGTCAGCCAATTCTATTTTCAACAAGCCTATAACAATGTTGTCCTGGGGCCCTGGAAGCGCATCGCCGACGGCTACGGAAAGATGGTTCTGGGCTATTTCGGAAAGACGCCGGTCGCGCCGGATGCCGAGATCATCCGGCTTGCCAGCGAGCAGCTGAAGCTGGAACCGACGACGCGGAATCCGCGGGACATCAACGACGAAGACCCGAAGAAGGGCATCGACGCCGCGAAGGCGTTGCTTGCTGAAGAGGGCCTCGAGGTCACAGACGAATCGATTTTTATCGCGTCGGCCTTGAAGGCCAAAGGCATCGCCTTCCTCAAGGGCGAACGGACCGATGGCGTACGCAAAATCGATCCGAGCGCGGGGGCCGCTGCGACCTCGTTGGCGGGTTCCCGCGGTCCGGCCTCGTCGTACACGATCGAAGTCAACCATCGTCGCTACGACGTGGCGCTCGAGGCGGATGGCCAGGCCAAGATCAACGGAAAGGCCTTTGCCTATTCGATTAGTGAGGGCGGTAGCGCAGGGTCGAGTTCGCCGTCCGTTGCGAGCGGGTCGGGCGAACTCGTCTGTGCGGAGTTGGCAGGGCAGGTTCTGCGCATCCTCGCTGCCGAGGGTGACAGGGTCGCCGAAGGCGACGTGCTCCTGGTGATCGAAGCACTCAAGATGGAAATCGAGATCCAGGCGCATTGTGCGGGAACCGTCAGCGCGATTCTCGTTTCTGGCGATCAATCAGTCAGCACCGGTGATGCGCTCGTGGAGATCGCGCCTTGAACTTCGCGAATATCGGGCTCGAGCTCTGGCAATCGACGGGGCTTGCGAACTTCACCGGCGGACAAGCCATCATGATGCCGATCTGCCTATTGCTTCTCTATCTGGGAATCAAGCGCGGCTTCGAGCCGCTCTTGCTGATCCCGATCGGATTTGGCGGACTGCTCGCGAACATTCCCGTCGCCGACATCGCTGGTCCGGACGGCTTTCTCGGCATCATCTACAACATGGGCATCAGCAATGGACTCTTTCCATTGCTGATCTTTCTTGGCGTCGGCGCGATGACGGATTTCGCGCCCCTGCTCGCGCATCCGAAGACCGCTTTGCTCGGTGCGGCTGCGCAGTTCGGGATCTTTACGACCCTGATCGGTGCGCTGGCCTTGAGCGACGCATTGGATTTCATCGACTTCGATCTCGGTGAAGCGGCTGCGATCGGCATCATCGGCGGCGCCGATGGCCCGACGGCCATCTTTCTCGCCGGGAAGCTCGCGCCCGATCTATTAGGCGCGATCGCGATTGCCGCCTATTCCTACATGGCTTTGGTACCGATCATTCAGCCACCCATCATGCGTTTACTGACGACTCAGGCGGAACGTGAGATCAAGATGGAGCAGCTTCGGCCGGTCAAGAAGATCGAATTGATTCTGTTTCCGCTGATCGTACTTGGCACCTGCATCATCCTGGTCCCCGACGCAACGCCGCTCGTCGGGGCGGTCATGTTCGGCAACCTTTTGAGGGAGTGTGGAGTCGTCGAACGATTGGCCAGTGCGGCACAAAACGAATTGATCAATATCGTGACAATCCTGCTCGGATTGGCCGTTGGAAGCAAGCTCGCCGCGGACAAATTCTTGACAGCGGAGACGCTGGGCATCCTCTTCCTCGGTTTGATCGCCTTCGCGATCGGTACGGCGTCGGGTGTGCTGCTGGCGAAATTGATGAATGTCCTGAGCAAGGATCCGATCAATCCGTTGATCGGCGCGGCCGGCGTAAGCGCCGTGCCGATGGCCGCGCGCGTCGTCAACAAGGTGGGGCTCGAGAATAATCCCCAGAATTTCTTGTTGATGCATGCCATGGGGCCAAATGTGGCCGGGGTGCTGGGCTCTGCGGTTGCCGCCGGGGTGTTGTTGGCGCTGACTCGTTAGTCCAGCGTCCTCTGAAGGGGCGCCGGGGAGGGGAGACCTTTGAAGACGAGCCCCACTGAACGGATTCCGCTTGTAGCTGCCGTCGTCGCGAATCTCGCGATCTTCGGCTCCGTGGGCTGTGCCGCGTTCCTGGTCTCGGTGGCCCCCGACCTCTACCACCGCAGCGTGCAGGAGGACGAGATCCTCGAATGGATCACGTTCTGGAATTTCGTCGGGGCGGCTTGGCTCCTGACTGCGACGGCCGTGCGGCGAATTCGTAAGCGAGACAGTTGGCCTTGGTTCCTGGTTGGGCTGGCGGCGTTCTGTCTGCTCGTCGCCCTCGAAGAGATCTCCTGGGGCCAGCGAATCTTCGGCTACCGACCGACCGCCTATTTTTTGGCGACCAACTATCAACAGGAAGCAAATCTCCACAACGCGTTAGGCGATACGGTACGACAATACGGCTTCCTTGCTGTGTGTTGGGGCTATGGCGTTCTCTTGCCGATCGCGGGAGCCTGGCCCGTTACCCGGGGTCTGCTCGACCGGGTCGGCGTGTCCGTGCCGCCGCTCGAATTTCTTCCCGCCTTTGCGGTGACCGCCGTCTTCTACCAGGTCTATC
>CAZMFM010000185.1:0-5168 GCA_964565565.1 uncultured Spirochaetaceae bacterium | reverse complement strand
TCAACTTCGAAGGAGAGGCCAATGCGTCACCTAGAGTCGTGGTTTCGGCCGGAGATGCGGTTGGTGCGAGAATCATCGCCGGAAGGGTGGCGTGGCCGCCGAGCTGCGCGATACTGCGCGCCCAGCGCGTCCCCATCGTCTAGCGGTTAGGACATCGGCCTTTCAAGCCGACGACACGGGTTCGATCCCCGTTGGGGACGCCACCAGCACGGCCCGCGTACCGCGCCTTCGCCGTCTGCTCCCTTCCTCCTTCTTGACGTACACAGGTACGTCTGCGTCGTCGTTCGGTCCGCGGACGACGAAATCACGGCACGCGGGCCGCGCTGGGGGTTGGAGGGTGGCTTCGGGGTGGTTTTGCGGGGGCGGGACGGGTGGACGGGTGGACGGGCGCCCTGGCGGGCGGCGCCTTCGGCGCGCTGGGGGTTAGGCCGGGGTGGTTTGGGGTTGTTCTAGGGATTTGATTCGGCCGGACATTCGGTCGAGGAAGGCGGCGAGGGTTGGGCGTTCGGCGATGGCTTCGGAGCAGCCGGGGATGGGGCCCTGTTTGAGGACGACGAGCATCGAGTAGACGGAGATGTCGGCGATGCTGGGTTCGTCGGCATAGAAGAAGGGGCGGTCGCGGAGGAAGCCTACGAGGTCGTCCATCCGGTCCTGGAGTTCCCGGATGATTTCGAGTTCGCGGAGGTCGGCGCGGGTTTTGGGCGTGCGACCGAGGGTGCGACCGATCTGGTCCTTGATGCGATTGATCAGGGAGGCTTCGATCGGAGCCTCGTCTCCGGGTTGGGGGTAGCGCGCGCTGCGCCAACGATTCCAATACCAGGCAAAAGAATTATCGGACCAGTCGGCGAGATTGCGTTGGGTTTCGGCGAGTTTCGGCTCGGCCGAATAGAGCATTGGCGTGGGGTAGAGCTGGTCGATCCAGGCGATGATCTTGATCGAGTCGGCCTTTCGTCGCCCGTTGATTTCGAGCACGGGGAGGGTTCGTGCGATCGGGCTCAGGCGTTGGATGTCTTCGGGCTCTTCTGAGAGGACGCGTTCGAAGGGCAGGCCCTTGAGCGCGAGGGCGGCGGCGACCTTTTCGGAAAAGGGGTTCATCTGCTGCGTGTAGAGCTTGATCGTCGCTTCGCTGTCAGGGACTCGGGGCTCAGTCATTCGTGGCCGGGCCCGGGAAGATGGCATCGATCTCGGCGATCGCGTCGGCCGGGAGTTCGGTACCGATGGCCTTGGCGTTTTCGTCGAGTTGTTCGAGTCGCGTGGCGCCGATGATGACGCTGCTGATGTCGGCGCCGCGCAGACACCAGGCCAGGGCGAGCTGGGCCAGTGAAAGGCCGAGGGCATCGGCGATCGGCTTCAAGCGATCGATCCGCGCGAGCACGTCGGCGTCGAGATAGCGGGCCATCCACAGGTTCCGTTCGGGATCGCTGGCTCGGCTTTGATCGGGGATCTCGCCGCCGCTGTATTTTCCGGTCAATGCGCCCTGGGCGAGTGGGCTGAAGACGATCTGGCCGAGGCCTTCTCTTTGACTTGTTGGCAAGACGTCCTCTTCGATATCGCGTCGCAGGATTGAATAACTCGGTTGGTTCGAGATCGGGCGGTAGCCGCCGTGCTGATCCGCGAGGGAGCAGGCTTCTCCGATCTGCGCCGCCGTCCACATCGAGACGCCCCAATAGAGCACCTTGCCTTGGCGGATCAGGTCTTCGTACGCTCGCACGGTTTCTTCCATCGGAACATCGGGATCCGCTCGATGACATTGGTGGAGATCGAGATAATCGGTTCCCAGTCTGCGCAGCGAGCCTTCGACGCTTTCGAAAAGATGCTTGCGCGAGAGCCCGCGATCATTGGCATGCTCGGACATCGGGAAGAAGGCCTTGCTCGCGAGCACGAGGTGATGTCGTGGCAACTCGCGAAGACTCTCGCCGAGGGCCTTCTCGGCTTCGCCCTTGGCGTAGACGTCGGCGGTGTCGAAGAAATTGATGCCGAGATCGAAAGCGCGGCGAACGAGGCGGGCGGTTTCGTTGAAATCGACGCGCGAGCCCAGCGTGAGCCAAGACCCCAGGGAGACTTCGCTGACCTGAAGGCCGGAGCGACCCAATGCTCGTGTTCGCATGACCGCAATCTAGCCCACGCACTCTCGGGCAGCATCTATCGTGGTTCGCGTTAGACTCCGCCGCCGTGTTGCATTTGACCAAAGATTCCTCGACCGCATGGCTCGCCCGAGCGGAAGCGCATCTCGACGAGATCCTGCTCGATCACGCGCATTGCGAGAAGAAGGCGGCGGGCGCCGCGATGAAACTACTCTTTTCGTATCCGCATCATCGCTTTCTTCAAGAACCCCTGGCCGAATTGGCGCGCGATGAACTCGATCATTTCCAACAGGTCCTGGCGCTGCTCGACGCGCGCGGAATTCGCTACGAGACAATTCGGCCGAGTCCCTATGGCATGGCGCTTCATGCCCTGGTGCGCCGCGAAGAGCCCGGAAGACTGATCGACATCCTCTTGATCTCGTCGCTCATCGAAGCGCGCAGTTGTGAGCGTTTCCAGATGCTCGCCGACGGTCTGGGCGACCGGGAACTCGCGGCGCTCTATCGCTCTCTGCTGGCCTCGGAGGCGAGGCATCATGGCGTCTATCTGGAGCTCGCGATGCATCTGGGTGAGCGGGACGCGATCGATCAGCGGCTCGCGGAACTGGCGGAGGCCGAGGGTGAGATCGTTGCCAAGCCGTGCGAATGGGTGCGTATTCATGCCGGTTAGCGGAAACGACGAAAGCGAGCCCCGTCGGGCGCACATTGGCGACGGCGAGTTCAAATGGATCGATCAGCCGATCTCTTCGGAGGCTGCGCCGCAGCGGGCGGACAGTCCGCCATTGCTTCTGGTGCATGGCTTCACCGGTCACCGAGACGATTTCATCGAAATTGCGCCCGAACTCGCCAAGCGACGTCGCGTGATCGCTCCGGATCTGCGAGGGCATGGAGATTCATACGATCAGGCTGGGCCTTACGGGTGGAGCTTCGAGCAGATCGTCAAGGATCTGGTCGGCCTGCTCGATCATCTCGAAATCGACCGCTGCGATCTCTTCGGGCACTCGATGGGGGGCATGGTCTCGTTGCGCTTCGCCCTCGCGCATCCCGAGCGAGTTCGCTCGCTGATCTTCATGTGCACGGCCCCGGAACTGCCCGTTTCACTCAGCCGCAAGGGTTTCGAAATCGGTGCCGAAATCGCCGCCGCGCACGGCATCGATCGCCTTCAGGAATTGATGGAGAAGGCCGGGCGCGAGAACTGCTCGGATTCGATCGCCGGCTGGGGCGAGCGCTACTGGCTCCACCATCGCCGACGGCTACGCGCCATGACGCCCGAAAGCTTCCATGGCATCGGATCGGCTTTCTTCGACTCGGATTCCCTGGTGGCTCGGCTCCCGGAAATCGAGGCACCGACGCTGGTGATCGTCGGCGAACACGACGCGGATTTCCTGCCGGGCACGGATCTTTTTGCACAGCATATTCGCAGCGCGACGCGAGTGACGATTCCCGGCGCCGAACACCACCCACACCAGGAGAACAAACAAGCCTGGCGCAAAGCCGTCGAAGATCATCTCGACAATCTGTTTTGACCGTCTCTTTTCAACCGCCTCTTAACCGGCTCTTAACCGCCTCTAACCGTTAACGCGCTCGCGTGAACCACGAGCCATCGCAAATAGGAACAACTCCATGAGTGAACGAACCGAAGAAGTCCAGATCAGCACCGCGAAGGGCGAGACGATGGGTGGTTACCTCGCTTTGCCAGACGGCGATGGGCCGCATCCTGCCGTGCTGGTCTTCATGGAGATTTTTGGTGTGAACGATCATATCCGGGACGTCACGCGTCGCGTCGCGAAGGAAGGTTATGTCGCGCTCGCTCCGGATTATTTCCACCGCACGGGTCCCGGAATTCAACTCGCCTATGACGAGGCCGGCATGGCCGCGGGAATGGAACAACTCAATCAATTGGTCGCGGATCAGATGATTTCCGACGCCAAGGATGCGATCGATTTCCTACGAAAGCGCGACGATGTCGTGGCTGATCGAATTGGGGCCATGGGTTTCTGTATCGGGGGCCACATGACCTATCTGACCGCGTGCGAAA
Organism: uncultured Spirochaetaceae bacterium; assembly: GCA_964565565.1. Classification (GTDB taxonomy): domain Bacteria; phylum Myxococcota_A; class UBA9160; order UBA9160; family UBA4427; genus UBA4427. The sequence continues at coordinate 1,049 of CAZMFM010000185.1, read as the reverse complement.
CCGACATCGCCGCTGCCGCCGCCTACTACGGGGGCGCGATCGCGGCGGAAGAGGGGCCGGGGGGTGCGGTGCCGACGGTGAGTCGCACGCCGAAGATTTCCGGACGGATCGAGTGTTATTTCGGAGGCCAGGACGCATTGATTCCACAGCATCGTGTCGAGACCATTCGAAACGCGCTGGAAGAGGCTGGCATCGCCCACGACGTACACGTCTACGAGGATGCGGATCACGGCTTCCACTGCGATCAGCGAGCGACCTATCACGAAGCGTCCGCAAAGGATGCCTGGCAACGAACTTTCGAGCTTTTCGCGAAGACACTACGCGCCTAGCGGAAGCGTCAGGGTATTTCTAGCCGAGAATCTTTCGCAGCGCGTCAAGGAGCCGGTCGACGGGCTCGGGGCGAGCATTTTCGCCCATCAGCCCGATGCGCCAGATCTCTCCGGCCAAGGGTCCGAGGCCGGCGCCCACTTCGATTCCAAACTCGCCCAGCAGTCGCCCGCGCACCGCGGCTTCGCCGAGCTGGCCCACGCGATCCGGGAGGCGCACCGAAGTCAACATCGGCAAACGGTCCTCGGCCGCGACCAGCGGTTCGAAGCCGAGCGCTTCGAGGCCTTCGATGAGACGAGCGGCCGCCTGGGCATGGCGCTCGAATCGCGCCTCGAGCCCCTCTTCGAGGGCGCGATCGACGCCTGCTGCGAGTCCGTAGATCGCGGTGATCGGCGCAGTATGGTGATAGACACGCTTCTCGCCTTCGTAGTATCCGGCGAGCAGCGAGAGATCGAGAAACCAGCTCTGGACCGGTGTCGTGCGCGCCTGGATGCGTTCGATTGCGCGGTCGGAGAAGGACACCGGGGACAAGCCGGGCGGACAGGAGAGGCATTTCTGGGAGCCGCTATAGGCGGCATCGATCCCCCAGCGATCGAGTTCGACCGGCCGGCCGGCCAGCGAAGTCACGCAATCGAGGACGACCATTGCATTCGCGGCCTGGGCTGCGCTGCCGCAACCAGAAGAAATGACTGCACCGAGCATCCTCCTCAAATCGGATCTGA
>CAZMFM010000184.1:0-5283 GCA_964565565.1 uncultured Spirochaetaceae bacterium | reverse complement strand
CCACCAGCCGCATCGTCGAAGTCGATGGCAATCCGGTTGCAGACCTGGATGAATTCCTGGCGGCGGTCGCCGGGAAAAACGATCGTGACGCAGTTCGATTGAAGACCCTCGATCTCGATGGCAAACCCAGCGTGATCACGTTGAAGGTCGACCTCGAGTTTTGGCCGACCTATGAGTTGCGCCGGAACGAGGATGGTTGGGAACGGATCGCGCTGCGCCGGACGCCGTCCTCCAAGCCGGTGAAGCTCGTGCGTTCGAGGCATGCCCGAGAGGCGGCGGACACGGAAAGGCGATGAGCGGGGAAGTGATCGTCGCGGGCTGCTAGACGAGTCGATCGAGTAGGAGCGTGGCGATGCCCAGGAATGAGAAGAAGCCGAGGGCGTCGGCTGCGAAGGTCACCAGGATCCCTGATCCGAGGGCAGGATCGAGCCGCAGGGCTTTCAACAGCAGTGGCACGGCGGCGCCGAAGAGGCTGGCGGTGACCATCGTGACCATCATGGCGACCAACAATACAACGCCCATGTAGATGTTGCCGTGGAGTGCGAAGGCGATCGCGCCGCTGATCAAGCCGGCGGCTAGGCCCACGACGAGGCCGACCCACATCTCCTTGCCCACGGCGCGAAGTCCGCTCGAGAATTCGATCTCGCCGAGTGCAATGGCTCGGGTAATGACGGTCAGGGTTTGAATTCCGCCATTGCCTCCGACCCCGGCGACGACCGGCAAGAAGAGCGCGAGCCCCACCATCTGTTCGATGGTGTTTTCGAAGAGACCGATCACGGCCCCCGCTGTGAAGGCCGTGCAGAGGTTCAGCAGCATCCACGGGAGCCGTTTGCGGATCGAGAGGCGCGCGGACGTAAAGACGCGATCCTCTTCCGAGAGTCCGGCCAGGTTGTAGATGTCCTGGGTCGCTTCCTCGGTTATGACGTCGATGACATCATCGACCGTGATCACGCCGAGCATCGTTCCGTCGACGTCGGTGACCGGAATCGCCAACAGGTCATAGCGTGCAACGAGTTGCGCGACCTCTTCCTGGTCCGCGTCGGGCGGCGTGCTCAGCATTTCACGGATGGCCAGATCACAGACGGGTGTCTCGGGCTGGGCCATGACGAGCCGCCTGATCGGCACGACGCCGGTCAAACGCTGCAATTCATCGACGACGTAGAGGTAGAGGATCTCGTCACTGCCATCGATCTGCGCGGCGCGCAGGGAGTCGATGGCTTCCTGCGCCGACATTTTCTCGTCGAGTGCAGAGAAATTCGTGGTCATCGCACGCCCGGCGCTCTTCGGCGGATAGAGCTCGGCCTGTCGCAAGTCTTCGCGCCGGGAGCGCGGCAGGCAATTCGTCACAGGGCCGCGTCGATCTTCAGGAATCGCCTCGACCAGTTCCAGCATGTCGTCGATTTCGAGACGAGCCAGGAGTTCCGCCATTCGCTCATTCGAGATCGCCTCGATGATCTCCGGTAAGAGTTCGGGCGGCAGTTCGCGCAGCATCGTGGCGGCTCGGCGATGCTTGAAGAGCAGGTCGATGACGATGCGTATTTCGCTGGGTGTCAGGTCGGCCAGCAGCGGGCCGAGGTCGGCGGGATGGATTCGCTCGAGAAGCTTTTCGGCTCGGAGATTCGCGCCCGTCTTGAGCAGGCGTCGGAGGATGCGGGTCGTTACGACGGGCTGGGCCATCCCTTTCCTCCTTGGCAGGGCGAATCGATCGTTCGGGCTCGAAGTCGCGTATCGGATGATGCGGGGGTCGTTCTCGAATGGAAATCCGTCTAGGTCGTGGGGCCCTGGGGCGCCCATGAAGTACCCCAAATCGAGCTGGGCTTCTACCCCGAGACAACTCCCGGGAAGCCCCGTCACGGTGCCCGTAGGCCCCCTGAAATTCCCGCCGTGTGGGATTCTTCGGCTGTCAGCGCTCAAGGTTGCCGGTGAGTTGCCGATCTATGATGAAAATGGAGAAAAGCCTCCATCTCGAAGTCGGAATGGACCTGAGAAGAGGCTGGGGGAAAAGATGGCACGGACGCGGTTGCGTGGGTTGGAGATTGCGGGCATTCAGATCGGGATCGAAGTCCCACCATCGTGTTCCTGGGAGTGGCCGAGCGAATCGATTGCCGACTATTCCTGTCTGCCTCGAGATCCGGAAGTTCATATTGGTGTGCGCGTCGGTGACGTCGAATCTTTCGAGTTCGCGGGTGAGTCCTACGGATTTGGCGGCTGGACCTTCGAGGTCGCAGACCGTGGTAGCGATTGGGTTCTCGGTCTCTCGCGAGCCGGCCGCCGCGAACAGCTCGCCTTTTTCGACCGCGACTTTCGAGCCGGGGAGATTGTAGTCTCGAGCACGCTGGCGACGACGCCCGTCTATCCGCTTCGCGGTCCGCTCGACGAATGGATCGTGCTTCATCGCATGGTGGCGCGTGGCGGACTCTGCCTGAATGCCACAGCGGTCGCGGAGCCAGGCGGCGCGGGTATTCAACTCGGGGCCGGCGACGCGAATGCTTCGAGGGGCTGGACGACGCCGGGTACGACTTTACTGGGTCGCAACACGGTCTGGGTGCGCGAGGTAGCGGGCCGGCTCAATCTATTTCGTACGCCGTGGGGTGATGCGATGGATCGGTCGCTGGGAAACGAATCGAGAGTCGTAGACATCAGAGTCTTCGACGAGTCAGACTGTCCTTTCCGCGAATTGCTGGACCCTTGTGAAGCGGCGGATCTCTTGGTGACCCATGCGGTGGTACCGGTTTGCGACGAAGGTCTCCTCGAAAGGGTGATGCATAACGCACGACGCATCGGAGAGGGCGCGCGCGTCATTCGACTGGGTGAAAGCAGGGCGCCGACTGCGCCGATGGCATGGCAGTCGCCACAATTGCAAGGCGGCTTCGCACCGCCTCGAGGACTGGCCTGACGCGCTCTTCTCGAGCCGGATTCTGACGCACAATCTGAATCGCACCAACCATCCGCCTACCCACGAACTGGCCACAATTCGGTCTCGAGGCACAAAAATCGGGGCTGGGGGGGCTTCACCTATTGCGCATCAATTCCGAAGGTCGGATGATAGGCGAGTCCCCTCGGGCGTCGTAACCAACACCGCATGAGAGCATGCGGATGGGTACGAAATGTTTTTGTGCATAAGGGTCGCCTTCCATTTCCTCGACGGCTTCCCTCGCACTCGTACGTGCTCGATGGGTCGGAACCACTCGCTGGCTGGTGATGGCCCGTGACTCAACTCTAGAGGTGGCGAGTTTGATGAAGCAGCTGATTGAGGACATTATCAAGGCGCTGGTGGATCGACCGGAAGAGGTCGAGATCAAGGAAGTCATCGGGGACCATGCTCATGTCCTCGAGCTTCGCGTTGCCAAAGAAGATCTGGGTAAGGTCATTGGCAAGGGTGGGGCGCATGCCTCCGCAATTCGCACGCTGATGGCGGCTGCCAGCGGTAAAGAAAAGAAGCGGTATATCCTCGAGATCATCGAATACTAGATCGCCGCACGCCCGGGTCCTCGGGAAGCCTCCTGCCCCGTCGCGGGCGAGCGCAGAATTCGCTGTCCGTAGAATTTTGCTGCATCCATTCAATTTAGTTGCGTGTTCGTTGCGGGTTCGAAGTTCGCTCTGCTTGTGCGAATTATGCGAAGTCGTTTTTCTCTTCGGATCACACGTGGAACTTCCGATAAACCGCCCGTAGGCGGTCGTGTCTTTGCATGGCCGAGATTCGGGGGCGTCAATCCGGATGAAGACGGACGTAGGAATACTCGAGGCGCCGAGGAGCGCGGGCCGCGCTCTCAGCGATGAGGCGCATGAACTCTTCGAACTGGCTGTCAAGAAAGTTGCGGACAACCACTACGATGAGGCGCTGCCAGCCTTGCGGAAAGCCAATCAGCTTTCGCCGGATCATGCTCAGGTCCGCTCTCTTCTCGGTGTTGCCCTGGCCCGGGTGGAGCGAGACTTCGAACAATCGCGGGCGCTTTGTGAGTCCGCAGCCAAGCAAGAGTTCTTCAATCCCGATCTCTACTTCAACCTCTCTCGCGTCTACCTCGAATTCGGGCGCCGTGCCGAGGCGCTACGCTATTTGCGACGCGGCCAGATGATCGACCCCGGACATGCCTCGATTCGCCAATCGATCGGCGAACTCGGTCAACGAAAAGCACCGATCGTGCCATTTCTTCCACGCAGGCATCTACTCAATCGAGCGCTGGGGACGGCGCGAAATCTAGTGCTTGCTGGGATCGGCCCGCGCTAAGAATCGAATGTCGGTTGCCCGAGGGGATTCGCGCGGTGCGCACGGCGTAGCGGGTGGATGCGAAACGGCTTGACATGCAAGAGACGAGTCTCTAAACCTAAGCCCGCTCACGTGATGCGTGAGGATTTACGAAGCAAGGGAGAATCCCGTTGGGTAGTGTGATCAAGAAGCGCCGAAAGAAGATGCGCAAGCACAAACAGCGCAAACTGCTGAAGCGACAACGCCACAAGAAGTAGGCACGATCCAGGCCAGGGTCGATGGGTCGCTACTGGGACTCCACGGCTCGGCCTTCGCGTTATGGCGCTACGGGGCTATGGCGCTGTAGCACGAAGCAGAGAGAAGCAGGAAGAAGCAGGAAGAGAAGAGTAGGGCGAGTAGTACAAGCAGTAGTGAATGAAATTTCCAATCGCGGCGGTTACGCCGCGATTTTTCATTTTGGCTCCATCACTTCGTTTTGCGCCTTGTGATCCATGCCCTCCGTATCGAGACGAAACCACTCGTCGTCGCCAGTGCATGAGCGACACAGAAGTCCCCGCAATTTCAGGCAAATTTCGAATACCTCTGCTTGGATCGATGGTCGCCGGTCGGCGCCCTTGTTGACCATGTCGCTCGGCGAATGTCCGAAAGGCCCACCTTCTCAGCGAGAATTCGAACGAAAAACCGACTCATCAATCGCAAGTTGATGAGGCATCCCTGTGTTTTTTTTGACGAATTGCCTTGACGCGATTTAGATCGTGTTGTTACCTCGGACGCAACAAACGCTCTATCGTCGCGGTTTGATACATGAAGGTTTGTTTGTTCCTTCAAGTTGCTTGTGTTCTTTACCGATAGGAATTCGCAGCCGGTGCTGTGAATCCTGGATTTTCGAGACCAATCCCAATTGGGAGCGACTCGAGAGTCGGCTAGCTCCGCTAGCTCGGGAGGATCATGAGAGACCGGGACGTAACGAGCGATTGAAAAGGGGGGAAACCCAGAATGGCAGCTCGCAAGAAGGCCCGTAAGAAGGCCACCAAGAAGAAGGCCACGAAGAAGAAGGCCACCAAGAAGAAGGCCAC
>CAZMFM010000183.1:0-5380 GCA_964565565.1 uncultured Spirochaetaceae bacterium | reverse complement strand
CGCGTCGATCGCCGCATGATCCGCACCCGGATCGGTATGCAGGTTCGCGTACGCGATGTGTTGGTTGAGATGCTGGACATCCTGGCTTGGACCGCTCGGATCGAGAATGGTCACGCGCGTCTCGGAGAGATGGCCTTGAACCGTACTGCCACCATGCGCACCGGGCCCTTCGAATCGGACATGATTGGGGCTCTCCGTATTGGTCACATAGATCTTCCCGCTCGCCGGGTTGATGGCCATGTTGAAGAGGATCGTGCCGACCGAGCTGAACACCGTGCCCTTGGTCAGGGTGTTTGCATCCACCGCGAAGACATCATTGTCGGGAAGCGAAAAACCGTTGCTGAAGGGCTGTACGCCATTCCAGGTGCAGCCGAGCGCATCGACCCAATCGCTGCCATTGAATTTGACGATCACGCCCGTTTCCGGCGCTGGGTCCCCATTGGCATTGTCAGTCGGACCGGGGACGCCATTGCCGATGCCCCCTCCACCACAACTCGATGTAAAGCCATCGGGGACGAAGGTTTCGTTCACCGTTGCCGTCTGGTTGCCGGACATGAACGCGGCGACGTAGACCGTCGTCCCATCGGTCGCGAGCGCGCGGGGTGTGTCGGAAAAGAACGTGAGCACGTCGACGGGCAGTCCGCCGATCGTCGAACCCAGAGACAATGCATCGAAGACCCAGACATCGGCACGATCGATTCCCGGTGTCGTGAAGCGCGGGCTGGCTGGGTTGCTGCCTCCGAAGATGCCGGCGATCGAAGAATGCGTTCGGTGTTGACCGCGATGGGCAGTCGTAATGAATGCGCGATTTCCGCCCGTCCCGGCAAAGACAATGTCGCGGGGCTCGTCGCCCACGAGCAATGTGCGCACGACGATCGGTACCGGGCCGGCCAGGTCGACGATGCTGACACTGTCGGATAAGTGATTGACGACCCAGATTTCGTCGTTTGTGCGCGCGGCGATCGCGACGGGCTCCATGCCGACCGGGACGGAAGCGGAGAAGGTCAGGCCGCCGGGCCCTACGTCAAAAATCTCGAGAGTGTTGTCTGGGGTGTTGACTGCGAAGACCCGAGATCCGTCTGGAGACAAAATGATCGGGCGGACGTGCCCACTCTCGAAGGCAACGAACGCCGATTGCGCGAAGGCGATTGCTGGCGCCAGGCTGACCGCCAAGATCGTTGCCAGAATCGCGACCACTTTAATACCACTTCTACGGACTCTCAAAATCAAAACCAGTCTCTCCAGGCCAGGCGCGGACTGCACCCGATGTCACAACTGGACGCGTACGCCGCGCCCTTGTTCAGCACTCATTCAGCACGAAACTGACGGTGATCTTCACCGCACCCTGTCGTTGGCGGATCGGCGACTCAGTTTCCCGAATCGCCGAAATCGAACTAGAGTCAGCCTCGATCAGGCGGGCTGCCCATCTGAGCCAATTCTAACCCGGGCTCGCACTTGTCGGGCGAAGTAATCGGTCTCCGGGGATTGAATCCCCGGTTTTCTCTTCCTTGACTAGCCTGCTGTGACTACGGCGAGGACTGACGACGAGCAATGACGACGAGGGAGGATGTGCGGTGATCTGGCCGATTTCCACGAATTTCTGGACCGCGGTCGCTCTGCCTTCCCTGAGGGCAAACGGGCCCGTCTTTGGGGCATTGGTCGTATCGGATACTCGCTGGAGCCGAAATCTTTTTTGGCTCCAGCAACACATTTTCAGCTTGCTGTTGAAGGCGCCGGCAAAATGATGCACGATTAGGCCAGACTCGCGTTCCTGCGAGTAAATATGCAACACAATGCAACAAAAGGTGAGATCAAGTACATGCGAGTAACCGGAACGGTAAAGTGGTTCAACGACGAAAAAGGCTTCGGCTTCATCACGCGCGACGACGGAGAGAAGGACGTATTCTGTCATCACAGCGCCATCCAGGGCGAAGGCTTCAAGAGTCTAGCCGAGGGTGCGAAGGTTGAGTTCGATGTGGTAGACGGCCAAAAAGGCCCGGCTGCCGAGAACGTCGTCAACCTCTAGGCCTCGGACAAACAACGAGACCAAGAACCCCGCCAGATTTTATTTGGCGGGGTTCGTTTTTTTGAGCGCCTTTCCTGAGAACGAGCGGCGAACGATTCGCCGTGAGTAATCGTCTCGGAAGACGCGATTCCTGTGTTGCTGGAATTCAATCGCAACGGAGTGTCCTGGTCTCGAGCGCAACCGGCTCATGAGACTGAAGCCAGTCTCGATCCCCATCCCATGCGCCCATGCCCATGCCGCAGTCCGCGCGTCGTAGACCGCGACCGGGAACGCGTGAGTCAATCTGGTGCCCCCGGCAGGACTCGAACCTGCGACGCACGAATTAGGAATCCGACGCTCTATCCATCTGAGCTACGGGGGCTTCGCGATCAGCCTAGCAGAGCAGCCCTTGGGGCGGTCCGTCGCTTTCTGTCGAGGGCCCGCGTGTCTGGGGCAGCAGTTGACGGGCAGGCAGAGCGCAACTTCGCCGCATGGCGCGGAGCTTTGTCGAACCATCCCACTCGCCTCTATACAGCCAAGCCGATCGGCCGACCGATAGACCATGGAACGGCGACTTGCAGGCATGGTCAGGAGAGATCAGGCTTGGTCGCGGAGGAACGATGGGCGAAGAGCGAAAGGTCCAGGTCGCAATTTGGGCGGCCAGCGACGATCTGCGCGCTGTCGAAGTGGCGGGATCTCTCGAATCCTCGGACATCGCAGTGCAGGATCTCGACTTTTCGAGCGCCAAACCTCAGGTCGTCTTGATCTTGCCCGGTCCGGGCGGCGGCGACCTCGCGTCGATTTGTGACAAGATCGCTGCCAGTTACCCCAGTTCACCGGCCATCGTTTATCACACCGCGGAGAGCGAGAACGCCCATCCCGCCATCGATCATCACGTCTTCGAGCTACTTCCTGCTTCAATTGAGTTAGCCAGAATCCCTGATCACGTTCGGACCGTATTTGCGCGCTGGCAACGCTTTGAAGACTTGAAAGCCTCGGCGACGACGCTTCAACGTCTCGAGTCGACGACGGATCTGGTCTACTTCGATTTCCGCCCAGAGACCGGGACATTTTGTCCCTCACCGCAGCTGCGCCAAATCATTGGCCATGATGATCCCAGCGATCAAATGGCGCCCACGCCGCTACTGGATTGCATCCACACCGACGATCGTGCCCTCTTCGCGGGAACGCTCTTCGAGGCCGCACGCAGTGCGACACCCTTTTGCGTTCAAATCCGACTCACCGACGCCTCTGGCCGACAGCGATATTTTCGTACCCGAGGACGGGCCTTTGGAGCGAGTGACGAAGGGAATTCTTCAAGGGTTTTCGCCGTCTGCGAAGACACCACGGATCATATGCAGCGTCTGGCCGAGGCCGAGGCGCGATCACGGATCGACGAACTGACGGGCCTCGGCAACCGACGCCATTTCGACGATTGCCTGGCCACCGCCCTGGCGCGGGCAAAGCGTGAACGCGAACAGCTCGCCCTGCTCTACATCGATCTCGATCGGTTCAAGTTGATCAACGACACGCTTGGCCACGATGCCGGTGACCAGCTCCTTCGTGTCGTCTCGGCACGTCTTTCGGACACCGTGCGCGTCGACGACGTGGTCTGCCTCGACCATGAATCCGCGATCTCGGAAGCGCGGGTCTCGCGTCTCGGGGGTGATGAGTTCACCGTTCTCCTATCCGGTATCCATGGTCCCGCCGACGCCGAGTTGGTCGCCAGTCGCCTGCTTACCGCGGTGAGCGAGAGTGTCGAAATTGCGGGACAGACATTGACTCCCTCCGCGAGCCTTGGCATCGCGATGTTTCCGGGCGATGGGCAGTCGGCGGATGACTTGCGCAAGCGAGCCGATGCCGCGCTCTACGCCGCCAAGGGAGGCGGCGGTGGCTTCCGCTTCTTTACGCAATCCATGGAAGACGGTGCGGTGCGGCGGCTATCGCTGGAACACGAATTGCGCGGTGCTCTCGATCGCGAAGAGATCGAATTGCGCTACCAGCCGCGAATCGACTATCGGACCGGCAATGTCATCGGTGCCGAAGCGCTGATCCATTGGTCGTCGCCCACCCTCGGTCGAGTACCGGAGGCGGAGATCATCCGAATTGCTGAAGAGTCGGGTTTTATTTCGAGTCTGGGCGATTGGACGATCCATCGCGCGTGCCAGGAAGCCGCCTACTGGGCCTCTGCACGCGAGGAAGAATGCCGGCTGTCGGTCAACGTTTCTCCGATGCAATTCGAACAGAGCGATGTCTTTTCCGTCGTGGTCGATGCACTGAAGCGCGCGGGCCTCCCGCCCGAGATGTTGGATCTCGAAATTACCGAAAGCCTGCTCTTGCGTGATGACCCGTCGGTCGGTCAATCACTCGAAGAACTGCGCCGAATGGGCGTTCGCATCGTGTTGGATGATTTTGGAAAGGGTTATTCCGCCCTGGCCGTGTTGATGAGTCAACCGATCGACGTCCTCAAACTCGATCGTCTGTTGATCGAAACCGTTGCCCCCGACGGCGAGGGCAGCTTGTTGCTGGCCAACGTGATTCGCATGGCGCAGGATCTCTCGCTTCACCCGATTGCCGAAGGGGTGTCTCACGCCGATCAGGCGGAATTCCTATGCGCCAATGGCTGTCATGAGATGCAGGGATTCTTTTTCTCGGCTGCCATTCCCGCGCAGGTCTTTCGCGAGAAGCTCGAAATCAGCTGAGTCCCGAGTTCGGGCTATCCGGATCGAGGTAGAAACGCCAAGGGGTTGTGTGGCGTTTCCAGGCGACGAATCTCGAAATGGACATGGGGTCCCGTCGATCTGCCGGTCGAGCCGACCAGGGCGATCTTTTGACCGCGCTCGACGAAGGCACCCTTCTTCACGAGTAGCTTGCTGGCATGTGCATAGACCGTCCGATAGGAGCCCGCATGCTTCACGATGACGACTTTGCCATAGCCACCCTGGCGACCACTGTGGATGACACGCCCTGATTCGGCCGCATAGATCGGTGTCCCTCTCGACGCGGCGACGTCGATTCCCTCGTGTGGTCGACCTTTTCGCATTCCGAAGCGCGAGCTGAGTCGGCCCCGAACCGGCCAGGCAAAGTGCAGGGACGATTGGGATCGTGCCGCCGTGCGGGCCAGCTTTTTCGCCTTTGCGGAGTTGACTGTCGGCCGAGCGGGTCGGTTCGCAAGGTCTCGCTCTCTGCTGGTCATGTCTCGCACCAAACAGGCCATGGATGCCTTTGCAGAGAGTGGCAAGATAGATCTTTGCGATTACAAGGATCAGATCCAGCGAGATTTCACCACCGAGCGGGTCAGTGAAGAGGATGTCGCCAAGTGCATTCGTGAATTCTACAAAGAGTACGGATATATTCTCGATCCCCACACAGCAG
>CAZMFM010000182.1:0-5449 GCA_964565565.1 uncultured Spirochaetaceae bacterium | reverse complement strand
CCCCTTCCGTTGGCAAGGTGATTCGATCGTTGAATCCATTGATGTTTTCGCGTTTACACGTGCGTAGAGGCGCGTGACGAACACTTAGGTCAACTTTAGGTCAAGTCGGAAACTCGAGCGTGACCGGCCACCGAAGATGGATGTATACGGCCGTGTATGATCCAGATTCTTTGCAGATTGCCGATTTTATCTGGTCGTCATAAGCCTGCCGGTGCGAGAAGCCTGCATTCGCAAACCATCGCAAGATTCCACGCAATAGGGGGCTGCGGGTGTGCCAGCCAGAAGGCGCTGCACTTTTGGAGCGTTTCAACTGCAACGCCTGGAGTCCAGATTGTTCTGGAACGCAGCAGGGCTGCGAGTCGCCGCATACCGTCCAATTCCAAATTCTTGTTCGGTCGGCATGGTCAACCCTGCACGCTGCCGTGCATTTTTCCGTCAGGTTGACAGCAATTTGACGGCCGGCGAATGAGAACTGGACCCACGAACAGACAAATACGGATCCGCACCGACTTTCCTATCCAACTATATCCTCATTCGAATCCAACGTGACCGGCCAGTTCCAAAGCTTATAGATCACAAGACCCGAGACGGCGATCTCGAGCGCAGCAAAGAACAAGAGTTGACCGCCTACCGTTCCGGCAATCGTATCGTGGATGACATCGAAGACATCAGTGGAGGCACGCAGCAGCGAAACAACGATGATCATCGGCGCCGAACGCTTCGCCCATGCGAGGGCGGTGACGATGAAGGACGCCATGTTTCGGGCAATATAGAGGCCGATCGGTCCACCATACATTGCAGCACCTTCGGCGACGGCTTCCTCACTGAAATGGTCATGGCTGGCGGGATCGACGTAGCCGAGAATGCTGAAGCCCAAAGGCAATAACATCATCAAGAACGTCCACACCATGATCCATGTCGGAATTTTCGGGGTCATACTCAGTCTCCTCGGGGCGACATCGCTACTTGGCGATGACAGTCAAGTTTGAAAAATAGGCTTTCGTTCCGATCCCAACCCAAAGTGCGATCCTGCCTCGGCGATCGGCGCCGAGTTTCAAGGCCACGACGTCGAGCGCGGATTCATCATTTACGAATACGGAAGCGCGGTCGCCTTCGACTTCAATTCTCAATCGGATCCATTCATCGAGACCGATGTCGGCAGCGGTTTCGTACACACCCGGGGACTCTTTTCGCGAAACGTCAAAATGAAAATCCGGATGGGCGGCGTACTGAAGGGCATGGGAGCGACGAACTTCGCTCTCGACGCGTCCGTTCGCAGGCCGGACGTAAACGACTTCATACGTTTCCATGTCGTCTGAGACTCGGAACGCGATGCCCGCAAATCCACGCGAGAGCCCGAGCATCTTCTTTGCAATCGTGCTGTAGAGATCGACTTCGATCGTTCCGTTCGCAAAATCAGAATCGATCACCAGCGCGATCGAGTTGGGCGTGTCAGGGGATAGACCAATGATGGTCCCCAGAATGCCCGTCCAATCACGAAATGCGTGGGACTCGAACTCAACGGCGGTCGCCGCGCGGCCCTCGTATTCGACCTGCTCGATGAGGACGCCCGAAGGCTGGTATCGATCAACATTCTCGAAGCTGGAAGCCGGAGGGGTGATCAAATTGCCTATCGAGACCGACAGCAGCGTCCAAGCGAAAACCATCCCGAACAAAGGCCGAGAAGGTCGGACGCCCGAATATCCTGATGGGTATGTGATCGAATCGCAGCGACAATCCAAGGCAGCATGCTCCTTCATTTTTCACTTTCTCCAAAAAAAACAAGTGGTTCGCCGATCAGACGAATGCCTTTTCGCCCTCTACACTCGAAAAGGCGACAAGACGGATTGACGCGCCCTGTTAAAGATTGGATGCATGGATCTCGGGCCTTCGCACACTCCAACCCACTTCCTGCTCGAGCTGTGCGGCAACCCGAATCAAAAGATCCTCCCGCCCGAATGCAGCCACCAACTGAACCCCAACCGGAAGTCCACTCTCACTAACATGAAGAGGCAGCGAAATGGCCGGTTGGCCAGTCACGTTGAATGGCAGCATGAATGGACTGATCGCCCCGGAGCGCATGAAGGCGCCCAGGAGGTCTTCGGGATCCGGAGTGATCTCACCGATCAGCGGCGGCAGGCGCGGAATCGTCGGCGTGATGAGAAGATCGTGCCCCTCCTCCCACCAGGCGGCTACGCGTCGCTGGAGCTGTTGATTTGCTTCGACGGCGGCGAGGTATTGCGTAGCGCGAACGTCTTGCCCCCGCCGCGTGATTTCCCAATTGTCGCAGTCCATATCGTTCGGCCCGAGCTCGCGACCTAACATTTCTCCGAAATTCTCGATTGCGCGGGCCTGCGAAGGCGCGATGATGGACATGATATGTCGAAGCAGCGGCGAACCCGCGATGTCTTCTGGATAGGAGGCGTCGACGTCGTGTCCGAGACTCTCGAGAAGCCGACCGGCATTTTCGGCCGCCACAACGCATTCCGGATGGACCTCACCGCGATTGAGATGAGTCAGGATTCCGACGCGAAGTCGCCCCGGCTCTCGTTTGACCTCTTCCAGATAGGGACGTTCGGGGAGCACAGCGCCATAGGGGTCTCCGGGCATCATGCCGTGGACGCAATCGAGGAGCGCCGCGGTGTCACGAACCGTGCGGGAAAGAGCAAACTCGAATCCCATTCCGGCCCAGGCTTCTCCGAAATCAGGCCCCAGTGAGATGCGAGCGCGGGTCGGCTTCAGTCCTACGAGCCCGCATTGGCTCGCCGGGTTTCGAATCGAACCTCCGCCATCGCTGCCATGAGCGATCGGGACGATGCCGGAAGCCACCGCCGCGGCGGCGCCACCACTCGACCCACCCGTGGAATGGTCCGGGTTCCAAGGGCTTCGACAGGGTCCATAGGCATCGGACTCCGTCGTCGACCAGGCACCAAGCTCGGGGACATTCGTTCGACCCACGACGACGAGTCCCGAACGCTCGAACTTTTCAACGAGATGCGACGTCGTGGTGGCGCGGTGGTCGATATCACGCAAAAAACGCGTGCCCCAATGGATGGGATCACCCTTTCGATTGCCAGCCGCGATGTCCTTGAGGAGAAATGGAACCCCTCGAAATGGTCCGTCTGGAAGTTCGGCCGCCGCTTCTTGACGCGCACGGTCGAAGCCCTCGTGAATAATCGCGTTCAGTTTCGGATTGAGCTCCTGAATGGCGGCGATCGCCACATCAACGACTTCACTCGGCGTGACCTCCCCCTTCGCGATCAGCGAAGCAAGGCCAAGGGCGTCCTGCGACGCGTATTCTGAGGGCTTCATAGCGAATTCTCCTGGAGTTTGGGGCTATTCGCGATTGGCATCGATCGGCGGCAGGCCGAGATAGCCAAGCACCGCACGGACGGTTTCAAGGGCGAGTTCTTCATCTGTCACCGGAACAAGAGGGGTCGAGGATTCACGCAACAACAAGCCCCACTCGATGATTCCATGCATCATTACGACTAACATCGATCCTGCCCGCTCCGGATCGGGATGGGGTAATGCCTCGGAATGCTGGCGAAGAAGGTCTTGAACGGGCTCGATTACGGCTTCGAGAAGCCGGATGGTTCTTCCCCGCTCGGCCTTATTTCCGTTGTAGCGACTCCCGAAAACTTGAAACACTGCGCTGTTGGTGCGAATCAGCTTCATCGCCCGGTGAACCAGGTTCACGATGACGTCCGCCAGCGGCATCGTGTCGGCGGCGACCTCTTGGCAAAAGGCTTCGATTTCGGACTCGTTTGTCGCAAGAACCTCTTCGAACAGGGCATCGAGAAGTGCGTCTTTGTTTCTAAAGCGAGCATAGAAGGCGCCGGTTGTGAGCCCTACGCGAGCGGCCACGCCCGCAATCGTAAGCGATTCGATTCCGCCTTCGGCGATCGTGTCTCGAGCCGCCTCGAGAATCGCCGCCTGAGTCCGGACACTCCGCTCCTGCTTCGGCGCGAAAACAACTGCCGGGGCCGATTGAACTGCCGCGGAGCGGTGAGAAGGCATTCGTTTATGACCTCTTCTTGTTGTGAGAGATTCATCAATTTGATTATAATAGTTCCATTACTATTTTTATCAATCCTCTCATTTCTCCGTTGGACAGGCTGTGCGTCCTAAATATCGGTACTAATTGATATCACTCGGCTTTTCCGGCCTCCCGGTTCAGCCCGACCCTCGATGATACTCGTCTAGCGACGCCATTTTCAGACTCGAATTTCGTTTACTGAACCAGCACGTTCGCGATCCCATGCAGGCCCTACTCCACTTCCTGGTACTCACTATTCGTTGTGCTCCGGCCCTGCTCCGAAGCCACAATGAGCAAGTGATTGTTGAGTTGGCCCTCTGGACTTCCGTCGCTTTCGTAGACCTTCAGAGGGCTTTTTCTGAGGCATTTCAGAACTTCTCTGGACTGACACCATCAAGACGGATTCTGCATTCGCCTTCAGTTCAAGACACGACCATCACGTTACACGGGTGATGCTCACACGTTTTTTGGATCAGCAGAGGGACGAGACTTAACGTCTGCCGCTAGAGCATCCCGATCGCCCTCCAGCACAAGAGGAAAACCCACTTAGGTCAAGTTTTGGTCAACCCGACCTAACAACAGAAAACCCCCGAACATCTCGTAAACACGAGACAATCCGGGGGCTTACATGGAGCACGAGACCAGATTCGAACTGGCGACCCTCACGTTGGCAAGGTGATTCGCTCGTTGAATTCATTGATGTTTACGGGGTTTACCGTGCGTAGAGGTGCGTGACGAACACTTAGGTCAAGTTTAGGTCAAGTCCATGGTTCGACGGCGAGGGCCTCCGACGGCGGCTACTAATGGCCGCCTACTATGTCCGCGTAGGCGTGAGTATATCTACCAACACCTGCTCTACCGCCGCCACTTGAGCGCGACCGATTCCACAAAACGCTGTCCCAGATAACACCAGGATCAAAGCCAAAATGATCGTCATCTGCGAAGACATCATGGGAACGGCCACCACCGAAGCAAAGATCGGTGTCGGGATCACGGAATCAGTTCCAGGCAACGTAATTGACGCGGACGACTGACCCCATCCGGCGAATTCGAATTGATCATTGAAAACGAGACCAAAAGTGTAGATCGCGCTCTTGCTCGTACTTTCCGACGCCGATTAGCCACACCGGCTATTGGAGGTTGTTTGTTGCTCTCGCCTCAGACAAGACACCCGAAGAGCTTAATGAAGCGGCGAACGATTTCTGCGAGAAGAGGAATGCGCGGTTTCGCGTTCTTCTTGCCGGATCGACGAACGCTTGATTGCATTCTCGAGGTCAGGGATGAATCCGCTCCAATCCCTTGATCCAGCTGGCCACGGCTTCCCCTATATGGGTGGGTTGTGTTTCCTGTACATAGTGCATTCCCGACCCGATGCTCTTCGTCTCCATTCGAGGCAGCTCGCTCTGGAGA
>CAZMFM010000181.1:0-5536 GCA_964565565.1 uncultured Spirochaetaceae bacterium | reverse complement strand
GATGGGCCCCTTGATCAGTGCGCGCCAACGTGATCGCGTCCTCGGCTATGTTGAGACGGGGCGAAAAGAAGGTGGCCGGGTACTCGTGGGTGGCGGTCGACCCGCGCATCTCGAAAAGGGATGGTTCGTCGAGCCGACCCTGATTGTCGATGTGGAGCCCGATGCCACCATTGCGCAAGAGGAGATTTTTGGCCCTGTTCTATCGGTCATCGCGTACGACGACGATGACGACGCTGTGCGTATTGCCAACAACTCTCGCTATGGACTCTCGGGCGGCGTAACGAGTGCTTCGCTCGAGCGCGCCATGGCGGTTGCCGAGCGCATCCGAACCGGAACCATGATGGTGAACGGGGGGATGTGGTACGGCCCGGATTCTCCCTTCGGCGGCTACAAGCAGAGCGGGCTCGGCCGCGAGCATGGCATTGCGGGCTTCGAGGAATATCTGGAAACGAAAACCATCGGTTACCCGGCGGCGTAAACTGATTGACGGCGTGAAAACTCGATTCGAGCAAGAAAAGGAGCATCCGATGAGCACTCGGGAAAACAAGGAATTTGAAATTCAGGGCGTGAATCACTTGGCGCTCACGTGTAGCGACATGGAAAAGACTGTTGATTTCTATTCGAATGTGCTCGGGATGCCGTTGATCAAGACGCTCGATCTGCCCTTTTCTTCCGGGCAGCATTTCTTCTTCGATATCGGCAACGGCGATTCGCTTGCGTTCTTCTGGTTTCCGGACTCGCCCGTAAGGGCCGTCGGTGTGGCATCGCCGGTCGCGCTTCCGGGCCAGGGGCCGATCGCAACCGCCCACGGTGCGATGAACCATGTGGCGTTCAACGTGCCGAGAGACAAGATCGAAGCGTATCGCGAGAAACTCGCGGCGCGGGGTGTCGAAGTGACCGAGATCATGAACCACGACAACTCGCCAACGCAGGTGAGTGAGGAATTGACCGCCGATGTCTACGTTCGCTCACTCTATTTTTTCGACCCCGATGGCATACTCCTGGAATTCGCCTGTTGGGAGCGTGAATTGGGCCCGGAAGACACACGAGTCAAACCTGTGACCGCGGCGGATGCACCGCGCTATCTCGAAGCCCGCAATCGAGAAGTAGCGACCTTTCTCGAGAAGACGAAGGAGACGGATTCATAGTCGCCCGCTCGAATTCTACGATGGATCGATCCGCGCAGGACGGATGCGCGATTGGTGGATCACGCACACGAGGCTTGTCTGGCTACCATGAAGCCATGAAGGTTCGAGCCGTGTCGAAGACGCGGCGGGCAAAGCGATTCGTCGTAGTCCCTTACGGTGTGGATTGCAAAGTCATGAAGCGCAGCTGTTCGCCGATGAAACTGCCTCCGGCAAAGGCTGGATCGACGACGCCCGCGCGACGCAAAGAAAACGTGAGTCGCAGTTGGCAGCTCAGTCCATCGTTTGGTGGCGCCGGGTCCTGAAGCACGCCCGTGAGTTGAAGGGCGTATTCACCGCTCTGCCAATCGATGGTGCCTTCAAGGGGTTGGATGCAGGTTCCCGTGATTGCGTAGCGGAGTTCATCGCCGGGATCGAAGTCCGGGGCGTCGAAGGGATCCCAGACTACGTAGTAGGGGGCGGCAGAACTTCGCGAGAATGGGTTGGGCGCCGCTGTCATGGCCCCGGGATCGTCCACCCAATCGAGCATGAAGGGTACGGGAAGTGTTACGAAGGAGTTGATGGCGCTGATTCGCCCTGAGCCGGTTCGATCGAAGGCGACTTCAATGCCCGTGTCCTTTTCTCCTTTCGCGAACGCGATTGAATAGGGAACGGCCTCGTTTCCGATTCCGAATGGCCTGACCATCGTCTGCTCGTCCTCGGCCAGGGTGTTCGGATCGATGAGCGTCGCTCGCAGGGCGTCTCCGGCGCGCAGGTCCACGAAGTTCAGGGAATTTGGCCCCGTCAGCCTCAGCGTTGCGTCGACCGCCGTCCGGCCAGTGCTGGCGGTGGTCGCGATCAACTCGACGAACAGGTCTGCGGTCTCGACCAATCGGGAACTGCTTCCCGAGCAGGACGTTCCGGACAGCGTGCCGATCAATGTCATCGCGATGAGCGCTAGTCGCGATGGGCGAAGCCCGCTGAATCGCTTCATATCCACTTCGATTCTCGCACGGGTTCAACTGCCTCTTGCTTTTTCGATCTCTTCTGCGCTGAGGCCCAGGTTGCCGAGAATGGTATCGGTGTCAGCCCCGAGCCGTGGCGGTAGTCGGCGAACGCTCGTTGGGGTTTCGCTGAAGCGCGGTGCGCTGCCGAATAGCTTCATCTTGCCGGCCTCGGGATCCTCCAGCTCGAAACATGTTTCGTTGTGCACGATCTGGGGATCCTGCATGAAGGCGTTGACGTCGTTGACCGCTCCGAGCGGCGTGCCGTGATGGTGTGCGCGCTCGACCAGGGTCGCTGTCGGAAACTTCGCGATTTCTTCGGCCAACATGGTGAAGAGGGCCTCCACGTTCGTCATGCGATTGGCGAGGCCTTGGAATCGCTCGTCCCCGATGAGGTCCTCGCGCTCGAGAATCTTGCACATCGCTTCGAATTGATGGTCTTCTATGATCAACAGGCTGACGTGTCCGTCGGCGGTCTCCCAGGCGCGGTAGACCGCACTCAGGCCTTCGGGGATGGTTCGCTCGCCGAAGGTGTGCGGAGAGAATCCGTCCGTGTGAACGAAGGACGCGAAGGCATCGATCATGGGGACGTCGATTCGCTGTCCCGTCCCGCCGTTCTTCTCGCGTGCATAGAGCGCCGCCATGACGGAATAGGCGGCCGTCAATCCGCTTGTCTTGTCTGCAACGAGGTTGGAGATGAGCTTCGGATTCTCGTTGTCGCCTAATACCTTCGCGAAACCCGACATGCCCTGGATGACCATGTCGTAGGCGGGCTGGTCCTTGTACGGTCCGTCGGGGCCGAAGCCGCTGATCGCGACCCAGATGAGCCCGGTATTGCGCTGGCGGGCGACTTCGAATCCGAGGCCGAGGCGGTCTGCAACGCCGGCTCGGTAGTTCTCGACGACGATATCGACGTCTTCGACAAGCCTCAAGAACGCGTCGCGGCCCGCCTGTTCCTTCAGGTTGAGCGTAATGCTGCGCTTGTTGCGGTTGAATTGGGCAAAGAGGCCCGAGTAGGCGGGTGGGCCTTCGGAGCCGATATAGCGAGCCGTGTCGCCGGTCGGCGCCTCGACCTTGACCACGTCGGCGCCGAAATCTCCCAGGATCTGTGCACACATGGGGCCCGAGACGATCGACGAAATGTCCAACACACGAACGTCCGCTAGCGGTCCCTTGGCGACGCCTCCGAGATCAATCTGCATGCCGCAGCCTCCTGCCGTCGATCGCCTGTCTCAGCGACTCCGGATTGGGGTTGATTGGAGTCTACTTCATGCATTTTCGGCGTCGACGTCGTCCTCGAGGGATTGAAGGCGTTGGCCGCGCCACGAAGGAAGAGTCGGGGAGCGAGACGTTCGCTCAATCGAGTTCACAGTGACTCGCTGGTCCGAGGGTCGAAATTGCCGACGAATCAGGACGAGAGCGGTTCGGTCGTCTCGTCGAGAACGCGGCGGATCGCGGAGAGGAGCATTTCCCGCGTGAAGGGCTTCTCGATGATTTCCGCGTCGTCGCCAAATTGAAGGGTGTCAAGCGTTCCTTCTTGGGTGTAGCCCGACATGAAGATGATCTTGATGTCCGGTCGCGTTTCCCGTAGCTGGCGGACCAGTTCGGGCCCTGAGAGATTGGGCATCACGACGTCGCTGATGACCAGATCGATCTGTGACTCATGTTCGCGCGCGACCTTGAGCGCTTCTTCACCGTCGTTGGCGAAAAGAATGTGATAGCCCCTTGGCTCAAGAATCCTGCGGATGAGCCTGCCTATCATTTCCTCGTCTTCGGCGACGAGGATGGTTTCATTGCCTCCGGTTGAATCGGCCCGGCGGATTCTTGGCGTTTCGCGCACGGGTTTCTCGTCGCATAACGGGATCATGATCGAGACGGAAGTGCCTTCACCGATCGAGCTTTCGATCCAGGTACTGCCTCGAGCTTGCTCCGCGATCGAGTGAACGGTGGCCAGGCCCAGGCCCGTTCCCGAACCCGGCGCCTTGGTCGAATAGAAGGGGTCGAAAGCGCGCTCGACCTGTTCTGGGTTCATTCCCTCACCGTTATCCGTTACGCGGATCGTTGCATAACGTCCGGGGATCAATCTTGGGAGATGGCTCGATCGCTCGTGGTGTGCTTGCGAGAGTTCGATCTGCAGGCGCCCGCCATCCGGCATGGCGTCTCGCGCATTCGCGGCGAGATTTACGACGAGTTGTTCGATCTGGGATTTGTCTGCCAACACCGTGACAGGCTCGGAGGGAAGCCGAGATTCGAACTGGATGTCCTCGCCGATCAGGCGTTCGAGGAGGGAGTTCAATCCGCCTACGACCTCGACGAGGTCGGTGGGTTGGGGTTGGATCGGTTGCCCGCGACTGAATGTGAGCAGTTGGCGAGTCAGGGCCGCCGCCCGTTCTCCGGCTCCCAGGATTTCAGTCGCGGACTTACTCATTTCGTGCTGGCCAGACGCGTCGAGTTGCTCTCGCAGGATTTCGGCGTTGTTGAGAATGACGACCAGGAGGTTGTTGAAATCATGGGCGATGCCACCGGCCAGTCGACCGACGGATTCGAGACGCTGTGTCTGACGAAGCGCCTGCTCGAGCTTTCTACGCTCGGTGATCTCGTGCCACATGACGTAGATGATCGGGTGAGGGTCGTGGTCGACGGCGGTGAGAACCACTTCGACCGGAAAGATCTCGCCGTCGGCGCGAACATGGTCCCATTCGAATCGGTTGTTTCCCTCTTCGATCGCGATCTGCATCATTTCGTCCGCTTTTTCGAAGGAGTCGCGGCCGTCGGATTGTTTGGGAGGCGAGAACTCGCCTGGATGGGCGCGCAGAGTGCCCTTGCGATGGCCACCCGAATAGCGGTCGAGCAGTGCCTGTTTACTCGAGAATCGAAGCATGTTCGCCGCAGCGGAATTGCAATCGATGAAGCGTTCTTCTTCGATGATCAGAATCGCGTACGGGGAGTTCTCGAAAAGTGCTTTGTAGATCGCGTTGGGTTCGTCCATTCTGCCCCCATCGCTAGCGATTCTACTCCCCCAAGCGGGCGGGTTCCAGACCGCGTCGACTTTGGCTCAATGCGGGTCCGTCAACTCGCGAGGCTCATCGCATCTTCAAGTCGGATTTCGAGTTCCGCAAGAAGGATTTCGGAGATCCTCAGGTGTTGGGCTTCCGTGCACGCGGCGAGATTGATGTCGACCTCTCCGCGGATGCCAATCCCGAGCCGGTTGCATGCCGTGTCGACTAGTCGAATCAAGTTCAGCAAATCATCATGTTCATCGGATTCATCTAAATGGTGATCTCGAACGATCGCTGCGTAGGTGTCCGGAATATTCCATTCCTGCATCAGGTTGTATCCATGCTCGGCATGCAGGGCCGTCAGGAGTTCGACGATGAGTTCCGGCGAGGGCGGGTAGCGCAGTTGCTT
>CAZMFM010000180.1:0-5551 GCA_964565565.1 uncultured Spirochaetaceae bacterium | reverse complement strand
GCTCGGTCCTTCGTACATGGCACCTTCCGCTCTCGCGCACCCACCGCGCTCAGCTATTCCGGCCGGGACGCGTTCCTTGAACCCAAACGCAAGGCAGCCAAGATCGTCTTCTATAGCGACGACCCGATTTCCTCGGTCGCCGTGATGCAGCAGGAACCCTTTCCCGGTGAAATCTCGCGCAGCATCGTCAATAATGGAAAATCCGACGGGAATACCAGCGCTGACTACGCAACGATGGGGCTTGCGGCGACGCTGCCCGCAATTCTCGCGGACCGAGTCGAGAGCGGGTTCGTGATCGGCTTTGGAACCGGCGTGACGGTCGGTGAGTTGATCGCCTTGCCTACGATCAAGCGAGTCGTCGTCAGCGAAATTTCGCCAGCGGTCGTCAGTGCCGCACCACTTTTCGACTTCGCGAATCAATCCGTGACAACCAGCCCCAAGGTCGAAATGATCCGCACCGACGCCTATCGTGCGCTGCTCGGCAGTCATGAGACCTTTGACATCATCGTCTCCGAGCCCAGCAATCCCTGGGTACAGGGCGTCGAGATGCTCTTCTCGAAAGAATTCCTGACCGCGGCGCGAGATCGCCTGAGTCCCGGCGGCGTCTATGCCCAGTGGTACCACCAATACGAGACCGACTCGGAGTCGGTCGAACTCGTGTTGCGAACCTATGCCGCTGTCTTCGACCGCGTATCCATCTGGTATGGCCTGGGTCCCGACCTGATCATCCTGGGCTTCCAGGAAGACGCACACCCACTCGACTTCGAGCGAATCAAGCGCCGCGCCGCGAGCCCGGCCTTTCGATCTGCACTCGAGCGGTCCAACGTTGGCAGCTTCACAGAACTCCTGGCGCACGAAATCGTGCCCCTCGGCGTCATCCATTCGGCGAATCTGACCGGGCCGATCCACTCGCTCTACCGACCGATCCTTGGCTATCAGGCCTCCCGCGCATTCTTCCGTGGCGAACGGGCCGCTTTACCGTTCACCGGTTTCGGGCGATCCGCGCAGCTGGGAAAACGCAACTCGCTCTTGCGTCGATACGGGCCCAATGCTCCGAAGGAGGAACTCTTCAGGGGGCTTTGCGCGCAACGCCAGACCGATTGTGTCGCCCTGCTCGCTCGCTGGGTGGGGGCGCAACCGAATGAACCGACGAACGCGCTCTACGTTCAAAGCGCCAATCGCCAACTGCGCGCCTATGGCAGCGCAGTCACGATGGATCTCGTCAAGTCGGTCTCACGTTTGTTCCGTTTCAAGAACGACCCACCGGCCTCGGAAAGGGCGCCGGTCCCGCTCGCCGCGGCACAACGAGCCACGCGCCAATACAAACGCTTCTACTCCCACGCAGTGCCCTTTGCGCCCAAAGCCCTCATCGATCTCTGGAAGCGGTGTGAAGAGCCGGCGGACCAGGAGGGCGCATGTCAGGCGGGCTTGATCAAGGCACGCAGAATGCTCACCACGGGAACCGCTCAGCCCGTTGGTTGAGGGCCAGGGCCATCCGATGCCAAGCCCGGGAAGAACCGATCAAAGCTTCTGGATTCACAAGCCTCTCGGCCGGCGACCTTTGATTCGCTCTTGACATAAGCGAATAAAAGGCGAAAGTGAAGCGATGCCCCCCGCGCCCCCCGACTCCTCGGTCGGACGGGCAAGCGGTCCCGTGAACGCAGCTCGTCGAATTCGAACACCTCGCCGCCCCCAGCATCCCCAGCACGCTCAACGCTCGGAGCAGACAGGTCCCTCGGCCAATTCGAAAACGAGCAGCGCACTCGAGACCCTGCTCGCCGATCTTGGCTCCCAGGTCCATCGTGGTGTCTCGCACGATGCAGCGAAGACTCTTCGTTTCTGTCCAACAGGCCTCGAAGAGCTCGATGCACATCTCGGCGGTGGTTTTCCCATCGGCCGCCTGAGTGAAATTTGCGGTGCACCCTCCTCGGGCCGCACATCTCTTGCCCTCGCCCTCCTGACCGAGACCCTGAATCGCGGCGTGCTCGCCGCCTGGGTCGACCTGGCTGACGCCTTCGACCCGATCTCGGCCTCTCTCTCGGGCAACGACCTCGAAAGCCTGCTCTGGGTTCGAGCCCGCTCGGGCGACGAAGCCCTGCGAAGCTGTGAGCGCTTACTCCAAACCGAGGGTTTCGAGCTGGTCATCCTGGACCTGGCCACACTTCCCACCCTCCCAATAAAACCCTCACTGACGACTTCACCGACGACTCCACAGGCCCGATCACAATCCCGGTGGCAAGCCCGGAGAGGGGAAATGGCAATCCGCGTTGCGAGCTGGTTACGTCTGGCGCGTCTCGCCTCGAGCACGCGCAGCGCACTCGTCGTCATCTCGAATGCTTCGGTCACAGGCTCCCAGGCCGAATTGATTCTCGAGATGAAGCCCCAGGCAGCACATTTTGTCGGACCACCGAAGCTACTCGAGGCCCTGGAAACGACGGCCGTCTTGCAACGCCATCGCAGTCGCCCGACCGGGCAGGAAATTCCATTTCGGGTCCAGGCCGATGATCCTCCGCCTGGTCCTTTGTCTAACTCTCCGTCGGTGCGTCCGTCTACGTGCCCGTCTACGCGCGGGTCACGTTAGTCGTGCGGGTCGCTTGCCTACTCGTCCCCGACCTGCCCCTTCATGCGGAACTTCGAGCGAACCCCGAATTGGCCGGGCAGACACTCGCCATCACGAGCGGTCCCGGCGCACGCGCCGAAATCCTCGCCCTTTCCCGAGAAGCCTTCTTCCAGGGAGTACGGACAGGCCAGACCCTGCCCCAGGCCAGGGCGATTTGCCCCGACATCACCGTTCGCGTGGCCTCCCCCGTACTGGAAAAGGCTGCACGCGAAGCGATGCTTGATGTCGGCCTCTCCATGGCGCCCCGGGCGGAACTCGCAGAACGAAGCGCTGGACTCTTCCTTTCCGAGGGCGCGATCTATATCGACGCCAACGGAATCGAAGCGCTCTATGCGAGCGAAGACACCTTCGCTTCCGTACTGCACGCCCGTGCCGAACGCGCCGGAATCAGGGGAGTCGTCGCCCTCGCCTCTTCCCGAGGCACGGCTCGGCTCGCCGCCCGCTACCTCGCCTACTTCACTGACTCCGACAGCTCCGGCAGCTCCGGCAACTCCCGTGGTTCCCGCGGCCCCACCCATGCCCTCGCAGCACCCTCTGCCAAGGAGGCGACACCGACCCGAATCCTCTCGCCCAAGGGTGAACTCGCCTTCCTCGCTCCCCTGCCCATCGACCTGCTCGATCCCGATGACCGAACGGCGCAGGCCCTGACTCGCTTCGGGGTTCACTGCATCAGGGATCTGCTTCGCCTACCACGCCGCGACCTGGCGGCTCGACTGGGCCCCGGACTCCTCTCACTCGTCGCGAGAGCGCGTGGCGAAGAAGAAGAGATGCCCCTGGCTGAGCCACGCATCACAGCCCTCGAAGAATCCATCGATCTCGACGCGCCCATTGGCAATCTCGAGCCCTTGTCCTTCGTCTTTCGTGGGCTGATTTCGCGCCTTGTCGAACGCCTGATTTTGCGGTCGCTCGGTTGTGTCGAATTGCGCCTGGCCCTGCAATTGGAAAATGGTGCACGAGAGAGTCGACGAATCGGAGTGGCCAGTCCCTGCCAGGACGAGCACGTACTCCTTCGGCTCTTGCGTCTGGCCGTCGAGTCCAAGTCCCCGGCCGCGGCCATCGATCGGGTCACAATCATCTGCGAGGGTGTGCCGCTACGGCGCGAGCAGCTCGACCTCTTCCTGCCCCGGGGCCCGAGCCCGGGCGAACTCGATCAAACCCTGGCCGAACTCAGTGCGATCTGCGGAGCCGACCGGGTGGGTCACCCCCAGGTCGTCGATGATCACCGACCCGATGCCTTTGCCCTAAGACCGTTTGGCACAGGCCTCCGGAAGAACAAGTCCCCTGCCAAAAACAGGGATATCGAGCAGCCCACGATTGAGCGCCCCCCTCGGCAAGGACCAAAACTAACGCTACGCGCCCTCAGACCGCCCTTGCGTGCAGAAGTCCGGCTCGAGCAAGGTCGCCCGGTCTTCGCGCGCAGTGCGCTCAGTCAGGGAAAGATTCTCGGCGCGGCCGGCCCCTGGCGAACTACGGGCCATTGGTGGTCCGAATCTTCGCATTTTGCGATGGATCACTACGACGTCGAGATGAGTGACGGAAAACTTCTCCGCCTCTGTTTTGATTGGCGAAGATCGCGATGGCAAATTGATGGCCTCTACGATTAGAGACGACTAGAATCCTCGACCCTAATCCGAGGAGAGACCGTTGCCCGAAGCAAGCGAAACAACCGATGGAAAGCCCAACAATCCATCCGAAAACCGCCCCCTGATTCCACAGCCCGACCATCCAATCGCCTTCTTGCGCGGCTTCCTCGACCGTCCGAAAGAGGTCGGCTCGATCATCCCAAGTTCACGGTGGATGGAACGCCGCATCACGCGCACAGCGGAAATCGCCAGCGCGAAACTCGTGATCGAGCTCGGCCCCGGCACCGGCGGAACCACCAAAGCCCTCTTGCAGGCCATGGGACCGAACGCGCGACTGCTCGCGATCGAGATCAACCCCGGATTCTGCGAACTCCTCACCCGAACGATCGACGACCCCCGGCTCATCGTTCACGAGGGCAGCGCCGCAGATATTCAGGAGGCCCTCACAAAGCATGATCTCGAGGCGCCCGATGTCATCCTGTCCGGAATCCCCTTCTCGACGATGCCCCAGGCGCTCGGCCTCTCGATCCTTCGGTCGGTCAAGAAGAGCCTCGCGCCCGGTGGACGATTCGTCGCCTATCAATTCCGCGACGTCGTCCATACCCTCGGCAAACGCGTCTTCGGTCCGGCCTCGGTCCAGATCGAATTGTTGAATATGCCGCCGATGCGCGTCTATCGATGGGATCTTCCGTCCAACTAGAAATCTCCTGAGGAGATCCGCGGGTGCCCGATTGCCCCCTTCGTCTCGGAATCGTCATTCTTCCCGAGGACCGTTGGCCCGTCATGCGCGAGCGGTGGACTGCTGCCGAGGAATACGGCTTCGCACATGCCTGGACCTACGACCATCTGGCCTGGCGGATGTTTCGTGACCGGCCGTGGTTCGGCGCGATCCCGACGCTGACAGCGGCCGCCATGGTCACGCAACGCATTCGCCTCGGCATGCTGGTCTCTTCGCCGAATTTCAGACATCCCGTCCCCTTCGCCAAGGAGTTGATGACCCTCGACGACATCGCCGAGGGGCGCATCAGTCTGGGCATTGGGGCCGGCGGAGACGGATGGGACGCTTCGGTGTTAGGCGTAGAGGAATGGTCCTCGAGCGAGCGCGCCGACCACTTCGACGAGTTCGTGAAATTACTCGACCGGCTCTTGCGAGAGCCTGAAACGACGCATTCAGGTCGATTCTACTCGGCGCAAGGCGCGCGAATGATCCCCGCCCCCCTACAACAACCACGCATTCCCTTCGCAGTCGCCGCCGCGGGACCGCGCGGCATGCGACTCGCTGCTGAATTCGCCGACATCTGGGTCACCACCGACGATCGGGGCACGGGCGAATCCGAGATCGCCCGCC
>CAZMFM010000179.1:0-5593 GCA_964565565.1 uncultured Spirochaetaceae bacterium | reverse complement strand
CGTTCCGCATAGGGCAAATCTTCAGCCATACCTTCGGCTTTGGCCCTCGGATCCTTGAAACCGATCGTAAAACACTGAAGCCGTTCGTTTCCGAGTCTTCGGCGCGCGAGCGCCACAATTGCACTCGAGTCGAGCCCGCCCGATAGAAATGCACCGATCGGCACGTCCGATACGAGCTGCCGGTCGACGGCTTGGACAAGCGACTTCCGGACCTGCACGATTGCGTCTTGCCTGGGCCAGTCGACCAGCGGCTGGTCGTACGGGAGATCGTAGAAGAG
This sequence comes from uncultured Spirochaetaceae bacterium, assembly GCA_964565565.1. Lineage (GTDB taxonomy): Bacteria > Myxococcota_A > UBA9160 > UBA9160 > UBA4427 > UBA4427. Next base: position 5,315 of record CAZMFM010000179.1, on the reverse strand, counting down.
CCACTTTCGATTGATTCGTCCCTCACGAATCTCGAGCGCGGTACCGGGTTCGAGTTTGTGTACGGATTTCAGCATTGTGAGCGGCGATGGGGACCAAAGATAAACAAGGTGATGCCAGATGGTCTCCTTATCTAGCTCCCGATCAATGGATGGCTCCTGCAGCAACGCCTTGAGTTCGCTTGCGAAAACAATACCCCTGGGTGTTTCCGCGTAGTAGAGAGGCTTCACGCCGAGTCCGTCGCGAACGATCAGCATCGACGAATCGCGATGGTCATAGATCGCGAACGCAAATATGCCGTTCAGCTTCTCCATCATCTTGTTGCCATCGCGCAGATAGAGATTCAATAGGACTTCAGTATCGCTGTCACTTCGAAACTTGAACCCACCGCGGACCAGCTCCGCACGCAACTCACGGTAGTTGTAGATCTCGCCATTGAAGACGATGGTCGCCGTCTTCGTCACATCGGACATCGGCTGATGCCCACGATCGGTAAGGTCGATTATCGAAAGGCGTCTATGGGCTAGTCCCACACGAGCATCTGGGAAGTATTCCGTGCCCGCATCGTCCGGACCACGGTGTGCAATCGCCAAGTTCATCCGGTCAAGGAGAAGTCGATCGAAGTCACCTGCGAATCCAGCAATCCCGCACATAGTTTGGCCTTCTATCAGCTCAGGAGGTGTGACTACGACGAGCGGACATTTCGACCAACCGTCGACCTTACCGCTCGGAACTTCCCATTGGGCTCACGCGAAATATGGCCCACTCGCTCAATCGTGATTTCGATTTCCGAACCAAGTCGTTTCCGTATTTCATGTACAATCCCGCGCTCCGATGCTTCGGTATAGCTTGGAAGAGGAATAACATGCACCACGATCGCCGCGCTCGTCTCCTGCAAAATCTGCGCTTCGGCAACATCGAGTTGATTTTTGAAAACGTGATCCATCCGACCAATGAGCCGACCATCCGGAGTCAGAATATAGTCCTCAACTCGCCCATCGACGTCGTAAAAGCTATCGCCAATCCGACCGCAAGGACACGAAAGCTTGGCCCGCGTGCCGACATCGCCAATTCGGTAGCGGAAGCGCGGCGTGGCATGAGGCGCGAGACCTGTGACGAGCAACGGTCCTGTTTCTGAATCTTCCGTCTCTTCCGTGACCTCGACTTCCACGATGCAGAATTCCATATCGACATGGAGTCGGCCCTGTTCGCACTGAGTCATAGAGACGATAAACTCGCTCACGCCGTAGCGATCGAAGATCGGAGCGCCAAAGCCAGCCTCGATCGTCTCCCGCTGAAACGAAAGCAGCGACTCAGACGAGGTGAAGATCGCCTTCAGTCGCCCGGGCTCGAGCGGACGTCCTACCTCGAGTAACGCGCGCGCTGCGATGTGAATCGCCGATGGATAACCCTGGACGTATCTTGCTGGCGCGGCATGAATCGCATCGACATACGTCTTGAGATTGTCCGGAGTCATGTGATAAATCGAAAACAACGTCTGACCGCCGTGACGATTCGTCCGGAAGTACGGCGCTTTCAGCTGGCCAATTGGAACGACGAGTTGTCCATTGAAGCTGAGATGCGGGTCCCTAATATCGGCGCCAACACGGCGACGCATCCGCCAAACTGTTGCGTACTCTTCCGCCAGCGTTTGGGGCGTATGCCAAAGAGGAAGCGCCATCCCCGTTGTCCCGCTCGTCTGGGATCGCCGACGACGAACCGCGGGAACCTGGCGGCTCAAGAACGCGTCGGGTTGATCCCGGTAGGCGCTCTTCTCGAGCGGCGGGATGGAGGCCAATGTCTCTTCGATCGACTCTCCGGGATCTGACTTCTCGATCGGAAGGTCCAAATCGCGGTAGTAGGGCACATTCTCCCGGGCGCCACGTATCTGGCTCGAGAGCCGTCGAAACTGCAGCGCGCGCATTTCCTCAAGCGACAGATCGTCGTTCTTCTTCCATTCAGCGAGTGTCGAGTCGAAATGACGATTGAAGCGACTCTGGAATCGCGCCCATCCCGAGGCGCCGCAAGCAACATTCTGCGCAAAAATGGGCAGTCGTGCATAGAGCGCGGAGTTCAGCGAAAGATTCCGGCGGCTCACGTTGATATCCTCGATGTTTACAGAAAAGAACTCCAATCAGGAGCGCGACGAGCATACCGGCTTGATTGAACGATTTCAAAATTCGTCGAGATCACATGATTCGCGACGCGCTCGCTCGAACTGAGATAGTGCTCGCCTCCCCCTAGTCCATCTGCCTCCTATTTGATGGTCTCAATTCATGCGACCGACCTATTCTTGATCAATACTCCCGTACGTCCGTGCTTTCTGGGTTCAGGAGATCGGGTATGACGCCGTACTCGAATGGGATTTCCCAAAGTCCATCTTGGAACTCAGATACCGCCTCCCCGCAGATCAAGTCTACCGCCGAACCTCGAGATCAATCGTGCGCAAAAACGTCTCCGACGCTAGAAAGACCTTCTTCATCGTCGCCACCATGGGGCTCGTTTGCGTAGTACTCGAACTCGTCTTGCCGGTCTTCTATTTCGCTACGGTCGGAGACTTCATGTTCCGCCGTGCACTTCCGCCGATCTTCGAAGCTGATCAGACACGCTGTTATCGCGTCAAAGCGAATTTTGATTTCGTTCACCATACGAATGAGTTTGAGATCAAGTTCTATACGAACTCGATTGGCCTCCAAACCGGAGAAGATCATCGGGAGTTCTTGGAGGAACAGCCCGAGGAGGTCCATCGGATCCTGACTACTGATCCCTCGTTCGTGTTCGGCTGGGGTGCCAACCTATGACGAGATCTACGCGACGCTCATTGAAATGGGTTTGGCGATTCCCGGAAGACGTGTCGAGATCATGAATCCTGGAACGCCCTCTCAGGGGCCGGAGAAGAGAGGAGAACAGGAAGACAAGCAGCGTTTTTCGCACCGCCGATACTAGGCATTGAACTAAGCCGCTGACGCGGCAGGGCAGCTGGACGGGGTGCTGGGAGCTGAGACCGCCTTCTGAGCCAGTACATCGTCTGCCGCCCGCCATCGTCCTCTCGCTCCTCCACGTTGACCTCCACATGCGTCATTCCACGCACGCGGTTGGCCGTGCTCATGCGCGGCCAAGGAGGTCCCCGATGACGAAGCTCCGCTAACAGATGATCCAAAACATGGTCCTGCTAGGCCTGGCTCCCAGCACGCAACGCGCCTACCTCGAGGCCGTGAGGAAGTTTGCGCACCACTACAATCGATCGCCGGATCGAATCTCGAACGAAGGACTCAAGGCCTACCCGCTCTATCTCCGCATGGAATAGAATCGTGCGACAAGCACCTGAAACGTGCGGCGGCGGCCTTGCGCTTCCTCTATCACAGGGCGCTCGGACAACCCCGGACCGACTTCGATGTTCCAATGGCCCGCCCCGCCTTGCCTAGCAAGCTTCAGTTTGTCCTCAGTCGGGGCGAAGATGATGTTGCAAACATTCGAATCGACAATGTTGCCGACCGACAAACCGGTGAGGTCATTGAGCGTGGCGTCGGTGCTGGCGGAAAATTCTAGCGCGTTCGTGCCGACCGCGACCACGGGGGCCACTGAGCTCATGCCGATTCGATTTGCGATGAACGTCGATGCAGGAACCAGCATGCCGCCGCCGACATGGAGCAGGGGGCATCCGGCGAGCATGGCGAGCAATGAGAGAATCAGTTCGAGCAAGGGTGTGGAACCGCTCCAAGAGGATCCGGGGCAGGTCCTAGATCTAGTCGTAAATCCGATATCCGAGTCCGATCCGACTACAACACTTCGGACGGTGTCCTGCCGTTTTCATCCGACACGATTCGCAGAATTTGCGACGAGTCGATCACAAATGCCGCCGCGCGTGACGTGGGACCGTGATGGACCGCGACGTTCCGAGCAACGTGAAGAGAGGCTGACGAGATTCGCGTGCTGGATGAAGGTTCTTCTTTGGATGAAGGCGATTTCGGACGGGTTGTCGGGTTCGATTTTGCGGCCCGACCCAGGATGATCGGAGACCCTTCGGGGATGGGCTATTATCCGGCGCCGATCAGGACCGAGCCTGCGGACGCTCGCAGCGACGCGCCCGATACGCGCGGTCGAGTCGGCGCCGGAGTCGACGCGATCCGAAAATTGAGACCGCAGCGGCACCGATATCGCTCAATTGGAGTGGGCTCATGGCCCGGAACTGCGCGATAGCGGAGACGTCTTCATCGACGTGGACGACCGACTCGAGGATTATGTCGTAACGCCGGATGCATGCTGGTTCGGACGGACGCTTGAATAGTACTTTCAAGGAGCAGCTCGACGTGAATGCGGCCCAGATCATTCAGGAAACCGTCGGCTCGATGGAAGAGCGAATCGTCGCACACCCGTCCTTCGATGCGAATTCGGAGAGAAGGTTGATTCGTGAAATTCGCGCTCGGCTGGGTGAGGAGATCCAAATCGACTTGCGAGTCGTCAATGAAATACCGCGTGAGACCAACGGGAAATCCCGCGCGGTCAAATCGAAGGTGGGCGGGAATGCACAATGATCCGAGTCGGATTGTCGCGATGCACACCGAGCTACGCAGGTCTTTCAGCTCCCTGGGGACCCGGTCGATCCTATCCCGAGATCGAACGCCTCTTCGGAGCGGAGAGTGCGTCGGGCCCGGCCAATGGCGCCTACGCGGCCGTGCGTTCGGCGTTAGTTGGCCTCGGACTCGATTCCGATCGTTTTGGGAGCGCGGATTGGAATCCGATTGGTGATCTGGTTTCTCCTGGAAAGCAAATCGTTCTCAAGCCAAACCTGATTCGACAGTGGAATCCCGCCGACGACGGTCGGGGCGGAACGGTGGCGAGCGTAATCACCCACGGCTCCATGATTCGGGCGATGGCCGACTACGCGATGATTGCGGCCGGTCCGTCGGGACGGATCGTTCTCGCGGAAGCGCCACAAATGGACTGCGATTTTCGTGTGATTCGCCAAGTGACCGGGCTCGATGAGATCGTATCGTTCTACGCCGACTCGATCGGGCGAGACTTCGAGGTGATCGATTTACGGAGGGAGAGCGTCGTCTTCGAGGATGGCATCATCGGCGAACGGACTTCTCTGCCAGGCGACCCACTTGGCTATCGCGAGGTCGACCTCGGTAATCGGAGTTTTTTTACAGGCTCGGGGTTGGATCCGAATCGCTTTCGCGGAGCCGACTACGATCCGGGTCCGACAGCTAAACATCATAGCGGCGGTCGCAACGCGTATTTGTTAAGCGAAACCGTTCTCCAATCCGACCTCATCATCAACTTGCCCAAGCTCAAGACACATAAGAAAACGGGC
>CAZMFM010000178.1:0-5602 GCA_964565565.1 uncultured Spirochaetaceae bacterium | reverse complement strand
CAACGAGGCGTAGACGTCGAGAGCATCCTGTCGTGAGTGCCGCGACTACGGCATCCGCGCCGGATCGAGCGACTCGACCCTTCGCTTCGATCGCAGTCGGCGACACGCTTCCAGCCCTCGAAGTACCACTCACGCGAAAGCTCATCATCGGGGCCGCGATCGCGTCGCGCGACTATCAGGATGTCCATCACGATCCCGTACTGGCCAAAGAGCGCGGCGCCCCGGACATCTTCATGAATATCCTGACGACGAACGGCTTCGTTGGCCGCTTTGTCACCGATTGGACGGGGCCGGAGACGATCCTTCGCAAAGTGGACATCCGACTCGGTGCGCCGAATTACCCGGACGACACGATGATCCTCGAAGGCTCGGTGACCGCCAAGAACGAATCCGAAGGCACCCTCGAAATTTCATTGCGAGGCCGCAACGGCATCGGGGATCACGTGGTCGGAAAGGTCATCGTCGCGTTCCCATGCAACTAACAAATGAACTCAAGGACAAAGCTGCGATCGTCGGCATCGGACAAACGGAGTTCAGCAAGCGCTCGGGACGAACTGAGCTGCGGCTTGCGATCGAAGCGATCGGTGCAGCCTTGGACGACTGCGGGCTGCAAGCGTCGGACGTCGACGGGATGAGCCTCTACTCGATGGAGAACAATCCCGCGAGTGAGGTCATCCACAGCCTCGGAGGCGGGGATCTTCGCTTCTTCAGTCGCATCCACTACGGCGGCGGCGCGGCCTGTGCCCCGATCCATCAAGCCGCGATGGCGATCGCAACCGGGGCCGCAGAGGTGGTCGTCTGTTACCGCGCCATGAACGAGCGTTCGGAGCAGCGTTTCGGCAGCGGCGTTCAGGACCGACCCAATGCCGCGACGACCGAGGATGTTCATTTTGGCTGGTACGCACCCTTTGGCTTGCTCACGCCCGCCGCATGGGTCGCCATGTTCGCCCAGCGCTATCTCCACACCTATGGCGCGACGACAGAGGACTTCGGACGCATCGCCGTCGCCGACCGGAAGCATGCAGCCACCAATCCCGCCGCCTGGTTCTATGAGAAACCGATCACGCTCGAGGATCACCAGAACTCGAGATGGGTCGTCGAGCCGATGCGACTGCTCGATTGTTGTCAGGAAAGCGACGGCGCCGTAGCCGTCGTCGTGGTCTCCCCGGAGCGCGCCAAAGACCTGAGGCAGAAGCCGGCCATGATTCGTGCGGCGGCCCAGGCCATGGCAGCCGACCAGAAGATGATGACCAGCTACTACCGCGAAGACATTTCAGGCATCCCCGAGATGGGGCTCGTCGCTCGTCAACTCTTCGCCAGCGCTGAGATCGGACCCCGCGATATCCAGACGGCGATCCTCTACGACCACTTCACGCCCTTCGTCCTGGCCCAGCTCGAAGAGTTCGGGTTCTGCAAGCCAGGCGAGGCGAAGGATTTCATCCGTGACGGCCGAATCGAGTTGGGCGGCGAACTCCCGATCAATACGCACGGCGGACAACTCGGCGAAGCCTATATCCATGGCATGAACGGCATCACCGAAGGCGTTCGCCAGATTCGAGGGACGGCCGTCAACCAGGTCCCCGATGTGGAACATGTCCTGGTCACCGCGGGAACCGGCGTCCCCACGAGCGGCCTGATTCTCGGAAGCGACTGAGCGCGTCGAGATCAGTTCGCGTATTCGGCCGGTCGGCGATAGTCGGGATAGCGCTTCGTCACGAGACGCTTACGGCTCATCGTCTCCATCCCGAAAAGAACATCTCGACGGCTGACCTGACCGATCAGTTTTCCGCTCTCGATCACGGGCAGTCGACGAATCGGACTGGTCAGGAAATAATGCGAGATGGCGTAGATCCCCAGATCAGGGGGAATCGTCCGACCGCCGCTCGTCATGAACTGGCGAACCCGAGCGCCCTCTTCCTGTTGCTCGAGATAGAACTCGTCCGAAGCCAGCATGCGAAGGCAGTCGCGCTCGGAAAGGACGCCGACGAGCTGATCGTTTTCGTCGACGACGGGCCCCCCGGAAACACGCCTCGTGATCAGACCTTCGATCGCTTCGAGGATGGGTTGCTCCGGCCGAAACACGAGCAGGTTCGTGGCCATGAGCTCACGCGCGGTCAGGATCTGGTTGGGCTCTCTCATCAGGGTCTCCAATCTCGAGCATTCAGGGGTGTGCGAACGAAGTGGTCTCCCGATCAAATGACTTTGCGATCTCGGCGATCTGATTCAACTTGAACTCTTGGCAGTCGGGCGCGACGAATTGTCTCACCCTTTGTTGCAGCTCCATTTTCAGCAGCGCAACTTGCCGCAGCGCTTTCTCTCAACTCTATTGTTGTTGTTCGATTGCTATTGTTCGATTCGCTTGTAACCCACAGGCTCTGTTCCTATTGTAGCTTGGCAGGAGAAGGCACTTCAATAGAGAACTCGATAGAAGTCTCCCTCTATCCCTCGACCATCTCTCTACAACGTCCTACGCATTTTGGCGTCACTCGAGAGCCGATTCGGTCGTCTTCATTCCAATCTACTCGGGCCATTGGTCCCGGATCGAACAGTCGGCGGCAATCGGTGGGCCTATTGCCCCGAGGCGCCACGACTCTGCCGCCCTCAACCTCGCCGCGACGCCCCAAAGGCAGGCGGATCGTTCCGTTGCCGATGCGCCGGATTCCGTTTCCTGACGGTGCAATCCGGTTGAAAGTGCCCCGGTGGGACCCTACTCTCTCGCGCGTTCCAACAGGCTGAACACTTTCGAAATTGCTGACTTTTGTCACCCAGGGGTGTGGCTCGAGGCGTTGGAAATTTTTGGGCAACGGGCGCCGAGCGCGCAATCACCTGCGGCTCGCGAACCCATGCCCGGCAGCAGCACAATTCATCGAATCCGCTGAGCCCATCTTTTCAATACGGCTCGGCCTAGCATCGACACAGAGCAAACATGGCACTGCATAAGATTGAGAAGGGCCTCGACCTCCCCATACCGGGGAAACCGCTGCAGGTCATTCGAGACTCGACCCCTAGCACGAAAGTCGCGGTACTCGCCGACGACTTCCCGGGCATGAAGGCGCGCATGCACGTCGCCGAGGGCGATATGGTCCAGCGCGGCCAGACGCTCTTCGAAGATCGCAAGATCCCGGGCGTGCTCCATACCTCCCCCGGTGCTGGACGAGTGATTGGAATCCATCGCGGCGAGAAGCGCGTCCTCCAATCCATCGTCATCGACCTCTCTGATGGAGAGCGACGGGGCGAGCCCGCCGCGGATGAATTCGCTTCTTTCGAAAGCTTCACCGGTGCGTCGGCTGAATCCCTCGACCGGGGACAGATTCGCGCATTGCTCGTCGAATCGGGGCTCTGGACGGCGCTCCGTGAGCGACCCTATAGCAAGGTCCCCTCTCCCGACGGCGACGCCGAAGCACTCTTCGTGACCGCGACCGACACCAACCCACACGCGCCGCTTCCCGAAGTCGCCCTCCAGAATCGCATGGATGATTTCGCGGCGGGCCTTCGCCTCGTCGCGAAACTCACGAACGGTCCGACCTACCTCTGTGTCGGCGAACATTCCGGACTCGAAGAATGTGCGACGGACGGCGTCCAGGTCGAAACCTTTTCCGGGCCGCATCCGGCCGGAACCGTCGGGCTTCACATCCACCGCCTGCGGCCGGTCAATCGCCAACACAAGGTCTGGCATATCGGTTACCAGGATGTGGCTGCCGTCGGCCACCTCTTCAAGACCGGGCAATTGGATGTCTCGCGCGTGATTTCGATCGCGGGACCCGACGTCGAAGAGCCGCGCCTCGAAGAAACTCGGATCGGCGCCTGCGTCAGCGAGATCATTGCCTCAGATCTGGCGAACGCCGGCGAGGACATGGAGACCCGAGCCATCTCCGGCTCCGTTCTCTCTGGCAAGCGAGCCCACGGCGAAGCTTTCGATTTCATGGGCCGCTACGACCGACAGATCAGCCTGCTCGAAGAGGATCGAGAAAATGTCTTCCTCGGCTGGCTGACCCCGGGTTCGAATCTCTTCTCGATCACGGGAATCTATCTTTCGAAGATCTTCAAGCCCGAACGCTTTCGCTTTACGACGACCACGAACGGCTCTCCGCGCGCGATGATTCCGATCGGTCTCTACGAACGCGTCATGCCGATGGACATCATGCCCACTTTCTTGCTACGCGCTCTGATGGTCGGCGACATCGAACGCGCCGAACAGCTCGGCGTCCTCGAACTCGACGAAGAAGATCTTGCGCTGTGTACCTATGTCTGTTCCGGAAAGACCAACTACGGGCCTCTCCTGCGAAGCAACCTCGAACTGATCGAGAAGGAGGGCTGAGTAGGCCATGCAGTTCCTCAAGGATGCCCATCTCAACGTCAAGCATCATTTCGAAAAGGGTGGGAAGCTCGAATTCTTCTACCCCATCTGGGAAGCGCAATTCACTGGACTCTTCACGCCCGGAGACGTGACGCGGACGGCATCACACGTCCGCGACGGGCTCGACAACAAGCGGCTGATGATCACCGTCGTCGTCGCGCTCCTGCCTTGTATGGCGATGGCCGGTTACAACACCGGCTATCAGGCACTCCTCGCCATGGCACAGGGCGCAACACCCCTCGACACCTGGCAGGCCTGGGTCTACACGACCGCCGGCTTGCCCTTCGACTTCAAGAATCCGATCGCATGCATCGTCTACGGACTGCTCCACTACATTCCGATCCTCGCCGCATCGATGGCGACGGGCGGAATCATCGAGCCGCTCACGGCGATGATCCGCAAGCACGAAATCAATGAAGGGTTCCTCGTGACGGGCATGTTGATCCCGTTGACACTTCCGCCGACGATCCCGCTCTGGATGGTTGTGGTCGGAACCGCCTTCGGAACGATCTTCGCCAAGGAAATCTTCGGCGGCGTGGGCATGAACTTCTTGAACCCGGCGCTCACCACGCGCGCCTTCCTCTTCTTCGCCTATCCGGCGGCGATGAGTGGTGATGCCGCTTGGATTGCCGCTGACTTCTCGGGCGTGGATTCCTTCTCGGGTGCGACGCTGCTCGCGCAGGCCGCCGTCTCAGGGGAGAGCGCCCTCGCCTCCGCGAGCTGGACACAATACTTTCTCGGCTTCGTTCCGGGATCGTTGGGTGAGACTTCGACCCTCGCTTGCCTGATGGGCGCCGCCTTGCTGGTCTGGACCGGTATCGGCTCGCTTCGAACGATGGCCGGCGTGCTGCTCGGAACGATCGCCATGGCAGGCTTCCTGAACATCGTCGGCTCCGACACCAACCCGATGTTCGCGATTCCCTGGTACTGGCATGCGGTGCTGGGCGGTTGGGCCTTCGGCCTCGTCTTCATGGCGACCGACCCGGTCTCCTCCGCCTTCACGAATCAGGGGAAGCTCATCTATGGGGCGCTGATCGGCGTTCTCGTCGTCCTGATTCGCGTGGTCAATCCCGCCTATCCGGAAGGCATGATGCTGGCGATTCTCTTCATGAATATGTTCGCCCCCTTGATCGACCACTACTTCGTCCAGGCCAATATTCGGCGGAGGGCAGCACGTTATGCAGCATAACACGGGCTACATCGTCGGATTCGCCATTTCGATCTGTCTTGTCTGCGCGCTTTTCG
>CAZMFM010000177.1:0-5727 GCA_964565565.1 uncultured Spirochaetaceae bacterium | reverse complement strand
CGAATGCCTTCGCCGGCGATCGCGAAGGGGCTGATCACGGTGACGAAGATCTGGATGGCCGAACCAAAGGTGACTTTCCAGAAATCGACGCCGTCCGCGCCGATCGCCAGGGCGGTGAAGTAGTACATCACGGCGGTCGTAAAGTGGACCAGGAAGGAGAGGAATAGAATCTGGACGATCATGCCGGGGCGATCGCGGTAGGCGGCTGCGGCGGTCGAGATTCGGGTGACAACGCCGGCAATTCGTTGTTTGGCCGGGATCGGAACGTTCTCGAGGAACCATTGCACCAGCCCTGGGAAGAGCAGCACCAGGACCAGACCTCCGATGATGCCGCCTGCGATCGGGATCGAGATCATGGCGAAGAACGTCGCGTTCTCGCCAAAGATTCCGATGCCGAAGGGCAGGGCGACCAGGAAGGTCATGAAGACACCCGAGAAGCCGCAGACTTTTTCGACGAACTTCGCCGCGGCGACTTCGACCGTCTTGCCCGTGAAGCGCGAAGCATCGAAGAGCGTGTAGCCGTCGAGCCCGGCCGTGCTAGGCAAGAAGGTGCCGATCGCGCGTCCGATCAAGAACGATCCGAAGAGGTGTTTGAAGGGCAATTCGATGCCCTGTCCGCGGAGCATGAGCTGCCAGCGAAGCATCGAGGAGATCATGCCGACGGATTTGATGGCGGTGGCCAGGGAGACGAAGAACCAGAAGGTACCGGCGTCGATATTCGCAAGTTGGCTGCGAATGAGTTTCCAGGCGAGTTCCGTTTCGCCGGTTTCGAGTTCGATCGGATGGGTCAGCAGGACCCAGAAACACAGGACGGTGAACCAGGCCTTCAGGACGTTGAAGAGACGACCACGAGTCTGCCCTTTGGGCATGCGAAGGCCGACAATCGCCAGGATCGCAATCGCTACGGCTTGAAGCAGGGTCGTCATCGGGCGCGGACTCCTCTAGAGACGGGCGGCCATGGGGCTGCCGGTTCAGGGGTAAGTGGCAATCGGGCGGGCAAAGGTAGCGATGAAACTTCGCGCAAAAAGGGCCAGTACAGGGTGGCCAGTGCAGCGATAGGCAGCGATAGGCAGCAAACAGGCAGCCGAGCAGGTGCTCAATCGCAGATTGATGAGATCCGTCGAGCCCGCTCGTCGGCTCGGGCTCGCGTTCCAGCAGAGGGCCTTCACCGCCGGCGCAGCAGCTGACGGCGGGCACGTTGATAGGTGGTCTCCGTGATCCGACCCTGGTCGCGGTCGTCTTCGAGATCGGCCAGTGCGCGAAGTTGTTCGGGTGTGAGTTCCCCGATCCCAAGCGTGTCCGAGGAAGCCTCCGTCGTGTTGCGTTCCGACTTGGGGATGGGCGCTTCGAGCAACACTTCGCGGCGGCGCTTCGAACCCTTCGTCGTGCCGGGCAGGCGGAAGCCGGCTTTGAAGGCGGGATCTCGCCAAGCGATCTCGAGTGTCTGCGGCCCCGCATAGAAAAGCGGCTCACCACTCACGACCCGAAATTCCATCGGCCGATCCTCTCGCCGGGGTTTTGGGAGCCGCTTTGGCCCGAGGCTTTTCGAGACGGGCCACTCGACTCGTCGCAGGACCAGATAGAGATGGCCATCCTCGACATAGCTCAGGAAGTTCGTCAGATATTTCTGGTTGAAGACCCCGAGCTTCATCTCCCGGCGGATGATTTGCACGCCGATCTCTTGATCCGGACCCACTTCGGCAAAGGCCTCTGCCAGGGCGGTAGCCGTCCGCTCGATGATCTCGGGACGAAAGGCGGGCTGGCGAATCGAGCCGCCGGCATCACTCGCGGTTTCGATCTCGACTGCCGCCAGGATATGGCGGAGGCGTGGAACGGAAATGATGGCCGGATGATCGAATCCCCTTGGTAGGGTCGTGAATCCCTCGACTTCGCGTACGAGATCAACCTGGATTCCGAAGCGATCGATGAGTGGGGATCGGACGGTGCGCGTGGCGCAGCCGCTTTGTCCGACGGCCACCAGGACGAGCAAGAAGAGAAGCAGGGGAATCGTCCGGCTGGCGCGTGTTCGCATCGATTCAGGATAGCCAATCGCTTCCGACCAGCGCCGTGACGACACGATGGGTCAAGAAACTCATCGAGTAGGCCAGGACGAAGAGGTATCCGAAGGCGAACGCGGGCCAGCGCCAGGAATTCGTTTCACGGCGCATGATGGCCAGGGTCGACGTGCATTGCAGGGCGAAGACGAAGAAGACGAGCAACGCGCCCACCGTCGCGGGTGTAAAGATCAAGGCGCCGGTCTGCGGATCCCGATCGCTGCGCAAGGCCTCACGCAGGGAAGCCCCTTCCTCTCCGCCGGTTGCATAGACCTGTGCCAGGGTCGCGACGATCACCTCGCGCGCCGCGAGACTCGCGATCAAGCCGACACCGATCTTCCAATCGAAGCCCAGGGGTGCGATGGCGGGCTCGATGAAGTGGCCGATGCGGCCGGCCGCGCTGTGTTCGAGGGCGTAGGCGCTGGCGGCACCCGGTTCGAGGTTGGCCGGCGCCTCGACCTTCGGGAAATTCAGCAAGACCCAGAGCACGACCGACGCCATCAAGATGATCGTTCCGGCCCGTCGGATGAAGGCCCAGGCGCTGCCCAGGACCTGCGAGAGCCAGAGTCTTGCCGTCGGCCAGCGATAGGTCGGGAGTTCCATCGTAAAGGGCAACCCGTCACCGCGAACGACGGATCGCTTCAAGACGGCTGCGACGACGAGCGCGGCAACGGCCCCCGCCAGGTAGAGCCCAAGCAGGACCAATCCCTGCAAGCCGACGGGACCCCAGACCGAGCGTTTCGGGACGAAGGCGCTGATCAACAGCGCATAGACTGGCAGCCGCGCGGAGCAGGTCATCAGCGGGGCCACCAGAATCGTCACCAGGCGATCGCGGGGGGAGGGGATGGTGCGTGTCGCCATGATGCCGGGCACGGCACAGGCATAAGACGAGAGCAACGCGACGAAGGAGCGCCCTTCGAGTCCGATCCGTCCCATCAATCGATCGACGACGAAGGCGGCGCGCGCCATGTAGCCGATGTCTTCGAGCAGATAGAGCAGCGCAAAGAGAATCACGATCTGGGGCAGGAAGATCACGACCGAGCCGACGCCTGCGACCAATCCGTCCGCGACCAGATCCGCCAGCCAACCCGCTGGGAGTGCGGCCCGTGTGAGCGAAGCCAAGGCCGTGATCGCGGAATCGATGACGTCCATCGCCGGACTCGCCCAGGTAAAGATCAACTGAAAGAAGATCACCATCACGGTCAGGAAGAGCAGGGATCCCCAGACGGGGTGGAGCACGATGCGGTCGACGCGCTCCGTCAGTCGATGTCGCGTCGGCCTTTCTTCGATCACGTTCGCGGCGATCGAGCTCGCCCAGCCAGCGCGCTCGAGGCGATCCTGGGGTGGGTCGAGCGGTGGGCGGGACCAGCTCGCCGGGTCGCCGAGGAGTCGTCGCAGGGCGTCGACTCCGCGTCCGCGATGGCCGATGACGCCGACCACGGGGACGCCGAGAGACGCCTCCAGGCGCTGGATGTCGAGCTTTCCACCCCTGGCCGCCAACTCGTCGAGCATTGTCAGGACGAGACACATCGGTGTTCCCTGCAAGATGGCTTCACCGATGAAGGGCAGGGACCGCTCGAGTGAACAGGCGTCGGCGACCACGATCAAGGCGTCGGGTTTGGCGACGCCCGTGGCTGCGCCCGAGAGCACGTCGTTCACGACTGCTTCGTCGGCGCTGATCGGCGTGAGTCCATAGGTGCCGGGCAGGTCGATCAGCAGGGCGGGCGAATCGCCCAGAGTGATCTCGCCTTCGCGGCGTTCGACCGTGACGCCCGGGTAGTTGCCGACCTTTGCACGCAATCCCGTCAACGCATTGAAGAGCGTCGTCTTGCCAGCATTCGGGCTGCCGAGCAGCCCGAAGACGAGCCCGCCCGCACCCGCAGAGATTTTTGAATCGATCGTTGTGCTGGTCACGGCCGGCCGGCTTCGCCGGACGCGGAATGGGCCGAGGCGCGAGCGATGACACGGACCTGAACACGTGCGCTTTCGCTTCGACGCAAACAGAGCTGATAGCTGCAAAGCTCAAAGACCGTCGGGTCGCCCATCGGCGCGCGGCGCAGCATTTCGATTTCCACGCCTTTGCGGATGCCGAGGTCGCCGAGCCGCCGAGCGATCGGGTCGTCGCCGCGGACGGCCAGGATCAGGGCGAGCTGTCCCTTCGCGATCCGGTCGAGGGTGGTCGCCTCCGACGTCGATTGAGTCGGCGATGCGTCCAGGGTGGCTGGATTCGTTTCGGGCATGGGTTCGGAGACTGCTTCGGACATGATTGCGGACATTGTTTCGGGCGCTACTTCGGGTGGTGCGGGGAAGATCAGGGGTGGGAAGGGGGCGATGGGCGTCCTTGTGCCTTCTGATCCCCTCCTGTTTCTTCAATCTTGAAAACGAAAGTCGTTTCCACTAAACGCGAAAGTTAGCGATTTGATTGCGTTTCGCTCGTCATGCGATTGGGACGTCTTTTGCGATCATGTTCGCTTTTAGACTATTTCCGCCTGGCCGTGCGATCGCGCTCGCTGCCCAATTGTCGGGTCATGAGGGCGTGCCCGGCCTCGAGGGGCGTGCTCTCCCCGTCGATCACGGCGCGCACCAGATTCGTGATCGGCGCATCGACGCCGAGTCTTTGCGCGAGCCGGACGGCGGCGCGCGTCGTCGCGATCCCCTCCGCGACTTCGCCGAGTTCGGCCTGGATCTCCTCGAGCTTGCGGCCCTGACCGAGGCCGAGCCCCACACGTCGGTTTCGTGACAGGTCGCCGGTACAGGTCAACAGCAGGTCGCCCATTCCCGAAAGCCCGAGAAAAGTCTCGGCCTCCGCGCCCTGGGCCACGCCAATGCGCGTGATCTCGGCGAGTCCGCGCGTCATCAGGGCGGCGCGGGCATTGAGGCCGCTGTCGTTTCCGTCCGACATGCCCACCGCGATCGCAATCACGTTCTTCAAGGCACCCGCGGTCTCGACGCCGATCACGTCGGTTTGGGTATAACAGCGGAACCAGGGGCACGAGAGTGTGGCCTGCACCGAGATCGCATAGGCCTCCTCGCGGCAGGCGAGGGTGACGACCGTGGGCTGATGGCGGGCGATTTCGGCGGCGAAGGACGGGCCGGAGAGGGCGACCAGGCGCGGATGGTGTTCGGCGTCGAGCACGTCTTCGAGGACACCGTTCATGGTCAGGCCGGTTTCGAATTCGATGCCCTTCACCGCGGAAACCACGATCGCGCCGGGCTCGATGTAGGGACCCGCCTCGCGCATGACTTCGCGCAGCGAATGGCTGGGCACTGCGACGATCACGAGTTCCCGGCCCGCCAGCGCGTCGCGCAGATCCGAGGTCGCCTCGATGCGCGGCGCCAATTCGAATTCTTTCAGGTAGCGGGGATTGTGCCGATCTCGATTGATCGCCTCAGCGACGTCTTGTCGTCGAGACCAGATTTTGACGTCGTGCGCGCGGGCGCAGAGCATTGCCAGGCAGGTACCGAAACTGCCCGCGCCAAGGACGGCGGTCGGTGTACTCACGAAGGCGACTGTAACACCCCGCCCGTGTGCTGCTGAATTTCCGCGCCGCTCGCTTGCGGCTGGAGGCGCCGCGCGCCGGGAATCGATATTTCGTTGACGTTCTGGGGGGCTACGGCTACTTTTGCGACTCCCTTCGGGGCCGTTCGAGGCCTGGTGGGGGCTGCTGGGTGA
>CAZMFM010000176.1:0-5739 GCA_964565565.1 uncultured Spirochaetaceae bacterium | reverse complement strand
TAACCTCCCGACCCGACTTCCGTTGGTCCCATGCTTTCTTGCTAGACAGCCCTCGCCAATCCGTTCATACTCGACCAAACAAAATTTGAACGGGGAGGCACCGATGAAACCAGCCACAGCTCTCGGAATCTTGGGACGGGTCGTCGCGATCTCCGTCCTGTTACTCAGCTCCGGCTCGGCCTGGGCCAGACCTCATCATAAGGTCGAAGTGCCCCAGGATAGTCGTGAGTTTTTTGTCGACGAGGCGAAGCTTCCCTTCGATGCGATCCCCGGCCTGCCATCCACTCGGGAATGGGGCGTCGACAACGGAGCTGGCTTCCGAATCGAGATTCCGGACAATTGGAACGGCGATCTCGTCATGTACACCCACGGATTCCGAGGCAATGGTCTTGAGCTGACCGTCGACAGCCCGCCACTTCGTGTTCACTATCTCGCAAGAGGATTCGCCTGGGCGGCTTCGAGCTACTCCGCGAATTTCTATGACGTTCGCGCCGGTGTCGAAAGCACAAATAGCCTCGCCCGTTACTTCAAGAAGAATGTGGCCAAACCAGATCGAATCTTCATCACGGGCTTTTCGATGGGCGGGCACGTCATCGGTGCGGCCATCGAGATGTTTCCGAACTTCAAATGCCCTGACGGGCGTCGTGGGCGACTCTGCCGCCGATTCTCCAAGATCCTGGGGAAGTTTTCCGGTGGCATACGATATGCCGGCGCAGCGCCTGCCTGTGGTGTCATGGGCGACACCGAGCTCTTCGACTATTTCGGCGATTTCTCGTACTCGGCGGAAGCACTCGCCGGGGTCCAGTCCCAGTTCCCAGCGCCGGAAGACTACGTGTCGGAAATCCTGATCCCGACGCTCTTCGGCCTCTTCGACAATCCACTCGAAATTCTCGGGCCCAATCCCACCCTCGCGACGCCTAACGCTCAGGGCGAGAAGCTACGCGATTTGACCACGATTCGATCCGGTGGACCCCGTCCGCTCGCTGAATTCTCCTTTCAGTTCTTTCAGCAGCTGCTCTTCAGCTTTTCGGGAAGCGACGGCACGCTCGATGGTGTCGTCTCCGGAAACCTCTACGACAACATCGGCCGGGTGCTGCAGCTGGATACGGATCCTCTGCTGACCGCAGACGAGCAGGCATTGAACGATATGATCCTACGCGTCGCGCGGGACCCGGGCGTGAACCGGTCGCGATTCCTCAAGCTCGAGCGTGTACCGATCATTCACGGCCGATTGAGCATCCCGGTCCTGTCGATCCACACGCTGGGCGATCTATTCGTTCCCTTCTCGATGGAGCAGATCTACGCACAGGAGGCGATCGATCACGGCAGGTCGGATTTTCTCGTGAGTCGCGCGACGCGCGCGATTGGCCATTGCGAATTCTCGCCCGAGGAACTGATCGAAACCTTCGACGATCTCGTTTCCTGGGTCGACACAGGCATACGGCCGGGTGGGGATGATATCCTCGACGTGGACAACGTTGCGGACCCACTCTTCGGCTGCCAATTCTCACGCGGGACGACGGCCACACGTCCGTTCGCGCCCTGCCCCTGATCCTGTTCGACCTAACGAGTCGACGATTCGAGTCCTGTCCGGCGTCGAGCAGCCTTCAGTTCCTGCTCGGCGCCGAGTAGTTTGATCCGCTCGATGGCCTCGTCGCTCTCGGCATTTTCCAACTCATTCATCGCGCGCTCGTAGGCTTCGAAAGCGGGATTGAATCGTTTCATCCCTTCCTCGGCGTGTTCAGCAGGGTCTTCGCCACGGGACTCGAGATCCTCGACGAAGCGCTCGAGGTCTTCGAGCGCTCGCTCGGAAACAGCCAGGCTTACCAGCGCGTCGTCCACCGCGGACTCCGTCGCCACGTGTCTGGCTTGCGCTGCATCAAAGGCCGCCACCGCCTGATCAAGCGCCAGCCCCGGTTCCACACTCATCGACTCTGGTGAATCAGCAGGACGTTTCGGATCTCGCTCGGGTCCCCGGCCATCACGGACCGAGGCCAGACCAGGTTCTTCCGTCGAATTCGCTTGTGGCTCGGCGGCCTGTTCGCGATAGACCACCGCCGCGATCACGACGACGATCGCCAGAACGAGGATCGTGATCGATCGAGCCCGTGACCGGCTTCGCTCTTTTCCGTTTAGTTTGGTTGTCATGCGATCAAAAGTCCGTCGCGAAGCCATTGGTCCAGCCATTGCGCTGCCTGAACCGGCGCCTGCTCTTCGCCGAGACGCTCTGCCGTCCACTCGCAGAGCGCATCGAAACGTGATCCCAGACTGAGCAGCGCGAGCGCCTCTTCCTGGTGGGGATCAATGCTTCGATGGAACACGCGCTCGTCTTGTCGCCACACGAGCACCCGCGCTTCGCCTGTCACGCCTTCGGTTCGGCGATCCTTCTTCTCATGGATTCCGATTCGCCACAGACGCTCAACCGGATGCGCGAAGGTTCGAAGCAAAACCCACGGCCCAAGGCAAAGGGACAAGGCGCCGAAATCTTCTGGTGCCAAAGAAGCCAACGCTTCGCGCTTCAAGACGAGTCCGTCGGCGGCGTCGAAGACATCGATGCGCGCCCACTCGAAAGCGGCCAGATCAGCGGCCCATGGCCATCGCTCGCGAATCCCAGAGGCCGCCTCATGGGTCGAAATGAAATCCGCCAAACGAAAGCCCGCATAACGTAGCGATGGAGATCGTGACGGCTCGACCAAGAGGTAGGAGGTGACGAGATCGTTGAAGGCCGTGTCGCCAAGGAGAGCGACCAGGGCCGGATAGTCGGCCCTCAATACGTCAAGAATTCGGCTGAAATAGGCGTTTGCGTAGATTTCGAGTCGCCGCGTCGCGTCCAGCGAGTCATCCGACCGGATCAGGTTCTCCAACCGCTGCAAAGCGCTTCCCGATCGCGCACGCGTTGTCGCGACCTCCTCCTCCGCGAGTGCAGCGGCAACGCCCTGCGGCGCACGCACCCATCTGGAAATATCGATCTGTGCTTCACGAAGCGACATGGCTTGGCCTCTTCGATCCGGTCACTCTGTCGATGATCTCGCGGGCTCGACCCGCCTCCTCGATCAATCGCGAATAGGACGGAATCTGATCGTCCCATTCGATCAAGGTCGATACCGGCCCCAACCGCTCGATCGCGCGCTCATAGAGCAGCCATACGGCATCGGTGACCGGATGATCGTGTGTGTCGATCAGGAGCTTTCCCGAAGTGCTGTGACCGGCGAGATGGATCTGAAAGACGCGCTCAGCGGCGATCGAGTCGATGTATTTCAACGCGTCGAAACCGTGGTTGTGCGCACTGACGAAGACATTGTTGACGTCGAGTAGAATTCCACAATCCGCCTCCTCGACGATCGCCCCGATGAAGTCCCATTCGCTCATCGCGTCGTCGTTGAAGCTCAGATACGAAGATACATTTTCGATTGCAATCCGCCTCCCCAGTCGATCCTGCACCTGGCGCACGCGTTCGGCGACGTGCTCGATGACTTCGTCGGTATAGGGCAGTGGAAATAGATCGTGCAGATTCGTCCTGGAAACGCCCGTCCAGCAGAGATGATCGGAAATCACCGTCGGTGTCGCGAGACTCGCCAGGTGAGCAAGATCGTCGAGGTACTCCGGACGCAACGGATCGGTCGAACCAATGTTGAGCGAAACGCCGTGCAGGGTCAGCGGGCAGAGTTCCTGCATCTCGCGGACGATGCGGAGTGGGCGGCCACCGGGAACCATGAAATTTTCCGAGAGCAACTCGAACCAATCGACACCGAGATCGTCCCGGCCCCCGCGCTCGAGCACGTCGGCATAGTGAACGGTTCGCAACCCAACGCCCACGCCCAGGTAGGGCGCGTCACCAGGCCTGTCGGGGTAGCCGGGATGGCCGGAGTCGTCGGGGCGGGAAGACTGGATGGGCATGCGGGGATCGCGAGCGAGCAAGCGACGGAATAATGTCGTCCGCACCTGGGCGAACCGAATCGGATCTAGAAGATTCGGCTCGCCCGAAGCGAATCGCTCTTCCTGCTATTTGTTCGCCTGTGCAGCTTTGGCGGCTTCACATTCATCGGGCGTCATCTCGACCCAGCCCTTACCAGCACATTCGTTCTGGCCGTTGCAGGCGCTGTGATCCGTCGCGCACGCGGACTTTCCCTTGCATCCGTTGACGCCTTCACAATGAATGGTCTCGCCACCGTCCTTGTCGCTCGCCGCAGCGGTCGTTGTACCGCCGGTCAAAAAAATCGCAGCCGCCGCGGCGGCCAGTACTGCACTTCGCTTGGTCATCGAATGAACCCCTCTAATCCCAAGTTCACACCCCGTCGCGGCCAATCCGCCAAGGCGCTCCCCCGGTCTGATCCTGGTGCTGTTGGTATCGAGAGCATACGGATTCTGCCACTCGGCAGTTACACCGCCTCGACCTGACGAGCCCCAACGGTGTCCATCTTCGGACGGAAGCGCCGTGAGCCGGATCACGCTCGCCGGAGGCGGAGTCGATCGACTCGCCGACCGGACCCACCGATCGCTGAGATCGTCTACCGTCCGGCTCATCCATGGATTGGGCCACACAACGCAATCGAACAGCCCGCGAAAAAGCGCTGTTCAAAGGCGCGATCGTGATCTGGATCGTCGCGATCGTCGCCGCATGCTCCCCGGCCGAGGGAGATGTCGAGACCGACGACGCCATAACGACGAGACCGACGGCCTCGCTTTTCGCGGTGGGCGATACCGGTGTGCCGTGGGGAATGGCACCCCGACTCTTCGAGGGTCAATTCGCGGTCGGTGTCGCCATGCAGCGCGCGCACCAACGCCTTCCCATCGACGCCTTCGTTTTGCTAGGCGACAACTTCTATCCGAATGGACTCCTGGCCGAGGAGCTTCGAACGCGAATCGTAGAAAACGTGGCCAGGCCCTATTGCGCCTTCGTCGATGCATCCGCCGAACTCGCGGCACAGCTCGACGAGGATTGCGCGAACATCGACCAGGCACGACCGAAGATCTTCGCCGTTATCGGCAACCATGACCTGACCGCCCCCGGCAGTCTCGCGCTGCAACAAAGTGAGGTGCCGCGCTTTGTTCGCAATTGGGAGATGCCCGCTGCGGACGGCCCCGCGATCCGCGACCTCCCGGGCGGCCTCAGTCTGATCTTCTTGAACTCAGACTATCCCTGGGGCGCCACGAGAACCGAACAGCTCGCCGCCGCCCTCACGAGCGCCAAAGGCCCGTGGCGAGTCATCGTCGGTCACCGCCCACCGATTGCCGGCCATCCCCAACTCTCGACAATGGTCGCACGCGCGGCCGAACAATCGGGCCGGATCGTGCACGCCTACCTCGCCGGTCACGTCCATGTGATGGCTGCGATTCGCAATCGCGCGCCCGCACCGTCGCTGACGGTGATCGCAGGCTCGGGCGCCCACGCCGAACGACAAGACACGACCGAGTACCGAATCGAGGGGGCCGACCTGATCGTCGAGGAACTCGGCTTCTTGCGGCTCGACGTGATGGAGGAAGCGGCACACGCAATCCTTCGCATCACGCTCTTTCAGACGCCGCCGAGCGCCGTCCTCTCCATGCTCGGAAATTCGATGATTGCACGCTACGAAATCGAGCTCGACGGATCGGTCGCCCGAAAGAACTAGCAGGTTGCGGAAAAACTCCGGACCGAGCGAAGTGCGTGGCTTTTGTGGCCAATCGAGACGCGGAGGCGAAGCTGTGGTGAACCACAGCGAGCTTTCGCAACGAAGAGTGGACGCGAAAGACGCGTGC
>CAZMFM010000175.1:0-5813 GCA_964565565.1 uncultured Spirochaetaceae bacterium | reverse complement strand
AATCCCGGCAAGTCCCGCCTCTAGAAAGGAAAATCACTGATGACCGAGCCCGAACGCGAGAGCATGGAGGTCGACATTCTCTACGTAGGTGCTGGCCCAGCGACCCTGGCCTCGGCGTACCACCTGATGAAGAAGGTGGAGGCCCACAATGAGGCTTGCGAGAAGACCGGTGAAGCCACGATCGAGCCACCAACCATCCTCGTGATCGAAAAGGCCGCCGGTGTCGGAGACCATCAGCTTTCCGGTGCGGTCATGAATCCGCGTGCCATCAAGGAATTGATGCCGGACTTCGTGGAGCAGGGATTTCCGACGGAATATATCTGCGAGAAGGACTATTTCTGGCTCTTTACCCGCAAGGGCACGATCAAATCTCCGATTACACCGCCGATGTTCAAGAAGCGTGGCTACCACG
The DNA here is from genome assembly GCA_964565565.1 of uncultured Spirochaetaceae bacterium. Lineage (GTDB taxonomy): Bacteria > Myxococcota_A > UBA9160 > UBA9160 > UBA4427 > UBA4427. The sequence goes on along the minus strand of CAZMFM010000175.1, from coordinate 5,401 downwards.
TCGTCTCGCTCTCGAATGTCGTGAAGTGGCTCGCTGAAAAGTGTGAAGAAGTCGGCATCGAGATCTATCCCGGCTTCGCCGGGGACCAGATTCTCACCGAAGGTGATCGTGTCGTCGGTGTACGGACGGGCGACATGGGCGTCGGCAAGGACGGCCAGCCCAAAGCGAACTATCAGCAGGGTATGGACATCATCGCGAAGTGCACAGTGCTAGGCGAAGGCGTTCGCGGCTCGATGACGAAGCAATTGATCGATCGCTTCGAGATGCACGGAAGGAACCCGCAGACCTTCGAGACGGGCATCAAAGAGATCTGGCGCGTCAAACCCGAGAAGCACCAGCCGGGTCGCGTGATCCACGGATCGATGTTTCCGGACTTCTTCGGCGAGATCAATGGCATGTTCCTCTACGACATGAAGGACGATCTCGTTTCATATGGCTTCGTCACGCCACTTGGCAGTGAGAATCCGAACAACGATCCGCATCGGGCGGCGCAGGAGTTCAAACGCGACTCGCCGTTCATGCGCGACTTGCTCGATGGCGCCGAACTGATTCGCTACGGCGCCAAATGCATTCCGACAGGCGGCATCTACGCCCAGCCCAAGCTCTACACGAACGGTGCGATGTTGGTTGGCGATTCCGCTTCGATGCTCAACATCATGAAGCTTGCCGGCGTTCACATGGCCATCAAGACGGGCATGCTGGCGGCGGAAACGATCCTCGACGGGCTGAAGATCGATGATTTCAGCACCAAGACCCTGGGCAATTACGCGGAGCGATTCAAGCAGAGCTGGGCCTACGAGGAACACATGGAGGGCCGTAACTTCACGGGCTCGAACGAGATCAGTCCCCTTTTCGGGATGCTGCTCAACATTCCCCTGATGCTGATCACCAAAGGCCGTGGCCTGATCCCCTTCATCAAGACCGAGCCTGCGCATGCGGCGATGAAGAAGATCTGGGAGATGCCGAAGGAATTGCGCAACCCGCCGCCCTTCGAGCCGGACGGGGTACTCACCTTTTCGAAGGAGCATCTCGTCGGCTTCTCAGGGACACAACATGAAGCGGACCAACAACCCCACCTCAAGGTCGCTGACCTGAACGTCTGCTCGACAATCTGTCTTCGCGACTACGGAAACCCCTGCGAAAAGTTCTGTCCCGCAGCGGTTTACGAAATGGTGGACGTGTCGGGCAAGCCGGGTGAGAAGGAACTCTTCATCCATCACGAAAATTGCGTGCACTGCAAGACCTGCGATATCGCAGATCCCTACCAGATCATCACCTGGACGACGCCTCAGGGCGGAGAAGGCCCCGACTACACGAAGATGTAGAAGCTGTGCTGGGCGAGTAGGAGGCAGGGCGGAAATGGGGACTCTTCCCTGAGCACCGGGAATCTCGTCGTCCGTGCGGGCGCGAGAGCGACCAAGCGATTGCGTGACGAAGGTTTCCATGCGGGACTCTTCGACACGCTCGTCGGTGCGTCGGGCGGCCCCAAATGGCTCGTCCTCCGCGCCCTCGATGACGTCTTGATCGATCGTCTGATCCTGGGGCGGTCGGATCCAATCGCCACCCTCGGGTCTTCGATCGGCAGCTTCCGACATGCTTGCTTCGCGCAGGCCGATCCCCATGGCGCACTCGCACGGTTCAGCGAAAGCTACGTCGAACAAGCCTATTCGAAGCAGCCGACGATGGAAGAGATTTCGACCGAGAGCGATCGGATTCTCGGTCATTTCCTGGGCGCAAGCGGATCACAAGAGATCGTCGACAACCGATTCGTTCAGAGTCATATCGTCGCCGCCCGCTTCCGAAAGGATCGCGGCTACGACCGCGGCCTCCCCTTTCAATTGCAGCTCGCGCTCGCGGCCGGGCGAAACCTGCTCTCGCGCCGACTTCTCCAGAAGTCTTTCTCGCGCGTCCTCTTCCAGCCGGAGGCGTCCGCAATCGAATTCCACGATTTCGACACCCTTGCGACCACGTTGTCCAGCGACAACCTGCAATCCGCCTTGCTCGCGAGTGGCTCGATTCCCATGGTCATGGCCGCCGTTCGATCGCTACCCGAAGTCGCAAGCACACTCTTCGACGGCGGAATCATCGACTACCACTTCGACTTCAGTTTTGGTCGTAGGCGAGCGCAGCCCGAACAGGGGGGCCTCGTCCTCTTCCCCCACTTCTTCGATCGGATCACGCCGGGCTGGTTCGACAAACCTCTTCGTTGGCGAAAACCAAGCGCCGCCGCCGCGAGTGATGTCGTCATGATCGCGCCCTCGGAAGCTTTCGTGAAGCAACTCCCGGGCGGCCGGGTACCCGACCGAAACGATTTCCTCGAAATGGAAACCGAAGAACGATTTCAGCGCTGGCATCGAGTCATGGACGAATGCCGGGTACTCGCTGACGAATTGAACGACCTCTTCGACGGCAAGAACCTCGCCGATCGAATCAGACCCTTCCCCGCCTGAAGCCGCCCTCTCAGCTGCAGCCGCTGGTACTTCCGCAATTCGGGCACTTATAACAAGCCCCGTTGCGAATCATGATCGAGCCACAATCCATGCATGAGGGCGCGTCGGCCTGATTGACGAAGGTGCCCACGAGTTGCATCGATCCGCCCGAGCCGCCCGCGACGGCCCCGGCCGCTTGAAGCGGGGGCTGCTGCGATTCGGGCGTGGAGCCACTCGCAGACGACGACGCCCCATCCCCACGAATGGTCAGTGCTACGGGCTCACTCGAATCGGCTCCTGACTCGACCGAGCCAGTATCTTCGACCTCGAGATAGCGATTCCCGAGGTAGCGGAAGACATAGTCCATGACGGACTTTGCGATCGGGATTTCCTTGTTATTCGTAAACCCCGAAGGTTCAAAGCGCGTATGGCTGAACTTATCGACCAAGGCCTTGAGCGGCACTCCGTATTGAAGCGCGATCGAAGTCATCGTAGCGATCGTATCCATCAGCCCGGAAACCGTGCTGCCTTCCTTGGCCATTCGAAGAAAGATCTCACCGGGTTGGCCATCTTCATAGAGTCCGGTCGTGAGATACCCCTCGTGCCCAGCGATCGAGAACTTGTGCGTAAAGGCGACACGATCATCGTTGAGCCTGTGTCGGCGCGACCTGTATTGATCGAGTTCGACCAGGTTGTCCGAGGCATCCGTGTTGCCCGCGCTCTCATCGCGACCTGCATTGAGCGGCTGCGTCCGCTTGCTTCCATCGCGATACACGGCCAGCGCCTTCAATCCGAGTTTCCAACCCTCGGTATAGGCCTCGATGATATTCTCGACCGAAGCATCTGACGGCAGATTGACGGTCTTCGAAATCGCTCCGGACAGGAATGGCTGAACAGCTCCCATCATCCGGATATGCCCCATCCAATCGATCGAACGGACGCCGTTTTGCGCTCGGAAGGCGCAGTCGAAGATCGGGAGATGCTCGTCCTTGAGTCCCGGCGCGCCCTCGATCGTTTCCCGGTCATCGATGTAGGCGATGATCGCGTCGACTTCGCCCTGGCTGTATTCCAACTTGCGAAGCGCCATGGGAACCGTGTTGTTCACGATCTTGAGGAAGCCGCCTCCGACGAGCTTCTTGTATTTCACCAACGCGATATCCGGCTCGACCCCGGTCGTATCGCAATCCATCATGAAAGCGATCGTGCCGGTCGGTGCGAGGACCGTCACCTGGGCGTTCCTGTATCCGTGTTCGGTGCCAAGCTCGAGCGCGTCGTCCCAGGCGTGTCGTGCAGCCTTCATCAGGTCCTTGGCAACGCCTGCCGGGGGGGCAGCGTAAGCTGCGTCACGATGCATCTCGATCACTTCGAGGAAAGGCTTTCGATTCGCCTTGTAACGCGAGAAGTGCCCCATCGCCTCGGCAATCTCGGCACTCATCCGATACGCCTCACCACACATGAGCGAAGTCAGCGCGGCCGAAACATTCCGCCCGATATCGCTGTCGTAGGGCAATCCGTTCGCCATCAGCAAGGCGCCGAGATTCGCGAACCCGAGCCCAAGCGGCCGATAGAGATGGCTATTGCGTTCAATTTGCGGCGTGGGATAGTCCGCGAAATCGACCACGATCTCCTGACCGAGAATCGTGAGCCCCGCCGCCTTGCGGTAGTCCTCGACCTGGAAATTCCCGTCGTCATCCAGGAAGGTCATCAGATTCAGGCTGGCCAGATTGCAGGCGGTGTCGTCGAGGAACATATATTCGGAGCAGGGATTGCTGGAGTTGATCCGACCCGAATTCTTGACCGGGTTCCAGCGATTGATCATCGAGTCGAATTGGATTCCCGGGTCGCCACAGATATGAGCGGCGTCGGCCATCTCGCGAAGAACGTCGTCGGCGCGCATCGTCTCGACGATCTCGCCGCTGGTCACCGCCTTCGTCTGCCACGCCCCACCGATCCCCGCCGCAACCATGAACTCGTCGGTCACACGCACGGAATGGTTGGCGTTCTGGAAGAACACGGAATCGTAGGCACCGCCCGGCACGTTGAAGCCGCCGTCATAGCCCTCTTCGATGAGCGACCAGGCCTTCTTTTCCTCGGTCGCCTTGCAGCCGATGAAGTCCATGATGTCCGGATGGTCGACGTTTAGGATCACCATCTTGGCCGCGCGGCGCGTCTTGCCGCCGGATTTGATGACACCGGCGAAGGAATCGAATCCGCGCATGAAGGAAACCGGTCCGGAAGCGACACCGCCGCCCGCTAGCAATTCTCGCGACGAACGAATCGTCGAAAGGTTGCTGCCCGCACCGGAACCACCCTTGAAGAGCATGGCTTCGGTCTTCGCCAGGTCCATGATCGACTCCATCGTATCCTCGACGGAATTGATGAAGCAGGCGCTGGCTTGCTGCGAAACATTGTCGACGCCCAGGTTGAACCAGACCGGACTGTTGAAGGCCATCTTCTGATGGACCAGCAAATAGGTCAGCTCGTCCGCATACGCGCGTGCATCTTCCTCGGTCGCGAAGTAGCCACCCTCCTCGCCCCATTCGCGAATGCGCGCGACCACTCGACCGATCAATTGGCGAACGCTGGTTTCGCGATCGGGGGTTCCAACATGGCCGCGAAAATATTTGGAGACCACGACATTCGTTGCCAGCTGAGACCAGCTGGCGGGAATCTCGACGTCGTTCTGTTCAAAGACGCTCTCGCCCTTTTCATTGGCGATCGTTGCCGAGCGGAGTTCCCATTCAACCGTGTCGAAGGGGTCGACATCGGCGGTCGTGAAATGGCGTGTGATCGTGAGGCCGGTACCGGACGAAGAACGTTTGCCGGGTTTGCGGGTCGCGCTGCGCGTTGCGCCTTTTCCGGTGCCCGGGTTCGAAGCCCGGCTCGACTCCGCAGACTCAGCCAGGGTCGCCGCCTGCGTTGCTTCTCCAGCCGCGCCCGATTCCGCTTGGTCGCTCTTCAACTCTTCACTC
>CAZMFM010000174.1:0-6201 GCA_964565565.1 uncultured Spirochaetaceae bacterium | reverse complement strand
CGATGGTCGTGCTTCTTGCGCGTGAAGCGTTCTTCCTGCGCAGCGGCCACGATCTTGCCGTCCTGTATCAGACAAGCAGCACTGTCGTGGTAATAGGCCGAAATTCCGAGAATGTTCACCGTGCGCCCTCTTTGTTTGCTTCCTGGCTGGCAGCGTTTGCGATTCGCTCTGAGTCTGATCGGCGATCGGCACCTAAATCGGCAGCAGAACAGAAAATTTGGAGTCGTATTCTGGTCTCGAAAGTCAATCGCTCAAAAACTTGCCGATGTGCCGAAATGCCGGATGCTCGGGCAGACCCACGCGACCGGATAGTGAGTGTCGTTCTGGCATGATTCGGTGACGTTCGGCGTTCCAGTTTGCGCTCGAGACATTTCAGCGGCAGATCGAATGCACGCAAGAGGCAGTTTACCCGCATATCCCCTGAACGGATTCGGCCGCGAAGATTCAGTCCCCGTTAAATAACTTCTCCAGATCGGAGATCGCCTCATTACGCGTTTCGTTTTCGGCGGAGATCCGATCGCCGGGCCGGAAATATTCACAACGATTGCCGCGCTCCGGATCGAGAACCCGCTCGGCGCTGCTCTCGCGACATGCGTTGTAGGCGGCGGGGTCGTGGTGTGCGCAGTTGAGACAGGCGTGTAGATCCGAACGGCAGCGGTCACAGGCGTCTCGAAAACCGATGGACTCACCGGCCGCCAAGGGGATTTCGGTCTGGCAGGAATGGCACTGCATTCGGCAATCGTGCTGCAAAAACAACTAGAACGCCATCGAATTGCAGGTTCGTGAGCTGCTGCTCGGATTCCGCAGGTCGTGTCCGCGCCCTACACGGTAACCAGTCGGTTGTGTGTCCCGCTCTAGTTTGGATGGGCACCGACCGATGACGGCCGAACCATGTTCGAGAGAAAACCGCCGATCCGATCCACCCAGGAAGATGTCGCCGAACTCGCCGAAGAGCTCGATCGCTTCGTGATCGGCCTTGCCGAGCGGATCGATGCCATTCAGGATGCGGAATTGGTCGAGCACTGCGACGAGGTTTCCCAGCTGGCTCGAACGCTGGCGAACGATGCCGAACGACTGGGCTATCCGGGAATGGCGCAGAGTGCGAAGTCTGTGGCTACAGCCGCTTCAGATTCGAAACTGGACGTCCTCCAGGAGGCGACCATCGGTTTGACGGATCTGGCCCAGCGTATTCGCCGTGGACATCGTGGCGCGGCCTGAGCCCGGCCAGCCCGGTTAAACGGCTAAACGGCTAGACGAAAAACCAGAACGAGAATGGCGATCCGTCCGGGTTCTGGAAGAGATCGCCTCCGAAGACGGCCAGTGCGAGCAGCGAAGCATTCGTCACCCCGTGGACCAGGAACATCGCTGCCAGTCGGCGTCGCCGGTAGAACCAGAGATTGGACAAGGCGATCCAGGGGACGCAGACCCACCACTCCCATGGGATATGGCCCAGGCTGAAGACGACGACCGTGACGATCATGCTTCGCAGCGTATAGCGGGCGATGGGTTGGTCACGAAAATCCTCGTCGGAATTCCAGACGTCCGCGATTCGCATGACGAAACTTCGAATGAAAATTTCTTCGAAAACCGGCGTCACGATCGCGTAGCCGAAGAGCCGAACGAACAGGATCGTCGCGACGAGGTCGTCACCGGCCATCGACGGGTCGAACTCGCCTCCCGGTTCCGGTCTCAAACTCGGGAAAAGGATGAAAGGGGCGACCCAGACAACGGTGAGGCCCAGGCCCACGAGAATGTCCTGAAGCCCTCCGAATAGACCGATTCGTGCGCCCTCGCCGCTCAGCTCAGGGTAATTTCCCTTCGACCAGAACCACAGGACCAGCGCCAGCGTGCTGGCCGGTTTGAAGAAGAGGACAAAGGGATCGGCGGCATCCGGTAAACGTGCCGCCACCTCGGACATCAAGAGAAAGGCCACATAGGGAAGCACGTACGGCCACCAGCCGTGGTCTTCATTTTCGCTGGATGTCAATCTCGAGAATCTCCACAAGCCTGGTCCCGCCTGGGCGGATGAGAGGTCAGATTGGGTTCGAGGTGATCGCTACGACCGGAACCTGGCGGCAATGTTTGTTAGTTCAGCGCCCAACGCTTCGACTCGCTTCGCCTGTGTCTCGTCGACGAAGGCATCGTCCGGGTCGAAAGCCGTGAACGCACTTCGAATGGTGATCTGATTGGGCACAACCGTGATGCCGAGATTGGTCAGCAGCTCTCGCAGGCCGCGTAGGCCACGAAGTCCACCGAGCGGTCCCGGTGACGCGGCCATGATGGCGGCGACCTTGCCTTGAAAAGCCGAGAGATCCGGGCTCGCCTCCTTCGATCGGGAAAGCCAGTCCACCGTGTTCTTGAGCATTGGGGAGAGGAATCCGTTGTATTCGGGTGAGGCAATCAGCAAACCGTCGGCCCGTCTGAAATCGGCTCGCAGTGCTTCCAATGTTTCCGGTAGTCCTTGCGTGGACTCGTCGTCCCCATCATAGAGGGGAAGCGGATGGTCCCGGAGATCTACGTACTGGACCTCGGCGCCGGCGTTCGCGGCACCACGAAGCGCGATGCGAATCAGCTTTTTGTTGTACGACTCTTCTCGCGCGCTTCCGGCGAAGCCAAGTATTCGGATTCGATCATCCTTCGACAAGGAAAGGCCCTCTCATCATGGATCGTTCGTTTTTTCGCTACGGGTTCTTCTTGAGACTGGCATACACGCGATCGACGAAGCCAAGTGAGTTCGCCACGTCACCGAAATGTTCGTCTAGATCGGCGGTTGGCTTTGCAGCGATCACCTCTTCGACGCTCAGGCCATCGGCAATCATCTTCGCGACCCGCCCTCGAACCGTTTCCAGCATCACAATATAGGCTCTGAGCGTGTCGGCGTCCGTGACCTCGCCGTGTCCGGGAATGATGATCGCACCGGGCTTCAGTTCGGCCAACACGGCCTTGCAGAAAACGATCATGCCATCGATCTCGCCGCCGCTGTCGGAGTCGATAAAGGGGTAGCCGGTGTTGTTGAAGACGTCGCCCATATGCACGGCGTTGTGTCCTCGGAAAATGATCGCGGCATCGCCTGTCGTATGGGCGGGACCGGCATGGATCAAATCGATCTGCTCGCCATTCCAATGAAAGGACATGTGATCGTCGAAGGTGATTACGGGCAAGGCTTCGGGTGGGTAGGCTTCTTGGCGATACTTCGCGATGGTCAAATTAACGGTGTTGGCTTCCGTCATCTTCTGTCGGGAGTTTTCCTGACTGACGAACCATGTGCCGGCTGGTCCGAAGGCCAGATTGCCGTCCGCGTGATCGAAATGCCAATGTGTGTTGATCGCGAAATCGACGCCCTCTCCGCCGACTTTTGCGATCGCGGCTTCGATCTTCGGCATCAGCTCTGGAAATTGATCATCGACGATCAAAGTACCGTTCTCACCGATCGAGACCGCGATATTGCCGCCGAGGCCGAAGAGGACATAGAGTCCTTCAGCGACCTTCTGGGTCTTGATCTCCGTACTCTCGAAATCCCAACCAAACTGGTCGAGGAGTTGCGCACGCCCTGTCCAGTCGTCGTCACCGAGGGCCACCGTCGAGATGAGACATGCCCCGAGAAGTGCTCCCGCCAGTCGCTCCTTCATCGAGTTTCCCTTCCCTCTTCTCTTTTGCCTTCGTTGTGTCGTAGGCTCAGAGTGACACGGACGCTGCGTTGTTGCACGCCTGATGATGAGGAGCCCCGATGGCTGGAACGCGAATAGGAAAGCGTCCATGGATTCCCTTTCTGTTAGGGCTCGTGATCGCGGGTCTGGCCATTTGGCTGGTCGTCGACACGAAGCGAGGTGCGCCGTGGCGTGAAAGCGGCACCGAGTCGGTGGCCATCCGACCTCCGAGCACAGCCGGCGACGGTTCGGGCAAGAGCGGGCAAGCGCCGACGCACCAGATCGCAGCAGGCGGAAGACTCGTGATCGACGAAAAGGATTTGCCCATCGAGGGGCCGCTGGCGCTCGCGCTCGAGCTCTCGGACGAGGCACGTGGGGGTGGGCCACGAGCGGCCCGCATCATCTCGGCTTCTTCTGGACGGCTCGATGCCCAGGCGACACCACTGCCTGGATCGGATTCGGGCATGCGCTTGGACGTCGACCGCGCCTTCTTGGCCCGGGGGCTCTACTTGATCGAAGTCGAGACAGTGGACCACCACCCGCTTCAACTTCGCCGCTATGTGCTCGAGATTCAGTAGCCGGGATGGGCAGCCGAAGACCGGACTCTTCGTGCGATCAGGCTTCCTCGCCCGGCGCGCGCCCGTCCTAGGCGGCGCGCATCCGCCGGAGTCCCACTCGCATCGCGATCAACAATCCGACCCCCAGCACAAAGGCCGGCCAGGAACCTAACGCCGGAACCGAGCCGGGGAAGTCGAGTGGATTGTTCGGATCTGTTCCGCTGAGGACTTCTACATCGTCATCGAACCCGTCTCCGTCCGTATCCGCAAGAGCTGGATTGGTTCCGGTGTCATTCCCGTCGACGAAGACTCCGCTGTTGGTCTCGACGCCATTGGGCAGATTGTCTTCGTCGCGATCGATTCCCATCCGCACGCCTGAGCCCGGCGGGACGGCGGTGTAGGTGAGCGTTTGCGCATCGCCGACCGGATCTGCCTTGGCCCGAAGCGTTGAGTCGCTGATCACCGGACCATTGTCATCCGGTGTGAAGAGGAGCCCGTCGTTGCTGTAGTAGCCCTTTTCGATGCCACCCTCGACGGTTTTGACGATCACGTCGCATTGAGTGACCACGCCGCCGAGCACGGCCGATTCGAAGCCGTTGCTGGCCTGTGTGTTGATCAAAGAGATGCGCGTGTTGACGTCCGACACAGAAAAGTTCGACGGGCTGATGGTGACCTGTTGCCCCACGATTGCCGCGATATCCGTCGGAAAGGCCAGCATGAACGCTTCGAGGTCGTCCTCTTCTTGTGCGGTCAACGTGAAAGCGCCACCGCCGACAAACGTCTTCAGGGTGTCGACGGAGCCATCGTGAAGGAAACCGGTTCCCCTCACCTGATTTCCGCCTGAGCCGAAGAACCCGATCTTCTGATACATGTTTCGCGTATGCGGCACTTTCATGTGTTGCGGCTCGCCCTCGAAGCTCTCCTCACCACCGGTCCCAAAGAAGCCGTTCAAGGGATCGAGGTTGTGACAGCCATCGCAATCCTCGACGGTATCGGTGGCCAAGGGATCGAGTTGCAGACATTCCGTCGTCCCCGGTCCACAGCTGAACCATTTGTCCGACCCGCGTTGTTCGCTGGCCACCGGTATTGCGGGGTTTTGAAGTGTGTCGTCGAAGGACCGCACGGGACTGGGCGGCATCTGCACCTGGAGCATGAAGTCAGCGAAGAGCTTGACCTCGAGGGGGGTAATCATTCCGTCCTTTCCGACGAGACCCTCGAACGCGACAATGAAGTTTCGAAAGGCGGGTTCCTCATCGCAGGGTGCCTGGGTCGCGTTGCCCGCCTGCGAGTAGCCGGGCAGACGGCAGAGCTGGGTGCCAAAGAATCCGTCGGCGCGATCTCCACGCCAATGCATGGCGCCATGCGTTGAGAGGCCGCGAAGCGTCTGCGTCGTCATCGGGCCCTTCATCGGGTGAAAGGGTTGCGGCGGCTCGGCAAAATTGAGCAGCGGATCGGGTTGTGGCTGATTGTTCGTGCCCACGGAGTTGTCGGGGTCCCCGAGGTTCCAGGCCAGTGAGTCGAAGTCCCCGAAGATGTGGCAACTCGAACACGAGGTTTCACCGTTTCCGGAGGTCGTGACGGCGTCGTAGAGAACCGGACGCCCGATCACGATCGAGGAGGGCTCGGGGTTGTGCATGGTAAGGACCGCCGATGTCGTACCGCTCCCGAGATCGATGACTTCGATCGAGTTATTGAAGCGCGTGGTGACGTAGAGACGGTTGTTCGTTTCGTCGAGTGCGATGCCGCTCGGCCCGCCACCCGTCGTTGAAAGATAGTCCGCACTCGCCACGGTCGGGTCGAAGTTGGTCTCGAACGCGGCGTCTTCGAGTTCTGTTCGCGTGAAGACGCCAATCTTGCTGGAACCGAAGGCCGGGATGTAGATCGTACTACCGTCGCTCGAAATCGTCGGTTGCATCGGCGTCGCCAGGCTATGGGGAATTTGCGCGTCGATCGCCGCATGATCCGCACCCGGATCGGTATGCAGGTTCGCGTACGCG
>CAZMFM010000173.1:0-6486 GCA_964565565.1 uncultured Spirochaetaceae bacterium | reverse complement strand
CTGTGAGAAGTTTCTCGATCGCCTGGACGATGCTTTCGATCTGATCAAAAACCGAGCGTTGAAGTAGTTCGTCCGGAAATTCCACATCGAATTGATCCTCGAGGCCGAGCATCACCCTGACAGTCGCATGCGAAGTCATTCCGGCGTCATAGAGGCTTTGCGACGCGGAGACCGATTGGATCTCCATCGGAATTTTTGCCCGAAGCGCGAGCACCTCGCGAACCTGGCGATCGATTTCATCGGAAGTCATGAGTAGCTGTTCCCGTACAGGGTGACGTTTGGTCCCATGCGACTCATGGAGCGAGCGCATCGTCCCAGAAGGTCTTCAAGGGGTCGAGATAGGCCGCTCCCATTCGCTCCGCGAAACCGACGTGGCCCATTCTTTCGAACAATAACATTTCGGCGCGAACTGAACCTGACTGAAGCCGGTCTGCCATTTCGGTTGGAATAGAATGGTCCATTCCCGCCGCGACGATCAAAGTTGGTCGGGGCCCGATTTGCCGAAGCGCCGCGAGGGTGTCGAGTTCGGCGACGGGAACACCCGACCTGCGCCCTGCCGCAATCGCGAAATAGCCCATGCCCGGGGTCCGTCGCCGGAAAGCATGGTGCAATTGATCCGTAAGATTCGTATAGGTTGCGACCAGCACCAAAGCCCTCAGCCGGGGATCCGCGGCCGCAGCGCGAGCGATCAGTGAGCCGCCGTTCGAATAGCCGTGCCCTCCGATGCGATCGGGGTCGATACCGGGCTGGGTGACCGCAAAATCGACGGCTCGTCGCATCGATTCAAGAAAATGTGTGTCCCAGGCGCGGCGCCCTTCGCTGAAGCCGTATCCGGGTAGATCGACCAATAGTGCACCGTAACCGGATTCGGCGAGCGCGCGCGCCTCAGGCAACGAATCCAAACCGCTTCCCGGGGAGCCATGGGCATAAATGATCAATGCACCGTTTCGAGCTGGCAAGTAGAAGGCATTCTGAGCGCTTCCGTCCGCCAGTTTCCAACTGACGCGGCGGCTCAGTGTGAGCCCCTCAGCGAGTCTTGCTCGCCTTGCTTCGCTCGCGTCGTAGGGCGTCGGAACATAGTCGCCCAGTGCTCTGCGGTAGGCCTCCAGCCCGCGATAGGCCCAGAAACCGCAGCTGACCAGGATTCCCAGTCCGGCTACTACAATCGCGCCCCTGATACCCATTCTGCTCCCAGAACTTCCCGTTCGACCCGGCGCGATCACAATGTGTCGGCCATCGAGCCATTCTGCTTGGCCCGGCTTGCTGCTCCCCGGCTTCAGACCGGGTAGTACCCGCTCGAGGCATGACAGGGTCAGACCGGGCAAGCCGAACGGGCTAGCATCCCCTCAGGGAGTGAGCTCGCTGGACCCCCTGCTCGCCCAGGAAGCTAATGCACGAACGAGACCCGAGCTACTCTCCGCCCCGCTTCAAAGAGGCCCTTGCCTGGCCTGTTCAGTCCCGTCCCGGTCGTGGAAAGAACGCCACGTTCGGTCCGGCCTACGCGTTTTCGGTGTCGAGTTGCCGCCCTGTGATTTGAGTCACGGGCACAAAGGGCGGCCGTTCCGAAACTTCTGTTGTGGAGACGGCGAAGAGCGCGAGAAGACACTCGTTGCCCGCTGCTCCCCTGCTCGAGAGGAGCCAGTTATGACCCTTCGGTCTAGAAGTCTCAATGAAATGACCGCTTTGTTCGCGGTCGTACTGACCGGCCTGGTGGTCGCGTCCGTGGCCGAGGCTCGTCCGGAAAATATGCGATGGACGCACTCGCGGCCCACGGAGGTCCAACGCTTCGAAGTACGCGTGAGTGCGATGGACGGAAGTTCGTCGCAAATCATGAACCTCGGCGTCCCAAGCCGTGGCTCGAATGGGATCTATCAAGCCGACGTAGAGGTGGGCAGCGGCGACGTGCGCCTCGAGATGCGCGCATTTGGGCCTGGTCTGGTTGCCAGCACCTGGACTCCCGCACAGACCCGGCTCGACGGTTCGGCCGGCGGTGGCGGCGGTGGCGGCGGGACAACGACCGTTCCTGTTTCAGCCGGTACGGTGATCCCGCCAATCGTTGGTTCTGCGGGGCGCTTCGATTTCGGAACGGATGCGGTGGGCCCCAATGTAAATGGTTGGTTTGATACCAGAGCGAATAACAGTCTGGTCGAGAACAACACACTCTTCGATATCGTCGAGATCGGGACGAACCGGATTCTGCACACCTCCTCTGCACAAACCGCCATTCATTCCCATGCCCGAGATGCCTCGAGTGTCTGGAGCAATTTCGTTCTGACGGGCCGCATGGCCACGGATGAGTCGACCGGGATCCTGGGCGTGACCACTTACAGCGAATACCCGTCTGCCGATCGCTACTACCGTCTCTCGAACGCGGGCGGAGGATCGTTCATCCTCGAAGGTCGACCGGCACTGAGCTGCTCGGCGACGGATACGGGTATCACGCCGAGTGCCGGTTCCTGGTACAACTTTGCCTTCGATGTCGTCGATCGTGGAAGCTACAACCAGGTCCGAGCCAAGGTCTGGCTGGCTGGCACTTCAGAGCCCTCGATCTTCCAGGTCGACTGCAACGACGCGACGTCGGGACGTCCGCAACAAGGAACGATCGGCGTCTACTCGGCCGGTATAGGCCAGAAATACTGGGACGACCTTGAGATCGTTCAAGGCTCGGTGGTGCCGACTCAGCCGCCCGCACCGCCCGTCTTGATTCAGGTCGTTCCCGCACAACCCTGATGGTCTGACATCTTCGCAGCCTGTCACAGCATGAACGGGGCCCAAGGGGTCGGATCACAAGATCCGGCCCCTTTTCCTTTCTGGTCCAGGCAAGACGGCGCGCCGGGCCGCTAGCCCGATCCGCTCTGGTCGAGGCAGTCTTGGCCTAAGGGCGTTTGGCCCTCGACTTTCCCGCTTCGTCGCATTCCGTCGAGGCGGCTATCCTATGCGACCAGGAGGAGCCGCCGCTGATGCCGAAATCCAACCACGTCCAACACCAAGCTGTGCAGGAACAGAACCATGAGGGCAGTTCGCCTGGCTTGACTCGGCGCGGATTCGTTCGAGCGGGCCTTGGTGCGGGTGGTCTGATTGGCGCCTCCCTGGGCGTCGGGGTAGAGAATGCATTCGGAGCGAGTACGACCGGCGAAGCCCCTCGAATCCGACAGCGCGTCATGTTGGGGAAGACCGGACTCGAGATCCCCGACATCAGCTTCGGCACCTTCAGCCTCGAAACGGACGAAGCCCTCGTTCACCACGCACTGGATCGGGGGATCACCCACTTCGACACTGCGGAAAGCTATGCCGGGGGTCGCGCGGAGAAAGTGCTCGGTCGTGCCCTTCGCGGCCGGCGCGACGAAGTGACGATCACCTCGAAGTTCGTCGCGAAAGTCGAGCATCGCGCGGAGCACCAGATGAAGGTGCTCGAGGAAAGTCTTCGTCGGCTGAAAACCGATTATATCGACCTTTATCTCAATCACGCCGTCAATGACGTCGCCCGCCTGTCGAGCGAGGAGTGGCAAGCCTTCACATCCCGGGCCAAGGAGCAGGGAAAGATTCGATACGCCGGCATGTCGGGTCATGCCGCCCGACTAGCGAGCTGTATCGAATACGCGCTCGACCACGAACTCATTGACGCTTTGCTGGTTGCCTATAATTTTTCGCAACAGCCGAGCTTCAAGGACAATCTGAAGAGGAAGCTCGGGGAATGGGCTCCCGGCCTCGACCTGGTCTCCGGACAACCGGAGATTCCCGGTCTGCTGGCTCGCGCGAGTGCGGAGGGGGTTGGCGTGATGGTCATGAAAACCCTCAAGGGTGCGCGCCGAAATGACATGCGACCTTTCGAGGCACCGGGGCGAACCTTTTCACAAGCTGCGTTTCGTTGGGTGCTGTCGGAGCCCGCGGTCGATGGGTTGGTCGTCACCATGACGAGCCCTGCGATGGTGGACGAATACCTCGAAGCATCGGGAACCCGGCAACCCGACGCGGAAGATCTCGCGTTGCTCGCGCGCTATCAACAACGAAACAACAGTACGTCCTGCCTGGTGGGATGTGGCGATTGCCAGGACAGCTGTCCGGTCGGCGTCTCGATTCCCGATGTCCTGCGCCTGCGGATGTACGATGTCGACTATGGTGAGCCCGCAATTGCAGCCCGAGAATTCGCCCTACTCGAGTCCAATCCAGAGGCCTGTCTGACGTGTTCCGGGGCTCCGTGTGCGACGGCTTGTCCGGCCGGGCTCGCGATTCCAGAGCTGATGCGAGAGACCGTTCGACGTCTTTCTCGCACCTGAATAGCGGGTTCGGAAGGCTCAGCGCAGGCGAGTCACGGCGGATAGAATCCATCCATTGCGCCGTGCTATGCGGCCCTCGATCTCGCGGACCTCGGGTCCGGCGGGCAGTGCCGCACGGAAGCATTCTCCGGCCAGGTCGATTTCGGTCTCGACGTCCTGAAAGCCCCAAAAGGTCCGAAGTTCAGGATAGAAGGCCTTGTAGACGGCCTCCTTTATGCTGAAGATGATCTTGATTCGTCGAGAACGCTCGTCGCCCGAGGCGGACTTCAGCCAGGCGAGTTCGGACTCGCGACAAACGATTCGCTCCACACCCTCCTTGACGGGTTCATCGGGTTCGACGTCGAGGCCTACTCCGCGAAATCGAGAAAGCTCACCGACGGCGACCGCGCACAGGTCCTCGCAGTGGGAGATCGAGCCCACGATTTCTGTCGGCCATCGGGGGACCCGATCGGAGTCACGAAGTAGCTCCGGGATTTCTGATCCCAGCTGTCTCAGTAGCCTTCGCGCGAGGACCCGCCCTGTCGCGAATTCGCGCCGTCGGGAATCGACCGCGGAAGCGACGAGATCACGTTCGCCGGTCGGGAGTATGTCCGGTTCGAAGACGAGGGCTGAGGAAGCCGAACGAATCTCGGGATGGAATAGATCTTTCAGCAATTCGTCTGTGCGTGCGCCGGACGATCGAGTCATCAGAAGCTCGCGCTCGTTTGATTGGCCACTAGCAGATTGCGGAAAAGCTCCGGACCGAGCGAAGTGCGTGGCTTTTGTGGCCAATTGAGGCGCGGAAGTGAAGCTGTGGCGAACCACAGCGAGCTTTCGCAACGAAGAGTGGACACAGAAGATGCGTGCCGCACGACGGGAGGGGTTCTTCCGCGGCCTGCTAGCGCCCTGCCCTTTTCATTCGACTCGTTTGGCCAGACCTTGTCGAGTTCAGCCTCGACGCGCAAATCCAGGGAGAAAAGCTGTTGTCGCGCCGTCTCGATCTCCGATTCGCGCACCGTCGTGCTCAATTGAATCAAGGCCCCATCCGTTCCCTGGTTCGACAGTCGGCCGAGGAATTGGCGAAGGCGAAGACCCAGAATCGACGTCATCCCAGACGCCTGGCTCGTCCGATACCAGAAATGCACCAACCTGCGGGTGTTCCCGTTCTCGACCAGATACTCGGCAACGGCCAGTCCATCGCGCCCACCCACTCGCTGCTCCCGCGATTCGACGATCTCCCAACCCTGGGATGGGTAGCAGACATCCGGCGTGTGCTCGGGAACGCCTCCTCTCGACGCACCGTAGTACCCGATATAGACGAAGACCGTGTAACCCAGCGCGTGATGATAGGCGCGCTGAACGTTGTGGTCCGCGTTGAGCATTTTGGCTACGTCCTGGTCCATTTCGATTTCGATCGCTTGCCAACCGTCGAGGGTCGTGGCCAACTCGTCGAGGGCGGAGGGGTCGGACTCGGTCGCCGGGCGAAGCAGTAGCCACCAGGAAGTGGCACCCACCATCAATAGGAGAGCGAGGAGAAGGCAGAGTTCGCCGGCGCGTGGCTTCATGGAGCCCACTCGAGCGACAGGGTCCGCCTCCCCGGCCAACGGCCTTCAAAGGTCATCGCAAAGCCCAGCGCCAGCACGAAGATCCAACTGGACTGGACGAGTAAGCGCCCCGGCCAGATTGTCGTGTCTGCGTTTCTCAGCAGGAGTCCCGCGGCCACGAGGAAAGAGAGCTGAACCGGAATGGCCAACATCGCCCAACGAAGCGAACCGAACAGTGCCTGCCGGAAGCCTCCGCCCCTTGAAACCATTCGAAACCAACCCAGACCCGCCAGGCCGTAGGCCAGTGCGATCCCACCATCGATGGCCGATAGCGGCAGATGTGCCGACGTGCTTGCCAGGACCGGGAAGCGGTCAAAGGTCTGCAACGATACGCCGGGTACGACTGCGGCGACGACCTGTCCCCAGATTGTTTCCAGGCCGGGGCTGACGAAATCGATCAGGGTTCTAGGGATTGGGAGCACCCAGACCAGGAGTGCGGCGACTTCGGGCCGCAGCGAATAGAACGCCCGGCAAAGACCGTAGGCCGCAAGTGCCAGTCCGATCCGTCCGAAGCGCAATGATCCGCCCGCGATCGCAACCAACTCGATGGCTAACCCCAGGAACACCAGCGTCCAGTCCATTCGGCCCGCCGTCGCCGGGGTCGGCCCGTCGGGCTGTGAATGAGT
>CAZMFM010000172.1:0-6555 GCA_964565565.1 uncultured Spirochaetaceae bacterium | reverse complement strand
GCCGCCTGCCTAGTTGCTCGATCAGTCGGTCGATTCGACGATCCATGGCGTCGACCACCGCCTCGCCATAGCGTGCGGCGGTCCAGAAGATCGGCCGACAATCCCCACCTGGCGAGAACCCGTACTGACAGGGCCGACCCAGGTAGACGATGGTGGCCGGCGATGGATCGGCGACCGCCAATCTCAATCCGATGGCCCGAACGGGAGTCGGATCGAGGGAAAACCGTCGCCGGCTTCGCCACGCCAGGCCGTCGCCTTCGATATAGATGTGGAGGCTGGGCGTGTCGCCCGGAATGTCTGGCGCGGGCCGCACCCAGGCTGCGACGGGCAGAGTCTGTCGATCGGTCGACTCGGTTACGAATCGAATGAATCCCGACTCCGAAGCGAGTTCTTCAGCCTCGTGAGTACGCGATTCTGGGTCGGGGATTGCCCCGTGCGCGCAACCGAAGGTCGACACGGTCAAACCTAGCAACGCCGACAAGGCATATCGGGACGCGATCGCGAGGGGCCTAACGAGCGCTGGGAAAGGGATTCGGGATCCGAGCCGGAGCGTCTCTCGATGCTCCTGTCTGGACTGGACATTGCCGATTCGCGAAAGCCACACCCTCCTTTTCTAGAACTCGAGCCGCATACCAGCGGTGATCTGGTGGATGGTCACGTTTTCGTGTGCTGCGACGACGTCGTAGTCGACGAACTGTGAAAGTCCCTGTCCGAGTATTGCAGAAAGACCGAGTCCGATATTCGCGTAGTTGCTGTCCGTCGCCTCGGGCCTGAGTCTGAAGCTCGGTGCCCCGGGCGCCGTTGCGCTCGTGACTTTCAGATCGTCATTCTGATCGAGGAACTCTCGGATATAGGCGGCGCGGAAATACGGCGTCAGCACGCCAAATCGTGTGCTGAGGGCGTAGTCGGTGCGAAAGCCCAGTGTTGCGATGAGCGAGGTGTTGTTCTGTTCGTCGATTTCGAGTCTGAGAGATCCGTCGCCTCCCGTTTGGTCGAAATCTTCGATGTAGGTATGGAGGAGGCTCAGCCGGATGAAGGGTTCGAAAGTGAGTGCCGTGAGTTCTTCCCGCTCTGCCAACTCGTCGAGGCCCACGAGCCGTGCCAGGTCGGTCCCGGTTTCGGAGTAGCCGACGCCTACGTCGAAGCCAAAGTTGACGCCATCCGCATCGCCGTCGAGGCTCGGGACACTCGGCCCCCCGTCCGAGATGAGAATTTCGTTGCTCGTGTCGAGGCCGAGGTAGGCGATCGAAATCGAGCCATCAATCACGATTTCGTCCGTCGGGAAATGCGCGCCGTAGAGTGAGAGCGCCACCGCGTCGAGGCTCGACTCACTGGCGCTGTTGTTGTAGTTGGTCTCGATATGCGTGTAACCCAGGGCCACGCCGGCAAAGAACTCGTCGCTCAACGATTTGTCCGCGCCGAGGGTGAAGCCACCACCGAATCCATCGCTCGCCCGTTCCGACGGATTGCCCTCGCCCTTCACGATGTTGATGCGGCCGTTCAGGAAGAAGCCGATTCCATCGCCACCGATCTCGTCTCCGGCGTTGATGCCGTTTTGAAGCGCCAATAGTAGGCGTTCGCTTCGGTCGGTCGTCGCCACCGCGACCGGTCCCCGGTCGGTGAGACTCGTCGTGGTATCGGAGCGATCGCGCGCTGTCTGGAACGCAGCGGCCGAGGCCGGTGTCGGTCCGGTCGGATGCGAAGACCGGGCAAGCCGTTCCGCGGCCCTGCGATCGTTTTGGCGGGCGAGTCGGACCAGCGATAGGCGGCGTGCGACGTTGGCGGTCTGGAGATTGAAGGAGGCACTCGCATTGTCCATCGTTGCGAAAACTTCCTCGGGCGCGTAGGCAATTCCCTGGACTGTGGTCTGGCCTGGGGTGGTGCTGGCTTCGCCTGTCCAACCGTTGGCGCTCGTCCCAGTTTGGATATCACAGAGGCGGTAGGCGGTTCTGCGGCTTGCGACGCCGACGCCCTCGTCGTCAAAGCCCGGTGTTCCGAGTGCTGTGTTGAGCGAGTTCGTCAGATTGTTTCCCGAGCCACTGCCTCCGGTCCCACCGCATCCTGGATTCGCGTTTCCGGATCCATCCACTCCCTGGAATCGCTCGACCTCCGCCGCCGTTCTGCTTTGTGCGAAGGCGTCGCTGGTAAAGAGTCCAAGGAGGGCCGAAATGGCGACCCCCATCCATATGAAGTGTGTCGAGTTGGTTCGGTTCACGAGCGCGCTCCTCTGTGGTCTGGTGACATGTTGCCGCGCGACATCTATCGGGTCGGTACCAGAAAGAAATCGCCGGCTTCGTGTCCCGCAAATTTGATCGGTGCGTATTGGGGGAGTTGTTCGAATTGATAGTTGCGCGCTGCGTAGGTCACGCGCGCGGAAATTTCCTGATAGAGGCGCTGGCCTTCCAGGATGTCGTGGTTTTGCGCCAGGATGTCGAGGAAGGCATTGGCGAATACGGAATGTCCTCCACCACCCGAGTCGAGAACCGGTGCGAGCCCGCCCGACGTGAGGGCTGTTCGCGATCGCTTGGCGGCGAGGGTTTCCAGCCAGACCTGACGCTTCTTGTCCGAAAGCGCGGCGTCGAGGCTGGCCAGGGTCGAGCGCGTGAGCGCCCCTGAATAACAGGAATCTGAAACGACCATGACGTGCCGTGCGTTCATGGCATTCAAGATGTCCGTGATCGCGACGTTCGAGATCCAATTCGCGTTGCTATCGCGTTCGGCGTCGACAGGCAGCCACTGGCCGCGCATGTTGACCTTGTCGAGTTCCCCGTGGCCGGCGTAGTAGATCAGGAGGTTGTCGTCTTCCGTCAACTCCGCGCGCATCTTGTTGAGGGCGGACAAGATGTCGTAGCGCGTTGCGTTGCGAACGAGCGTTACGTCGAAACGATATTGGTCGCGTAGAATCGCAGCGACCGCGTCCGCGTCGGCGACCGCCGTATCGAGCTTGGGAAGAAAGCGATAGGCACCATTCCCGATTACGAGTGCATGGTAGTTTCCAAACTTCGAGGCCCGGCTACGACCGGGCGCACCAGTTCGTGCCTGGGAATCCAGTCGACCCTTGTTTGCGCGGTCGACGCCGACACGCAATGTCCGTTCGACCCTTCGGCCCTGTCGATCGACGGCCGCCAGGACGACTTCTCGCTCCGCCGACGTGATCGAGATCTTGGAACGAAAGAGTCCCTCGCCATCCACTGCCTGTTCGACTTCATCGACGAAGAAACCGACCAAGCCGGCTGGTGCCACCACGCGACCTACGATGGTGTGGCTGGTCGGTGCCGCGCGAGAAGTGTTGACCGGAGGGTTGTAGACGATCTGGATGGCGCGGGTCTGCGGAATCGAGGGTTGGATCAGTTGAATGGTTGGCGGCGCAGCGGACGCCAGAACAACCTTGTTGCTTCGGTCGGCCGTCTGGACCTGATAGTCGAGGCCGGCCTCCTCGAGGCCCGAGGCCTTCCGATACCATGTGAGCGCCTTCTTGTTGTCGCGGTCGACGCCGAGTCCGAGCTCGTAGAGTTGACCAAGGTTGAGCATGGCACGCTCGAATCCCTGATCCGCCGCCTTGCGATACCACTGGGCGGCCAGCGCGTAGTCCGGTGTTATGCCGAGGCCCTTTTCATAGATCTCACCGACATGGGTCTGGGCTTTCGCATTGCCCTGCTCGGCCTTTTCGAGCCAGACACGAAGCGCCGTCTTGTAGTCGGCGCGGTCGTAGGCCGTGTACTCGCCGCCGCGTATTTCGCATTCCGATCCCGAGGTCTTGGTGGGTCGACGTGGCGTGATGTAGACCTGGCTACGTCCGAGTTTTCGAACCTGGCCAGGCAAGAGACAATCGACGACGAGTAGGTCTTCGGGGTGGACGGCGCCTGCCGGGGCGTATCCGGATTCGACGATGTCGAGACTCCCCCTCGACTGGCAGCCGACACTGAAAACAAGGGAAAGCGTTGTTACAAGCAACGCGGCGAAACGGCGCATCGAGGTCGGGGTTGATGTCAGGGTTGAGGTCGAGGGCGGGCCGAAGCTTCGCGATCTCGAAGGATTTCGATGGGCCCGCTCAAAAGTTCGCATGATTCACTCCTGGGTCGAACTAGGTGTGTCGCGGTCTGCCGCCGAGTTCCATGCGTCGTTCGAACAAAGAAGGTAACGAGGCGACCACGCCCGCGGGAGGCCCATCTGTCCCAAATTGCCTCATCTGAATGATGGTAAAAGCACCCAATTTAGTGATCGAATTGTCGCCGAGTCAATTTCAGGGGCCGCTCACCCGAACGATCTGATAAGTCGGGCGGTGCGCCCGCAAAGAGAGAGGCGGGCGATTTTTTGTGGCGACACCCAAAGACATCATCATGACGGCGAGCGAGATGCTCTGGTGGGAGCGGGTCCGAGGGCGCGGTGCATTCTGGTATGTCGCAAACAAAGGCCTGGCCTTCTTTCTTCTCTATCCCCTGCTCGGTTGCTACGCGATCGGTTGGCATTGGCAGCCGCAGCTTCTGCTCGAGGGGTGGCTGATCGGACTCGTTTGCGGCGGCTTCGTCTGGATGCGCAAAGAGCTCCGATACCACTTTACGCTCGACCGCGAAGAACTCGTCGCGAACACCCGACCGGACGAGTAGTCGGTGCCTCGATGACGCTCGGAGAGCGGCCCGGGTGCTGAACCTGTTGATGCTCTTGTTCGCGATCGCTGCGACGCTGGCGATCTTCGCGACGACCCGATCGGGAAAGCGTGTCGCAACGCGACTCGGATTCAGAGACCATGTGCCCGGGGCCGCAGGTACAGAAGACGTCTCCTACCTACTGAACGCATGCGACGGCGATCGCGCCGAGGTCGAACGGCGAGTGGGCGTCGAGCGCTCGCGCTATCCGGACCTGACGGAGGCCGAGCACTATCGTTTCGCGATTCGAAAAGTATTCACTGCCCGTGAGTCCTCCTCCCGATGAACGCGGTAGATTGGGGCGCGTGGAACGGAATCCCTTCGGAGATCTCGAGACGGATGCGCGCCTGTCGGACTTCGCTCCGGACCTTCGCGAAGCCGGAATGCGCTATGCGAGCCTGGGCTGCCGCTGTGGGGGTGCTCGCTTCCGGGTCTCGGGTTGGCTCACCGTCTCGAAAGGAAAGGGTGGATTCTTCTGGCGAAGCTTGACCCGGGTCTGGCGCGAGGCGCGGCAAGCGAGCTCCGGTGGTCGGCCCGTCGACTCTCCGTTCAAACTACCAGTCTTCGTGCGCTGTGACGCATGCGAATGCGTTGATTCAATCCTTGATGACGAAGCGCTCCTTGAGTGGTTGCCGCCGCAAGACCGCACGGACCCCAGGGAGTCGTTCCGATGTCGAGTTTGCGCTCGCGGGCGCTTCGAGCTCGTCGTAGGCGTAGAACGTGAAGCGTCGGGCGAAGCGATCCGGGCCGTCGAAGTCATCTCGCGTTGCCATCGTTGTCATCGCCAGGAATGCATCGCCTGGTCCCGGAGCACTCGATCGGATCAAGAGATCAGCCTCGACCTGCTCTACGGTCGCCGGTAGCTTTGCATTTGATGCAGAAACCAACTCCATACGCCCTGTCATCCATTGTGCTTCTTTGCGGCTGCCTTTCGATTCTAGTGCTCGGGTGTTCCGATCCCGATCGTGAAATCCTGGCACGTCTGGACGAGACGGCTCGTGAGCGGTTCATGAGTGGTCGGCGGGCGGCCAACGGTTGTTGGGTCTGTCACGATCTTGCAGGCACGGTCAAAAAGGTCGGGCCCTCACTCCTCGGCGTGTACGGCCGCCGGTCCGGGCTCGCGCCCAACTACAGCGGATCCCCGGCCATGATCGGCGCGTCGATCGTCTGGGACGACCGCTCGCTGTCGTATTTCTTGACCGATCCGGCTGGCTTCGTGCCGGGCAACCGAATGGTTTCGCCGGGCATCCGAAGTTCCGCCGAGCTGGCCAATGTGCTCTTCTATCTCCGGCACGTCACGCGTCCTGGTGCCCGCGAGTCCGGCCATCCCTGATGTCTTCTCTCTCGCGCGGCCGGCAGAGCTGTCCCATGCTTTGAATCCTCCGATGGCGAGCGGCACTCGTCTTGTCTTCGGTTGGATTGCGGAGATTGCGCGATCAGGGGAAACGAATGAGTTGGTCGATACAGGCGATTCGGGCGACGCGGCAAGATGAGGTGAGATGAGTACCCCGGTCTCCGATCCGAAGTTGACCTTCGCCCTGGCCCTGCTGGCCGGAATGTTCGCTCAGGCGCTCGCCCGCCATCTCCGTTTGCCGGGCATCGTTTTGCTGCTGATCGCCGGTGTGTCCCTGGGACCCGACGGGCTGGGTTGGATTCAGCCGCGAGAACTTGGAGACGGTCTCTTTGCGATCGTCGATTTCGCGGTGGCGATCATTCTCTTTGAAGGCGGACTGAACCTCGAACTCTCGCGACTGCGGCGTGAAGGCACGGCGATTCGTCGACTGATTACCATCGGGGCCATGATCACCCTCGCGGGTGGCGCCCTCGCGGTTCACGCCTGGATCGGCTGGGGTCTGATGGAGTCGCTGCTCTTCGGCGCACTTGTCGTCGTGACCGGTCCAACCGTCGT